>NZ_AP023439.1:4113810-4427191 GCF_014701095.1 Streptomyces tuirus | reverse complement strand
GACGAGCCGGGCGATCCCTACATGGTCCTCAGCTCGCCCTAGGGCCGACAGGTCCCGGCCCGAGGCCGGCGGACCCCGGCCTCACTCGGCCTTGAAGCCCCGGTGCAGGGCGACGATGCCGCCGCTCAGGTTGCGCCAGGCCACCCGCGACCAGCCGGCCTTGCCCAGCCGTTCGGCGAGTGCGGGCTGGTCGGGCCAGGCGCGGATGGACTCGGCGAGGTAGACGTAGGCGTCGGGGCTGGAGGACACGGCCCGGGCGACCGGCGGCAGGGCGCGCATCAGGTACTCGGTGTACACCGTGCGGAACGGCGCCCACGTCGGGTGCGAGAACTCGCAGATCACGATCCGCCCGCCGGGCCGGGTCACCCGGAGCATCTCGCGCAGGCCCGCGTCGGTGTCCTGCACGTTGCGCAGCCCGAAGGAGATGGTGACGGCGTCGAAGGTGTCGTCCTTGAACGGGAGCCGCGTCGCGTCGCCGGCGGTGTACGGCAGCCAGGGCTGGCGCTCCTTGCCGACCTGGAGCATGCCCTGGGAGAAGTCGCAGGGGACGACGTAGGCGCCGGTGCGGGCGAAGGGCAGCGAGGAGGTGCCCGTGCCCGCCGCCAGGTCGAGGATCTTCTGCGCCGGGCGGGCGTCGACCGCCTTGGCGACCTCCTTGCGCCATCGCCGGTCCTGGCCGAGGGACAGCACGTCGTTGGTCAGGTCGTACCGTGCCGCCACGTCGTCGAACATCGAGGCGACTTCGTGCGGCTGCTTGTCCAGGGATGCGCGGGTCACGGGCCCATTCTTGCAGCACGTCCTCAGGGCAGGAGCCTCGGCTTCCTCCGTGCCGCCACGTCCTCCACCCAGCCGCACAGCAGCACGAACCCCGCGATCAACGAACACGGGACCTTCCGCGGACCCGTTTCCGCGTTTGCGGCGGCGACCGCGAGGGGCGCGGTTTTCGATGGCAGGCTCGGAATGCATTCCCCGGACAGTAGGGCGCCTTCATGTGCACTAAACTCGGGTTTTCTTGTGAGAGAGCCATGAGAAACAACGGAAGCTGTCCTTTCTCTGAGAGTTCTCGGGAATGCCCGCGGAACTCGTCGCGCGCAACCGACACCGTGAGACGTTTGCTGCCGGGAAACGTACTTCCTGTCCTACCCTGACCTCACGAGAACGGGAGCGCACGTCATGAGGAGTTACCGGAAACCGGCGGCGGCCGGGCTGGGCTGTCTGCTCGCCCTCGCCACCGCCGCATGCTCCGGGCAGGGCGACGCGGCCCCTCCGGCCACCGGGGCGCCGACGTCCGCCGCGTCTCCCACGGCGACGGCCGCGGCCGGCACCTCGTACGCCCCGTACGTCAGCGCCACCGAGGCCGCCGGCACCGACTCGGCCGGCTCCCCCAGGACGTACAACCTGGCGTTCGTCATAGCCGACGGCGACGCCTGCACCCCGCGCTGGAACGGCACGCACGCCATCGGCGACGCGAAGGTCACCTCCCGGATCGCGAAACTCAAGGCGGACGGCGGCCGGGTCCGGGTCTCCTTCGGCGGCGCCTCCGGCAGGGAACTCGCGGCGAACTGCGACAGCGCCGCGGAGCTGGCGGCGGCGTACGGCAAGGCCCTGGACGCGGCCGGCACCACCCTCGCCGACTTCGACATCGAGGGCGACGAGCTCTCCGACTCCGCGTCCGTCGCCCTGCGTTCGAAGGCGATCGCACGGTTGCAGGAGGAACGGACCGGCCTTCAGGTCTCGTTCACGCTCCCGGTGATGCCCTCGGGCCTCGACAAGGACGGCCTGGCGCTCCTCGCCTCCGCCAACGACAACGGCGTGCAGGTCTCCACCGTCAACCTCATGACGATGAACTACGGCTCTTCCTACGACGGTGACATGGGCGGCTACGCCCTCACCTCCGCAAAGGCCGCGCACACCCAGCTGAAGAAGGTCTTCGGCACCTCCGACGCGACCGCCTGGCAGGGCATGGCGCTCACCTCGATGATCGGCGTCAACGACGTCGGCAACGAGACCTTCACCCTCGGGGACGCCGCGGAGGTGCGGGAGTTCGCCGAGGAGAAGGGCATCGCCTGGGTGTCGATGTGGTCGACGGCCCGGGACCGGCAGTGCGCGGACGGCTCCAAGTCGTCCAAGGCGGCGGTGAATTGCAGCGGGGTGACGCAGGGGCCGGGGGCGTTCGGGAAGGCCTTCGCGGGCTGAGCCGGCCGTGGAACAGGGGGCCGGGTCAGCGGGCCCGGTACACCAGTCGGCCCGGTCAGCGGGCCCGGTACACCAGCCGGCCCGCCAGCACGGTCGCCACACAGGTCGCCGCGCCGCGCTCGCGCAGGGCCGCCTCGTCGGGCACGTCGAACACGGCCAGGTCGGCCCGGCCGCCCACGGTCAACGGGCCGTGGACCGTGCCCGGGAGGTCGTACCCCTCCGCGAACGGGTCGAGGTCGGGCCGCTCACCGAGCAGCATTCCGGGAGCCCCAGCGGTCCCCACGACGGTCAGACCTGAGCGGGCGACGGCCGTGGCCACCACCGGATCGCGGAAGCGGGCGCCGGGTGAGGCGACCGCGGTCGTGCCGTAGCGCAGCATCCGCTGCACACCGCGCCGCACACTGCCCGACCAGCGGGCCTCGGTGAGGTCGCCCAGGGCGGCCAGCCGCTCGCCCCACAAGGGCTGTTCGCCCAGCTCGTCGGCCTCACGGGGGTCGGGGTGGTAGCACTGGCGCAGCAGCCACAGCGGGTGCCACTGGCGCAGGCCCGGGGTGAGCACGCCGGGCCAGCGCCGCACCCGCGCGCCGGGCGCGTCCTCGGCGACCTCGTCGTAGGGCCCCACGGCGATGACCCGGTCACCGTCGACCGCCACGGCGCCGTCCACGACGGGTGCGCCCATGCCGGGTGCGTCCATGCCGGGTGCGTCCATGCCGGGTGCCGCGCCCGCCGGGAGGACCAGCGGGGCGGCGTGAATCGTCAGCACGGTCGAATCGTCAGCGCGGCCGGGTCAGTTGGGCGCCAGCAGCTTCAGCTCGGGGTGAGCCGTGCCGCCCTCGATGGCCGTGGAGGAGATGTGCGAGACGACGCGGTCGTCGACCGGGTCGTTCGCCGGGTCGTCGTGGACGACGAGGTGCTCGTAGGTGGTCGCGCGCTGGGCGGGCACCCGGCCCGCCTTCCGGATCAGATCGATGATCTCCATCCGGTTGGACCGGTGCTTGGCACCGGCCGACGACACCACGTTCTCCTCCAGCATGATCGAGCCGAGGTCGTCGGCGCCGTAGTGCAGGGAGAGCTGCCCGACCTCCTTGCCCGTGGTCAGCCAGGAGCCCTGGATGTGGGCGATGTTGTCCATGAACAGCCGCGCGATGGCGATCATCCGCAGGTACTCGAAGAGCGTCGCCTGCGTGCGGCCCTTCAGATGGTTGTTCTCGGGCTGGTACGTGTACGGGATGAAGGCGCGGAAGCCGCCCGTGCGGTCCTGGACGTCCCGGATCATCCGCAGGTGCTCGATGCGCTCGGCGTTGGTCTCGCCGGTGCCCATCAGCATGGTGGAGGTGGATTCCACGCCCAGGTTGTGCGCGATCTCCATGATCTCCAGCCAGCGCTCGCCGGACTCCTTCAGCGGGGCGATGGCCTTGCGGGGCCGCTCGGGCAGCAGCTCGGCACCGGCGCCGGCGAAGGAGTCGAGGCCGGCGGCGTGAATGCGCTGGATGGCCTCGTCCACGCTCACCTTGGAGATCCGGGCCATGTGCTCGACCTCGGAGGCGCCCAGGCTGTGGATGACCAGCTGCGGGAATTCCTTCTTGATCGCCGCGAAGTGCTTCTCGTAGTACTCCACGCCGTAGTCCGGGTGGTGCCCGCCCTGGAACATGATCTGCGTGCCGCCCAGCTCGACGGTCTCCGCGCAGCGGCGCAGGATGTCGTCCAGGTCGCGCGTCCAGCCCTTGTCCTTGGCCTTCGGCGGGGCGTAGAACGCGCAGAACTTGCACGCCGTGACGCACACGTTCGTGTAGTTGATGTTGCGCTCGATGATGTACGTCGCGATGTGCTCGGTCCCGGCGTACCGGCGGCGGCGTACGGCGTCGGCGGCGGCGCCCAGCGCGTGCAGCGGGGCGTCCCGGTACAGCACGAGAGCCTCGTCCGGGGTGATCCGCCCACCGGCGGCTGCGCGGTCGAGGATGGGCTGAAGGTCGGCCTTCTCGGTCACCGGGCGTCCCTTTCGTAAGGGTTGTGGACGGACCAGCCCAGCGTACGCCAGGGGTTCGGCGGGCTGGACGTCAGGCCGTGCGGGAACCCACGAGAAGCCCCAGGTACGCCCCCGTGATCAGGAACGGGCCGAAGGGGATGGCCGTCTTGCGGGTGGCCCGGCGGGTGACGACCAGGGCGGCGCCGTACAGCGCGCCCAGGAGGAAGCCGGCGAACGTGCCGAGCATGACCGTCGGCCAGCCGTACCAGCCGAGGGCCGCACCGGCGCCGAGGGCGAGTTTGACGTCGCCGAAGCCCATGCCCGCGGGGTTGACGAGGAACAGGACGAAGTAGCCGCCGCCCAGCGCGAGGGAGCCGAGCAGGGCGGTCGTCCAGACGCCCGCGTGCTCGGGGACGAGGGCGGTGAGGCCCAGCAGGGCCAGAGCGGCGGCGGCGAAGGGGAGGGTGAGCGGGTCGGGCAGGCGCCGTACGCGGAAGTCGACGACCGTGAGCAGCACCCCGACCGGGGCGAGCAGCAGCCAGACGCCGAGCTCGGGGCGGGTGCCGGTCGCGGCGGCGAGGACGGCGCAGACCAGGGCGGTGGCGATCACCAGGGGGGTCGTACGGGGCCCGTATCCGCGCTCCGCGCATTCCGGGCACGCCGCGCGCCCCAGCCAGCCGCCCAGGGCGTGCCCGCCGGGGCACGCCTCCCGCCATGCCTCACCCGAGGGCGCCGAGAACCGGTAGGCCGCGCGCGGCAGCAGCGCTCCGGCCGCCGCGCCCCACAGCGCGGCGGCGGCGACCAGCACCCAGATGCTCATCCCGTCGCGGCGATCGCGTCACGCCACGTCGGCAGCAGCTCGTCGAGCAGCGCCTCGGTGCGCGGCGGCAGCCCGCGGGCCCCGCTGCGGCCGATGAGGTCGGTGGCGAGTCCGGTCAGCCGCTCCGAGTCGCCGGTGGAGTGGGTGGCGCGCAGCAGCTCGTGCCACAGGCGCTCGTCGGCCGGAGCGGTGCGCAGGGCCGCGTTCAGCGCCTCGATCGCCTTCTCCGCGCGGTTCTTCTCCATGTGGAACTCGCACAGCGCGAGGCCCGTGTCCGCGACGAGCAGCGGCAGCTGGGCGTCGACGATCTCGTGGGTGAGCCACCGGTAGCGCCCTTCGGGCCGGTCGGCGAGCAGCGGCCCGCGCACCAGCACCAGTGCGTCGGTGAGCAGCCGCCCGCGCACGGCCCGGCTGTCGACGCCCTTGCCCTGCGTGGCCTCGTGGTAGAGGGAGCGCAGCACGTCCAGGTCGGAGACGACGGTCTTGGCGAGGGTGAGCCGCCCGCTCGCGTCCCTGCCGAGGCGGGGCGTGCCGTCGGGGTCGGTGCCGAGCCAGATCCGCAGCCGGTCCAGCAGCGCGCTGCGCACGTCGTCGGTGACGCCGCGCGGCCACAGCGCGGAGGACAGCACCCGCGGGTGGACGCCCTCGCGGTGCAGGAGCAGCAGGGCGAGCGCCTCGTGCAGCAGGGCACTGCGCTCCCCGTCCGGGGTGTCCAGGCCGATGATCTCGTACGGTCCGACGAGCCGCGCGTACACGGCCGGACGCCCCTGCTCGCTGATGTCGACGAGGAACGGCGGCGTGGTCGCGGGCCCGTCGCTCTCGCGCTCCGGGTCGGCCTCCACGAACAGCTCGACCACGGCCCGCTGCTGGGCGACCGGCAGCAACTGCGCGTCGAGTTCGAGCCCGAGGAGCGGCGCGAGCAGCTTGCCCTCGCCGGTGATCTCCATCTCCCAGGCGGCGCCCGGCAGATCGCCGGTCTCGGTGCCGACGAGGTAGCCGATGCCGAGACGGCTCGCGTCGGCGGCCAGTTCGGCGAGGGTGACGGCGTCCTCGGCGGACGGCTGGGCGGCGAGCAGGACGAGGTGCGGGGCCCAGCGGGTGTGCTGGGCGGGCCCGGTGCGTCCGGTGAGGACGGAGTCGTGCCCGGCGGCGCCGAGCGCTCCGCGCCGCTGCCGCGTCTCGGCCTCCATCGTCTCGACGAGCGCCTCGATGTCCTCGAGGTGACGGATCCGGTTCGGGGCGAGCGGGGTGAGGTCCTCGCCGAACCCGACGAGGGTGATGGTCATGCGGTCGGACCAGCCGTTGGTCGCCAACTCGGCGGCGACGGACGCGAAGACGGCGGCCCGGTCGGCCTCCCGGCCGCTCAGCGACACGATGCCGGGCACGGCCTCCAGGTTGAGCAGCAGCCGCGAGTCGTCCATCGTGCCGAGGCTGACGAGACCCGGGTAGGGCGCGGCGGTGTCGACGTCCTCGTAGCGCTCGGCGTCGGTCCGCGACAGCATCCAGAACGTCTGGTCCTGGCCCTGCTGCCAGGGGGCCGGGGGCTTCCCGGCGGGCTGGGCGAGCTGGAGGTGCAGGTCGCCGTTGCTCAGCCAGGCCGCGTAGACGACCGGCAGCGCGCGCGACTCCTCGGCGAGGGCGGCGGCGAGGCCGCGCAGGCTGCGGTCGAGCAGCCGGACGCCCTCGGGGTCGGCACCGACGAGCAGCGCGTCCTGGACGTCCTGCGCGTCACCGCTCGGGGTGGGCGGCTCCATGCCGCGCCGGCCGCCGACGGCCCCGAACGCCGACTGCCACAGCGCCTGCCGGCGCCGCCGGCCCAGGGCGCCGAGGAGACCGGCGGCGAGCAGGGGGGCGGTGAGGAGGGCTTCGGGGAGACCGAAGGAGCTGTCGGACTCGGCGCCGACGGGGGTGGCCTGCTGGTGCCCGGTGTCGGGGGCGGGCCGCTGCTGGTCGGGGACGGACACCTGGGTGGCGCCACCGGCTTGTTCGTGTCCACCGCCACCGGCGTGCTCGTGTCCGCCGCCCTGAGCTCCAGAGCCTCCCCCCTGGGCGCCGGAGCCGCCGCCGCCCTGGGCGTGGTCCCCGGTCCGGGCGTAGTCGCTGATCTGCTGCTGCACGTCCGGCGACACGTTGGGTGCCTCGTCGGGCATCTCGACGAGGTCGCCGCCGCGGGCGTCGCCCGGCATCTCCATGATCCAGCCGGGCCGGATGAGACTGGCCTCGGAGAGCTTGGACCCGTCCGGCTGCACGCGGTCCTTGTTGAGCTCGAAGATCTCCTTGTAGCGGCGCCCGTCACCGAGGTGCCGTTGGGCTATCTCCCAGAGGGAGTCGTGGTGACGCCCCTCGGGCGGCTGGATCCGGTAGTACTTCGTGTCGCCCTGCTTGGCGGTGCTGCCGCCGGCGTCGGCGTGGGCGGCGGCGTGCGACGCCTGCTCGGCGAGGGCCGCCGCGGCGCCGGAGGCCTGCTCCTGCTGCTGGGCGAAGATGCCCGGGGTGGCCTGGGCGGCCGCAACGGTCGGCTTCTGGTTGGCGTCGTAGGCGTTCCCGAGCTGTGACAGCCCGGGCGTGAAGCTGGCGGCGGTCGCGCCGACGAGCAGCAGCGCGGCGACGAGCTGGCGCGCCAGCAGCTGACTCGGCCCCGCACCCGGCACCCGGCCCGGCACGCCGACGCCCGACAGAGCCGCCTTCATCTCCACGAGCACGCACGCCGTGAACTGCGCCCACGCCAGCCACACGATGACGGTGAGGATGTTCAGGAACGTGTGGACGGTGATCTCTTGCTGCAGCCAGTCGAAACTGGGCACCCCGCTGGGCAGCGGCCACCCGATCTGCGTGGCCAGCGCGCCCGGCACGCCGACGAGCAGTACGGCCAGGGCGAGGAAGGCGAGGAACGCCTTCACGAAGTCCCCGAACGACCGCCGCCGGATCCGCACGGGCTGCGGGGTCCGGTTCCGCGGGGCGGCCGTGGTCCCCGTCGTACTTCCCGACGTACTTCCCGTCGAGCTTGACGAGCTTGAGGTGCGGCGTCGCGGCATGGCGGGTGTCCTGGGGTCGAGTGTGAAGTGAGGGGTGTGCTGAGCCTACAGAGATCTTATGGACTCCTACCGGGGTCGCCGAAGGGCGGAGGAAGGGAACGCCAGTGAAGTCCGGTTTGCCCCTGTAACCGGGGACAGTTGCCCCGGCACCCGCGCGACCAGGAACTCCCCCTTCGCAACTGCCACGCGGGCTCGCCACGTGCCCCACACAATCCCTCAAGGTCGTTCAGGGGGACGCCACTAGCCCCTGATAGCTTCGTTCCCTGTCGCGTACACCGAAACTACGGGGGAGATCAACTGTGGCCCGCCGCGCACTGACCACCACTGCCGCAGCGTTCGCCACGACGGCGGCGCTGCTTCTGACCGCCTGTGGCGGGGGCGACGATTCGTCATCGGACGACATCAAGGGCGCGGGCGACAGCTCCAGCAGCCCGTCGGCATCGGCGTCGTCCTCCGCGGGGACCGACGTCAAGCGCCCGGTGATCAAGCTCCCGAGCAGCTTCCAGCTGACCTTCGAGAACTGGACGAGCAGTGATCCGGTGGAGCAGGCGGTGCTCGATGACGCGAAGGAAGAGGTCCGGGCCGGCTACGCGGCGATCATCGCCAACGACCCCGACAGTGAAGCCGTCAGCTTCTACGACACCAAGGGTGTCCGCGGGATGACCAAGCAGTGGATCAAGTCCTACACGGACAAGGACCTCACTGTCATCGGCAAGCTCCCGGCCTTCGGCCCCAAGGTCGTCATGGCCAAGAACGGCCGGGGAGCAGCGCTCAGCTACTGCACGGACGAGAGCGACGCCAAGACCAGAAACCGCAAGACCGGCAAGGTCGAGGGGAATCCGGCAGGCACGAACCCCTTCGTCAGCTACTCGGTCTCCCTGACGAAGAACGAGCAGGGCGTGTGGCAGAACTCGTCGGTGCGCGGTGAGCGAGGGAAGTGCTCCCGGTGAGGGCGACGTTCCGAGCGATACCCCTGGTCGCCACGTCACTGGTCGTGGCACTGCTGAGCTCCTCGCCGGCAGGCGCCTTCGGAGGCATGGGAAACGGTGTCCGAGGCGGCTCCGACGCCAGCGGGGAACTGTCCGCTTCCGCCTCGCAGTCCCGGATCAAGATCACCCGGACGAGCGGCCCCACCGGCGGAAGGCAAGGCACCCTCGCGTCGGCGGACGTCGACTGGAAGCCGCCGCCGTGCTGGTACGAGCCCGTCTTCACCCCCGAACAGCTGAAGGACTTCTCGGAGAACGACGGCAGCGGCGATGCCGGTCTGCGCGACGGCTGGTACGGCTCGGAGCTCTGGACGGACCACTTCAGGGACGAGAAGGACGCCACCACGATCTTCACGAAGCCCGCGACCGTGAAGGGCTACAAGAACTACAACCTCGGCAAGAAGGGCTACTTCTGGCGCGGAGTGGCCCCGAACGTGACCGGGATCGATGACACATCACTGTGCAGCAGGCTCATGTTCTGGCAGGACGCCGGTGAGATCCCCAAGGTTCCCAACGCCCCCACGGCCGAAACCCTCGCCGACTACGCCTACGACAAGGTCAAGGTCCCCGAGACCGAGGTCGAGCTGAAGCCGGCCGCCAAGTCGACGGTGAACCTCCCGACCTGGGTCTGGCTGGACAAGGGCACCTTCAAGGACGTCAAGGTCCGCGCGGAGCTCCCCGGTACGGGCCTGTGGGCGGAGACCACGGCCAAGCCGGTCGCCCTCCACCTGGACCCCGGCACCGAGGACGCCGAGGTCTTCCCCGCCTCCGGCGACTGCGAGATCAACGACGACGGCTCCATCGGCACCCCGTACACCAAGGGCGCTGCCGACAGGACGCCCCCGTGCGGCATCCGCTACCTCCGCGCGACCGACGGCACCCCCTACCAGCTCTCCGCCGGCGTCACCTGGCAGATCACCTGGCAAGGCTCCGACGGCACCGGCGACGACCTGCCCGACGGCACCTTCGAGACGACCCAGGACATGAACGTCCAGGAGATCCAGTCGATCAACCGCTGAGCGGACGCGGCCCACTTGGCCGCACCGTCGGCCCCGCCAGGCGCGGAGCCGATCAAGCCTGCTTCCCTCGACCAGCCGTGCGATAGGTTCGACTCCCGCTCTCTTACGGGCCGTTGCGGGTGTTACGGGGGGAACCCAGGAGTCACACAGGCCGACCGACTGGCACATACTCGACCTGGACGGGGACCCGACCCCGGGCGATCCCCAGCGCGTCCGCAAACTCGCCGGAACGCTGCACGACTTCGCAGACGACGTCGCCGATGCCCTGCGCGATCTGAAGGGCATCGCCAAGGAGGACGAGATCCTCTCCTGGGCGGGCAAGACGGCGGACGTGTTCGCGGAGGAGTTCGCGGACGCACCGAAGAAGCTGCGGAAGCTGAAGAAGTCCTACGACCTGGCCGGTGATGCCCTGGCCTCCTTCTGGCCTGACCTGGAGACCGCGCAGGACAAGGCCGACAAGGCGCTGCGGGACGGCCGGAAGGCACGCGCGGAACTCACCACCGCGCAGACGGCCCTGTCCGGAGCCAACGACTGGGTGCGGACGGCGACCGAGAAGACCGACTCGTACGACCCGTCCAAGAACGGCGGCAAGGACGTCCCCAAGCCGGACGAGTCCGAGGTCCGCCGCGCCACCCGTAACGCGCAGCACGCCAAGGCCCGCCAGATCGCGGCCGAGCAGGACGTGCAGGCCGCGCAGAGTGCCCTCGACGCGGCCAAGAAGCTCGCCGGGCAGGCACGGCGCATGCACGAGGAGGCCGCTCGCCGGACGGTCACGAAACTGGAGGAAGCCTCCGACGCCGGGATCCCCAACCGGCACTGGTGGGAGGAGATCGGCGACTGGGTCACCGACCACTGGGACGAGATCGTCACGGTCTGCAAGTGGGTCGTGACGGTTGTCGGCATCATCGTGATGATCATCGGCGGCCCACTCGGCTGGCTCGTCTTCGCGGCGGCCCTCGTCGTGCTGGCCGACACCTTGAGAAAAGTCATCAAGGGCCAAGCGGGCTGGGGTGATCTCTTATGGGCGGCCCTGGACTGCATACCTGCCACGAAGGGCTTCACGAGTCTCGCCAAGCTCGGGAAACTCTGGAAGGCCGGAGGTCTCAAGGCGCTCGGCGCCGGCTTCATGGGCGGAATCGGCGGCGGATTGAAGAATCTCGCCAACAGCGTCCGCGCGTTGAAAGACGTCCGCTTCTTGACGTTCAGCATGATGGGAAAAAGCCGTTGGTGGAAGGCCGACTCCCCTCACGTAAGTCCCCCTACCAGGGCGGCGGACGACGCGCTCCCCTCCGACATTCCCGTGTACCACAGGGAGGGAGCGACTGCCATCGGATATGACCCCGCCACCCTCAGGAACTTTGATGTCGCCGAGCGGCTTCCCGGTTATCAGGACGTCATTATTCACGGGACCAGGGACGGCCGCATGCTCGCGGGCGAGGCGAATCGGTCGGGCCTGCGGGCAGGTGGCCACACAGTCAACCCGAATCATGTCCTTGATACAATCAACCGAATACCAGGCTACAACGGCGAGCCCATCAGGATGCTCACCTGCCATTCCGGAGCTGCGCAGCCGCACGTGATCCAAGACATGGCGAACTCCCTGGGGGTCCCCGTCAAGGCTCCTACCAACGCAGTCGGTGTGCCCAGCTTCGGTGAAGGCCCTTTCACACCGCACATCAGGGACGAGGGTGTGTGGCTCACTTTTCTTCCCATGGTCTGAAGTCGGCGGCACACGAAGGAGTTTCAATGATTCGCCCCGTAGGGTTTTTCTCTGAGCTCTCTCCCGGCTGGGGGCTGGCGGAGACCGGTTCGATCAAGGATGCGGTCAGACCCTCGGGCGAGCCGGACGAAAGCAGCATCCTCGTTTACCTCAGAAATGGCACAGGGATCTGGAGCGAAATGAGTGCGGGCCCGGATGTTCTGGATCAGAACGCACCCGAATTGACCGGCATCGGATCCCTGTACACAGACGGCACTTGGCTCTGGCGCGAAGATCTCCCCTACTATGTGACCAAGTATCACCTTGCTCTGCCCGACGAGTTCGTCCAGCACATCAGGACCCTGGAACACAAGGCGCCTGCAGTGCCGGAGAGCAGGCTGATCGACATCGCCAGAAACGACCTCGGAATCAGCATGTGACTGAAGTGGACCGGAAGAAATAGGTTGCATCGATGCCCAGTTTCTCGCTGGCGGTACCGGAATCCTGGTGGGAGTTCGACATCCGCCCGGAGGGTCGTGAGGCCACCGTCCGCGCTCTCGTCGACGAGCGGGTGCGCGAGACGCCCGAGTTGGCGCCCTATCGTGCCGACGTGACCACCATGCTCCGCAAGATGGCCAAGGACGCGCACGATTCCGGCGCGCTGTACATGGGCTGTATGGCGGAGAACTTCGACGGTATCCCGCTCTCCGCGACCGTGACCGTCTCCGTTCTCGGGGCGAAGAACAAGCAGGGCGTGGCCCTGGACACGGACCCCCGGGCCATCGCGGAGAGCCTGCGCACCATCACGCCCCGCCGCGAGGGCGACGCCTGGCGCACGGTGACCACCGTCGAGATTCCGGAAGTGGGCCCCGCCGCGCGCACGTACGGCGTGGAGGACGTGCCCGTCGCGGAGGGCGACACCCGAACCCTGCGGATGGTGCTGACACAGACCTACGTACCCCTGCCGGGGGCCACCGGCAAGGTCGTCCTCATCTCCGGAGCCAGCCCCGTGCTGGACCTGGCCGACGCCTTCCATGACATCTTCGACGCTGTGACCAGTACCTTCCGCTTCATCTGACCGTCCGACCCGCTGGGGGATCCGAATGGGCAAGGGCAAGAGCGACCTCGCGCTTCCGCTGACCGAGTTGGAGGGCTATGGGCGGCGGCTGCGGTCCCTCAAGACGCGTCTGAATCACACCAAGAAGCTCTTCGAGTCGTACAAGGACGACATCGGCGACGGCAGTGTCAATGACGCGCTCGGCGATTTCGAGTCCAACTGGGAAGACGGGCGCGAGGACATCACGCAGCAGCTCGATGCGCTGGCGAGTATGTCCGATGCCGTCGTGCGCGAGTTCAAGAAGCTCGATGACGAACTCGCCAAGAAGGTGAACGACGCCATGAAGACCGAGGACAAGCGGGGCGGTAAGGGCCGTGAAGGGGATGGCGGGGGGAAGTAGGCCGCCGGGCGAGACGTGAATGGGCCCCGGATCCGGAGATCCGGGGCCCATTTCTAGCGCGTGCGTCAGGAAGCGACGGCCGCGTTGAGGTGCAGGTCCGCCGCTATGCCCTGCGGCGAGACGGCGAGGCCCAGGCCGCCGCCGACGCCGGCGGTGAGGCCGGCGGCCGTGGTCTCGACGTAGAGACCGGCTGCGGCGCCGGCACCCGCGGCAACACCGCCCGCCTGGCCGCCGGCGATGGAGTCCAGCTCCGCGTCGGACATCTGGGCGGTCTGGATCTGCGGGGTGAAGGCCATGGAAGGCGGTTCCCTTCGTTCAATAATTCGAAGTGCTCGAGCGTGATCGATCAAAGCACGTCGGAAGAAGGGGCGGCCAGTCAGTGCCCAGTCCGTGGATATGGATCCGGGGGGATTTCCGGGCCGGAATTCACGGGTGTGACCATTCGGTCGTCGCAGACCCGACGGTCTTCACATCTTCTGCCACTTCGCGGTGCCGAAATGCGTTCCGCAGGGTGGGAAATGAGCCGGCCTCGGTTTCTGCCCCGCTCCATCCCGACCTCACGGTGAACGGTGTGCAGATTCGCCGAATGTTCCGGACCGGCTCAGCCGACCTCGTTCTGCGCCACCGCTTCGCCGTGGACCACCACGTCGCCGCCGTAGAACATGCCCGTGAAGACCGGGGAGTAGGTGAGCTGGACCTCGACCTGTACCTGCTCGGCGTCCGCCGCCACGCAGTGGGTCGCGCCGATGTCCGCGCCCGTCATGTCCAACTCGCGGGCGAAGGCCTTCACGCGGGCGTCGCAGTTCTCGAAGTTGATCGGGGCAGGGCCGCCCTCGTTCTCGTAGAGCGCGTCGCGGTCGATGTCCTGGGCCGCGTAACGAGCCGCCTGTTCGGCGATGTCGGCGGCGCGTTCCCGCTTGGAGATGGACATGCCGCCGTCGATGACGAACGCGGAGAGGGAGAGGAAGACGAGCGTGAAGATGATGACCGCGCCGGCGCCGGAGCCGCGGTCGTCAAGCCGTGCGCGACGGGCCGCCCACCAGCCCGGCCCGAAGGACCGAAGGCGTCTCACACCGACCTCCGGAACGGGTCGAGCGGGGAGCTGAAGCTCGCCGACAGGGTCGTCGGGATGTCGAGGCCGAGCATGGCGAGACCTCGCACCTGGCAGCTCACCTCGACCGTGAAGATGGTGTCCGGTTCGAAGCCCCGGCTGGTCTGAGTGACGGTCACCGGGCCCGAGCAGACGTCCGCCAGGTTCGCCTCGGCGGCCTTCCTGGCCTCGGCCATGGCCGTCGCGTGGTCCTTCTGGATCGAACCCGCGCGGGCCGCGTCCCGGGCCGCTCCGTCGAGTGCGCCGCGGCCGTCCACGAGCTGGCCGAAGGCCACCAGGACCAGGATGAAGAGGATCATCACCGGCGCGAGGATCACGACCTCGACGGTGGACAAGCCCCTGTCGTCCACGGGCCGGCGGCCCCGGGCGGGGGAAGGGACGGACATTCAGTTGCCCTCTTCCTGTACGAACCGCTCCACCGGCCCCACCGACTGCGCGTGCACCGTCAGATCCAGCCCGGGGAACACCGTCGGGACCCGCGCCGCGATCTCCACGCCCACCGTGTTCTGCTCCGGCTGCACCATCGTCACGTCCGGGGACAGGACCAGTTGGGGGCCGAGCTGGCGGATGTAGCTGTCGACGACGTCGCGCGCCTCGCCCCGCCACGCGCCCGGCTGTTCGTCGGCCGTCGCGCGGGCCTTGCGGGCTCCGGCCTGGGCCGCCGCCTGGGCGACGTGGTCCGCGAAGAAGTACAGGGCGAACTGCACGGTCGCGAAGATCATGAAGAAGAGGACCGGGGTGAGCAGCACGAACTCGATCGCGGTCATGCCTGAGTCACCGCGGGTGGCCGCCCGTTCCCGTGCGGCCCGCACCCAGCGGCGTACCCGTCTGCTGACGTCTGCCGGCATCCCCGTGAACCCCGTTGCTCTGATGCTCCTGATGGTCCTGATGGCCCTGAGGCGATCAGCAGGTCTTGCCCGCGTCCGCACCCTTGATGCAGTCGCCGACCTTGTTGGCGCCCTCGCTGAGCGCGGCGTTGATGATGGCGGCCACGACACCGACGATCGCCACGACGACCGCGGAAATGATGACCCACTCGACCGCGGAGGCACCGCGGTCCAGCTCCCCGGAGCGGGCCCGCTCGGTGCGGGCCTGGAGGAAGGTGACGAGGAAGTCCACGGCAGGAATGCCGGTGTGGAAGTTGCGTCCGTTCATGACGTCTTGTCCTTTCGAAATCGGTTCACGGAAGTTCTGGAGTTGTGAAGGTCGCTCACCGCGAGCTCAGCGCGAGCTCACCGCAAGGCTCACGCACGGCTCACTGCACCTGGAACACCCGCATCGCCGCCGGAAAGATCAGGAACACCAGGAACCCGGCGCACAGCAGCAGCTGCGCGACGAGCATCGACTGGGACTTCTCGCCCGCGCTGCCCTCGATCTCGGCGAGTTCGCGGTGCCGCATGGTCTCGGCGCGGGAGGCGAGGGACTCGCGGACCTTGGCACCGTCGTCCGCGACCAGGGCCAGGGAGGCGGAGAGGTCCTTGAGTTCCTCGACGCCGATCTCCTCGCCCAGCGCGCCGAGTGCCTGCCACTGGCTGACGCCGGTGATGCGGGCGTCGGACAGGGCGTTGCGGATGCGCTGGTTGGCCCAGCCGTCGGAGATCTCGGCCGCCGCCATCAGCGCCTCGGGCAGACCGCGTCCGCCGGCGAGGCTCATCGACACCAGGTCGAGGTAGGCGCCGATCACACGCCGCAGGTCGCGCCGCTTCTCGGCGGCGTCGCGCCGTACCTCCAGGTCGGGCAGGAAGAAGAAGACGACCGCGAAGAGCAGGGCCAGCCAGACCGGGATGATCGGGCTGCGGCCGAAGCCCAGCGTGTAGACGATGGCGAACAGGAACGGGCCGAAGAACAGGCCGGCCACGCCCAGCAGCGCCTTCGTCGCCAGGAACTTCTCCCAGCTGCGGTCCAGCACCGCCAGGTCCGCGCGCAGCGAGCGCTGCTCCCATCCCTGCTGGAGGTAGAACTCCGAGACGCGCAGGCCGACTTCGGCCCGCAGCGCGCCCAGGCGCCCCTTCTCGCGCTCGGCGCGGGCCGACTCGTAGGCCGAGCCGCGGGCCCGCATCGCGTCGATCCGCGCGACCTGGGAGATCGCGCTGCGCTTGCTGGGCATCAGGGCGCGGACGAGGGCGTAGATGCCCAGGCCGATGACGGCGCCGACGACGAGCGGCATCGTGAGGTCCATCAGCGTGCCCCTTCTTCCTGCGGCATCCGCTGCTGGGACTGCGCGTGCGACGGCGTCCTGGGGCGGACGAACTGGACGGAGGCCTCGTCACGGACCAGGAAGCGCTCGGGCGTCTCGATGGTGGACAGCTTGCGCAGCCACCAGAAGCCGAGCGCGAACAGGCCGCAGACACAGGCCAGGACGAGCTGGCCGACGGCCGTTCCGTACGGCGCGACGAAGTCGCGGTTGAAGATCGACAGGCCGAGGACGAAGGCGATGGAGACCGCGACGACGATCTGCACGGACCTGCGGGTCGACGCGCGCTGGGCCATGACCCGCTGGCGC
Source organism: Streptomyces tuirus (assembly GCF_014701095.1). NCBI lineage: Bacteria > Bacillati > Actinomycetota > Actinomycetes > Kitasatosporales > Streptomycetaceae > Streptomyces > Streptomyces tuirus. The sequence continues at coordinate 4,410,399 of NZ_AP023439.1, read as the reverse complement.
ATGTCGACCTCCTCGCGGGCCGACTTGGCCAGGGCGCCGAGGACCTGGCGCAGACCCGGGCCGCGCAGGCGGGCGTTGAGGATGAGGGCCGCGACGATGATGTCGGCGGAGGCGTCGTCGATCTCGTCGGCGAGCTGCTGGAGCGCCTCGGGCAGCGGGGTGCGGGCGCGCAGCCGGTCGACGAGGGCGTCGAGGTGGGGCCGCAGGACGGGGGCCGCGGCGCGGGCGGAGGCCGGGATGGCCTGCTCCAGGCCCACGGCGCCGGCGATGGTGTCGCGCAGGGACTCCGTCCAGGAGGCCAGGGCCTCCACGCGGCGCATGGCGGCCCGTTCCTCACCGGCTCCGCCGAACAGGCGGTCCCAGAAGAAGACGAGGACACCGGCCGCGAGGCCAGCGACCGCCCAGCGGGTGAGGACGAGGACGACCAGGCCGACGATGGCGGCGAGCGAGCCGCGCCGGCCGGCGAAGCGGATCAGTTCGCTCGCCCGCTCGGCGGCCTTCTGCTTCTCGTGGTCGGGCTTAGCGGGCAGCCCCCGTACGGCGATGAGGAGGAGGGCGAGGCCGCCGCCGACGGCGACACCGCTCCCTATCGAGTACAGGACGGTGGTGGAGAACAGGCCGCCCATGGAGCCGAGCGAGCCGAGTGCCGCGAGGTTCGTGGTCATTCCCGGCTCACCCCCAGGTCCCGGTCGGCCGGTAGCCGTGTGCCATCAGTTCCTCCAGGCAGGCTATGGGGGCGTGCGGCACGATCCGGCCGTCGGGGGCCTCCGCGAACACCTCGCTGGACAGCACGCGTCCGTCGACGCCGTTGACCTCGCGGACGGAGGTGACCATGCGCTGGAGGCGGCCGCCGCTGCCGTAGTTGTTGCGCCGCTGGATGAAGACGACGAAGTTGACCGCGCCCGCGATCAGCATCTGGCTGGCCTCGATGGGCAGCCGTTCCGTGGCCTGCAGCGCGTAGGTGGAAATACGGTTGAAGACCTCGTGCGAGCTGTTGGCGTGGATCGTGGACAGGGAGCCGTCGTTGCCCTGCGACATGGCGTTGAGCATGGTGACGATCTCGTCGCCGAGGACCTCACCGACGATGACGCGGGAGGGGTTCATACGCAGCGAGCGTCGCACCAGTTCCGCCATCGAAATGGTGCCCTGGCCCTCGGAGTTGGGCAGGCGCTCCTCGAAGGCGACGACGTTGGGGTGCAGGTCGGGGAAGGTGTCGAGGCCCAGCTCCAGGGCCCGTTCGACGGTGATGAGGCGCTCGTGGGGCGGGATCTCGTTGGCGAGGGCGCGCAGGAGCGTGGTCTTTCCGGCGTTGGTGGCGCCGGCGATCATGATGTTCTTGCGGGCGCGGACCGCGCAGGCCATGAAGTGGGCGACCTCGGGCGACAGGGTGCCGTTGCCGACGAGGTCGGAGATAAACACCTTGCCCATGCGCGCGCGGCGGATGGACAGGGCGGGGCGCCGGGTGACGTCCATGACGGCCGACAGACGCGAGCCGTCGGGCAGGCGCAGGTCGAGCTGCGGGTTGGCCGAGTCGAAGGGCCGGGAGGACAGACCGGAGTACGCGCCGAGCACCTGGATGAGCTCGATGAGCTCCTCGTCGGTCTCGGCGACGGGGTCGCCCTGCACCTCGCGGCCGTCGGCGTACCCGATGAACACCTGGTCGCAGCCGTTGATGTCGATGTTCTCGACCTCGGGGTTGTCCAGCAGCGGCTGGAGCCGGCCGACGCCGAACAGCGCGGCGTGCACGGCTGCCGCGTACTGCTCCTCGGTCTCGGCGTCCAGCGGCGTACGGCCCGCGTTGATCTCGGCGCGGGCGTACTCCTCCAGGATCTGGGCTATGACGGCCCGGGCGTACTGCCGTTCGTCCTCCGTGGACATCGGGGTGACGCCCGCGACTTGGTCCTGCCGGCGCTGCTCGGCGATGCGGTCGCCGGCGTCCTGGCGGAACCGCTTGACCAACTGGTGGTCGACAGCGGTCATGCGCCGGCCCCCGCGTGGCCCTGCATCTGGCCCGGGGCGTGGTGGGCCTGGGGTGCCTGGTTGGCCTGGGCGGAGGCGGCCCAGGCGGCGCCGTACTGCTGGTAGAGGTCGGCGGCGACCTTGCGGGCCGAGCGGATCAGCAGCGACTTGTCGAGGCGGCCGCGCCTGCGGCCGGCCAGCTGGTCGGCGCCGGCCGGGTCGTCGGCGATGGTGCCGACCACGCGGGCACCGGTCTGGGCGTGCACGAGCATGTCGTTGACCTGCGAGGCGAGCTTGCCGGCCGTGCCGGTGTCGGCGATCAGGACGACACCGATCATCGGGGTGCCGAGGCTCGCGGCGCCGCGCGATCCGCCGTGCAGCTTGCCGGCGAGGGCGGCGGCGCGGTCACGGACGCGGGCGATGGCCTCCGGCTCGGTGCGCGAGACGAGCAGCACGAGCGCGGCGTGCGGGAACAGTTCCAGGGCCGGAGTGTCGCCACTGATGCGTCCGCAGTCGGCGATGACGTCGGCGGCGGCGTGCGGGGAGTCGGCGAGGGAGTGGAAGGCGTGCCCGAGGGTGGGCCACAACCCGGCGAGTCCGGCGGCCTGTTCGGCGATCCCGAGCCCGACGAGGACCTCGAGCCCGCCGCTCAGCGGCTGTACGTGGTCCCAGAGCTGGTCGGGTACGAGGCCGCGGCGCGCGGTGGCGGCGATGGACAGCATGCCGGTGTTGGGGTTGAGCGGTCCGCCGTGCGCGGCGGCACTGCGGTAGACGAGGTCACCGCCCGCCGGGTCGGCCTCGGCGAGCAGGACACGCCGCGGCCAGACCGCCGACAGTGCGACGGCCGCGGTGGTGACGCCGGGGGAACCCTTGTCGGCGGCGAGAGCGATGAGCGCCATGGGTCGAGTGCCGCCTTCTAGTTGCCGGAGGTGCCGGGGACCTTGACGAGAGCGACCTCGCCGTTGGAGGCGGCCTGGGCCAGGTCGGCGGCCTTGTCGCTGTCGACGGTCAGGGTGACCGCCAGGTTGGTGCTGCCGACGATTTCGTCGCCGCTGTCCTTCGGGCCCGGGACGTAGCTGACGCGGGCGTTGTCGGCGATGACGGAGTTGCTGGACGCCGACGACGAGGAGTTGCCGTTGCTGTTGCTGTTGGACGAGCCGGAGGCGGAGCTGACGCGGTAGGCCGCGACGGTGTCGCCCTGCTTGATGCCGGTCGGGTACTGGCCGGCCTTGAGGGACAGGCCCACGGTGGCCTTGCCGGCGGCGACACCCGCTTCGCTGCCGAACATCTCGCCGACGGCGACGACTCCGGCGGGGATGGCGTTGACGGCCTTCAGCTTCTTCAGCTCGTTGAACTGGGTCCACTCGACGTAGTGGATGCTGTCGTCCTTGGCGACCATGACGGAGGTCGTGTTCGACGAGTTCACCGACCCGCCCGCGGGGATCGCCTCCGTGACCTTGACCACCTCGATGCGGTCACCGGCCTGGAGCACCAGCATGGTCGCGCCCAGCGCACCCACCAGGATCAGCAGCACCGCGAGCGCGGCCAGTGCCGGTTTGCGCTCGCGAGGCGGGGTGGGAAGCCGGTCGCCGACCGACGGCTGAGCCGGCGCGGCAGGACGACCCGCGCCCGCCCCCGTACGCTCTTGGATCTTCACGCAACCGCTCCCCGTACACCCAAGAAGATGTCTGTCATGTGCCTTCAAATTCGGACACTTCACCCGCGTCGACCCGCACGAAGAAGTACGGGACGGGCCGGACTTACCCGCCCGACCTGGGCGAATGGCCCGCACTGGGGGTGAGTGTCAAGCCATCGCACCGTATCAGCCGCACATAAGCCCCTCAAGGCGCGTCCGGCCCCACGGGCCGCAGGGCACGGCCCGTTATCCATCTGCAACGTCGGCCCGGGTCAACCCGGCCGGGACCAGCCCCGGATGACAGCGCCCCCTGTGCGCCAGCGAATCGCCACGAACCTCAACGGCCTGCCCCGGGTAACCGGTTCGTCACCTGCCGGCCATCATGCCTGCACGATTCACTCACGAAGCGGGGCCGGGCAGCCCGCGCAGATGCCCTCGCGAGGGTGACGTCGACGCCCGCCGGTGCCACTCCTGGAGGGCACCGCCGGTCGGCGAGGGCGGCGAGGGCGGCGAGGGCGGCGACGAGCATCACCGCGGTCGCGTAAGCCGGTTCCATGGGATTGGACTGGATGTACACGTGGTTGTCCGCCCAGCCTTCCCCGACCCTGCCCGGGAGTGGGCCGTCCAGAGCGGTGCGGAAGTCCTCCGGGACATGGGCCGCGCTTCTGGTGCAACCGCAGGTCATCGCCTGCCAGTCGTGAGATCGGCAAGGCGGATGTCATGACCGAGTGTCGGCGCGAGTCCCTCGCCGCCGGACCGGCGGATGTGCTTCAGCGGGCCGGCCGCAACCGGCCGACCTGTAGCACTCGCGAAGCCCCGAGTAGAGTGCCGCGCGGACAGCGATCGGACCGCGGGGGGCTCACCGGTGAGAGCAGTCAGGACGAAACACGCCTGGGCAGGACGAACACGGGCCGGGCGCGACGGCCGCACCCGCGCCCTGCGACTGCTCCTCGTACTCTGCGCGTTGCCGGCCGTCTTCGCGACCGCCACCCCCGCCCATACGGCGGGCGCGGCTCCCCTCCCCCGCGCCGTGACCGCCACCCCGGCCTCCGCGGCGGACTCGGCGGACACGCCCCCCGTCACCCAGGCCGCCTACCTCGCCGACCGCCTCCGCGAGAACCCGGTTTACGTCACCGACCAACTCCCCCGCGAGCTGCCCCGATCCACCGCCCCCGACTTCGCGAGACTCGCCAAGAAGACCGGTGTCCCGACCTACGTCCTGGTCCTGCCCATGCTGAGCAGCATGGAAGGGGAACGGTTGCTCGGCGCCGTACACGACCGGCTCGGGCGCGACGGACTGTACGTCCTGATCGAGGGGACGGACGTCGCGCACGCCGCGGCCTACGGCGTCCGCGCCCCCGCTGACGCCGCCGTGACCGTCACGCTGCACGAACTCCCCTACGACGCGGGCGCATTGGCGGGCTTCGAGCGCTTCGTGGACGTCATCGCACAGGGCGAGGAGAAGGCCGCCGCCCGCGCCGAGGCCGCTCGCGGGAAGTACCGGGACGACGAGCCCGCCGAGATGTACATCGGCCCGTCCGACCGCCGCAACCAGTCGTTCCTCACGGGGATCCTGCTCACCGGCGTACCGCTGTCGATCCTGCTGCTCGCGGCCTACGCCAGACGCGGACGCAAGGGAAAGCCCGCTCTGCGCCTGATCGCCCCGGGCGCGGCGCTCCTGTCCGCCGCCGCGATCGCCCTCACCGCCCCCGTCGTCTTCGACGAGACCAGGTCGAGCGCGGCACGGCCCCCCACCCCCGCCGAACTGTCCGCCCGCGTGGAGCGGGTCGCGGCGGGGCTGAAACAGGACCCCGTCTACGCCGACCCGGAGAGCCCGCGCGTCCTCGACGCCCGGCAACTGGACCGGCTGCACGAGCGGGTCCGGGACTTCCGGCGCTCCGACGGCGGCGGCCCCGTGTACGTCTCCCTCGTGCCGCAGACCCCGGAGAGCGAATCGGCCGGTGACGCCGACCTGTTCGCCGCGGCGGTGCACGCCAAGGTGGGCGAGGACGGTGTGTACGTCGTGGCCGATCCGGACGACGGCACGATCGACGTCCTCAACCACGGCCTGCGCCTGGACTCCAACCACCTGTCCCTCGACCTGCCGGACTCCCTCACCCTGGGCGACCGCAGAGCGGACGAGGCCGACGACCACCTCCTCGGCGAGCGCCTCGACAAGCTGATGACCTTCCTCGACGAAACCCCGCGCACCGACCGGCCGCAGACCGAGCCCGCCCCGGCCCCCGCTCCCCGGGCCGCCGACGAGACCACCCTCCCGGCCCTGTACTCCACCGACTTCTGGCCCGGCCTGTTCGTGGGCGCCGTCGCGGCTCTCCTGCTGACGGGCGCCGCGGCCGGGGCGACCTGGATCGTCCGGGGCCTGCTGCGCCGTCGCTCGCCCGTGCCCGAGTCGTTCGACCGGATGCCGTTCACCGCCCCGACCGCACCGTCGACGTCGTACCTCCGGCGTACCGCGTACAACGAACTCACCGCTCTCAGCGCGCAGTTCACCGACCGGGAGGACCGCGCCCGCGACCGGGAGCGTCTCGACGCGGCCCTGCTCCTGGTCGACGGCGATCCCGGCCGCGCCCGGCGATCTGGGGCGGATCCCGCGACCCTGGTCGCCGTCATCGTGCTCGCCCGGGCGGGCCGGGCCGCCCTCACCGGACGGGCGTCGAAGCTGTGCTGCGGCGTCAACCCGCTGCACGGCCCCGCCGAGCACCGCCACCACGTCCGCGTCTCCGCCGACGGCAACCGCCGCCGCCTGCTCCCTGTCTGCGCGCCCTGCCGCGACACGGCCGTCGCCGAACCGGGCGCCGTCCACGGCCGGTTGCTCAGACTGCCCGACCCCGCCCTCGGCAACACCCGCTTCCCCTACTTCGACATCACCGGCAGCCCTCTGACCGCCGTACCCGACGGCATCGGCCGGCTCGTCGACAGGGTGAGGGGGGCCGCGGGTGTCCACTGAGGGCGGACCGCGGGTGTCCACTGAAGGCGGACCGCGGGTGTCCAATGAAGGCCGGACCGCAGGTGTCCACTGAGGAGCCTCCCCATCCCCACGCCCCCATGCCCCCATGCCCCCATGCCCCCATGCCCTGACCTTCGCTCGATCAGCGACCTAGGAGCCCCCCATGAAGCGCGCCGCCCTGGCCGTCGTCTCCGTCCTGTCCCTGACCTCCGCACTGACCGCCTGCTCGGGCGGTGAGGACACGCCCTCCGATGCGCGGACGACGCCGAAGGCCAAGCAGATCACCCCGGCGCAGCGGCTGGCGAAGGCCATCGTGACGGAGGACGACCTGCCGGGATACAACGTCTCCGAGCTGGAAGCCGAGTACGCCTTCGCCAAGTCCTCCGACGAGGTCACGGTCGACAAGCCCGGCTGCGCCCCGCTGGCCTACGCGATGAACCAACTCCCCCTCGGAGAACCGCGGGCCGACCTCACGCGCAGCGCCGGGGCGGGCTACGGCAAGGAGAGCATCTACATCACCCTCGCCTCCTACGAGCCGGCGGCCGAGGCCGAGTCGGTGCTGGCCGGGCTGGCGAAGGCCGTCCGGGAGTGCGGCGGCGGGTTCACCGCGAAGGCGGGCAAGAACAGCACGGCCTACGACTCGGTCACCGCAGAGAAGGGGACGGCGCCCGGTGCCGTGGCCTTCCGCGCGACGACGCCGTTCCGGGGTATCACCCACACGGTGCGCACCCAGGTCGTCCGCGACGGTGACGTGCTCGCCGTCTACTTCTCGGTGAACGGCTTCGCCATCGCCGACAGCAGGCGACCCAGCGACGCCAAGATGCCCGCGAAGGTGGTGACGGCGCAGAACTCCAAGCTCGCGCAGTGAACGCCCGTCGATCAGCCGGGCGGCCGGTCCTCGCGCAGGGCGTCGAACAGGGCGCGGGCCCGCCGGTCGTCCCACTTCACCGCGCTTCCCTTGGAGGTGCGCAGGTCCGGGTCGGCCACGGGGACGTTGAGCTGCCGGCCCCCGCGCCCCGTGGCCTCACGCAGAGCCTCGAAGAGCCCGACGAGATCCGGCAGTTCCGTGTCCTCGTCGACGATGAGCGTGTCGAGTCCCGCGTCCAGGGTCGGGAACGACTTCGACGGGTCGGCGAGGGTGGCCGGGGTGGCTGCCTTCCGGGCGAGGGCGGCAAGGAAACGCCGCTGGTTACGGGTGCGGCCCAGATCCCCCTGGGCCTCCTGCTTGCGCTGCCGTACGAAGGCCAGCGCCTCGGCGCCGTCGAGGGTCTGGCAGCCGGCGGGCAGGTCGGCGCCGGAGTCCTCGTCCCGGACGGCCTTGTCCAGGCACAGGTCGACACCGCCGACGGCGTCGACCACGCCCACGAAGCCGGCGAAGCCGATCTCCGCGTAATGGTCGACGCGCACGCCGGTGTTGCGTTCCACGGTCCGCACCAGCAGGTCGGGACCTCCCCGTGAGAACGCGGCGTTGAGCTTGTCCGGCGCGGCCCGGTAGCCGCGCCCGGTGCCAGGATCGACGTAGGACGGGAGGGTCACCCAGGAGTCGCGCGGCAGGCTGAGCATCGTGGCGCCGTTCGCGCCCGTGTGCAGCAGGATCACGGAGTCGGTGCGGCGGCCGTCGGCCGAGCCGGTGGTGAGGTCCTTCCGGTCCCGCTCCGACAGTCCCTCGCGGCTGTCGGAGCCGACGACCAGGTAGGTGGTGCCCTCTCCGGCCGGCACCCGGGCGCCGAGCGCGCCGAGGTCGACCTGCTGGTTGAGCCGGGTCCCGGCCCAGACGTACGTACCGGCGCCCGCGAGCAGCAGCAGGGACGTGAGGACGGCCGCCGTCCGCAGGAACCGCCGGCCCCTGCCCGCCCGGCGCCGCGGATTGCGGCTGCCGCGACCGCCGCCGGCGTGAGAGCCGCCGTCGTAGCGGGCGTGGGAGCCGCGGTCGTGGGGGGCGCGGGAGCCGGGGTCGTAGCGGCCGGTGGAGCCGCCGTCGTAGCGGCCGAAGGAGCCGCCCTCGTAGCGGCCGGGGGCGGCGAGCGAGGGCATGCCGGGCAGCGGGCGGTACGGGTGGAGGGCGGGGGCACCCGCGGGGCCGAGCGCGGGACCGGTCTCGGGTCGTCCTGCCCCGGCCGCTCGTCTCCCGGATGGTCGGTCCAGTCGCTCATGACGCCTCGAAGGTGCTGTGGGGGGGGCTCTCGGGTCAGCGCATCGGCACACCCCTATACGGAACGGGCCCACCGATCTGTTCAGCGGCCGTCCCGGACCGCTGCATCCGCTGCCACCGCAGCCGGCTGCCGAGCAGCAGCGCGACCAGCGACTGAATGACGACGAGATACATCAACTGCCGGTAGACGACGATCTGGAACGGCATCGACCACAGGGCCCGCACCGGCTCGCCGTCAAGTCTCAGCGCGTAGCCCGAGCAGACGATCTGCACGCCGAGGAACGCGAACCAGACCGCGGCGGACTCCCACGGGTCGCGGAACAGCACGCCGTAGAGGGCGTACACGTCGATGACGGGCGCGAGCAGCGGCAGCGCGACCTGGAACAGCGCGAGATACGTCAGCCCGCGCCGCCCGAACCGCCCGGCCGGGCCCCTGCCGACCAGAGCACCCCGGTGCTTCCACATCGCCTGCAGCGTGCCGTAGCACCACCGGTACCGCTGTCGCCACAACTGCCGGACGGTGGTGGGCACTTCGGTCCAGGCGACGGCGGACTCCTCGTACAGCACCCGCCAGCCGGACCGCCACAGGGCCATGGTCAGGTCGGTGTCCTCGGCGAGGGTGTCCTCGCTGACCCCGCCGACACCGAGCACGGCGTCCCGCCGGAACGCCCCGATGGCACCCGGCACGGTCGGCATGCACTCCAGCACCTCGAACATGCGGCGGTCGAGGTTGAAGCCGAAGACGTACTCCAGGTGCTGCCAACGGGCGAGCAGGCCGCGCCGGTTGCCGACCTTGGTGTTGCCGCTGACGGCACCCACGGCCGGGTGCGCGAGCGGCTGCACGATCCGCTCGATGGCGTCGGGTTCGAAGACGGTGTCGGCGTCCACCATCACCACGATGTCGTAACGGGCCTGCGCCATCCCGGTGTTGAGGGCGGCGGCCTTACCGGCATTGGCCTGCCGTACGACCTCGACCCGGGCGTCCCCCATGTTCGCGGCGATGTCGGCGGTCCGGTCGGTGGACCCGTCGTCGATGACGACGACCTGGAGTTCCCGGAGCCGGGAGTCGAGCAGGGACCGCAGGGTCGCCCCGATCCCGGCCTCCTCGTTGTACGCGGGGACGAGCACGGTGACCGGCCCGGACGTCTCCCCCATCCAAGGCGCCCCGGTCCGGAACCGCTCCAGCCGCCGCACATGGGCCCGGGCGAAGAGGGCGAGCAGCAACAGCCGCAGCACGCCGAGGCCACCGGCGACGCCGAGGATCCAGATCATGGCGGTGGAGAGGACCTGCCCGAGGCCGGTGATCCGGATCAGCCCTTGCCCGAGCCACCGCGTGACGAGGGACGACGGGGCGTCCGGGACGAGCTCGAGCCCGTCGGACACGGTCGTGAACCGTTCGACGCCGCGGTTCTTCAGCAGCCGGCGCGCCTCCTGATACGCGCTCTCCGTCTGGCTGAGCTGCCGGACGATGCCCCGCGCGGGGCTGCGGGACCCCTTGTCGGCGGCGACGAGCACATACCCGTACCCGGCGGCCCGCCGCGCTGCCTGCCACTCGCGCCCGCACAGGGTGTCCGGGCTGGTGGTGCGGGGCAGCCGCACCAGATGGGTCCGCCGGCCGGTGGCCCCGGCGAGGGCACTCTGGGTCATCTCGAGCTCCGCCCGGAAACGGGGCGCGGAGGACTCACCGAGCACGGCCCCGGTGTACGTGTGGGACCCGATCTCGTGCCCCTCGGCCCGGATCCGCCGGACCAACTCGGGGTGCCGGGCGGCCTGGGCCCCGTACACGAAGAAGGTCGCCCGCGCGTTGTTCCTGTGCAGCAGGTCGAGGATCCGGGGTGTCCACACGGGGTCGGGCCCGCCGTCGAAGGTGAGCGCGACGGTCCGCGCGGGCATCGACCCGGTGCGTATCCCGTCCCGGTTGATCCCGATCACGGGTCCGCCCCGGGCGACGGCGTCGGGCACGGGCTCCGTACAGGGCGACCGCGCCTTCGCGGCGTCGACCTCGTGCTGGGTCCAGCCCTGGAAGGTCAGCAGGGCTAGGAGGAGGGGGAGGGTGAGGGCGAGGAGAAGCCAGTGGGCTCGGGGGTCGCGGGGGTGTTTGTGGCGGGCTCGGGCCCGGGTCTTGGCATTGGCATTGGACGCGGCGGGGGTCAGGGGGCGTCACCGCCTCCGGACTCCGGCCATCGCCCGACTCCCGCTCCCTCCGCGGGCTGCCGTCTCCACACGCCGGCGTAGAACATGCTCCTGGCCACGGCTGCCGTATTCGCGGTGATGCTGCGGGAGTTACGCATGGGGCGCGATTGTAGTTTCGGAGACCGGGCCGTAGGGCCGGAACGGAGAGCGTCGTGGACGGACGGGGTGGATGCTCCCGAGCGCGGCGACGGGCAGCCCGGCCAGCGACGCACTGACACCGCTGGTCGGCGCTCAGCAAATGGGCCCCAGGTGTACCCCTTGCAGAAGGCGTACACCACTCGTGCCCTGGTGGTGCGGTCAGGCGGTTCGTCGCGACTGCAACACCGCGAGCGCCGCAAGCCTCGCTCAGCGCTCCGCGACGAAGGACCCCATGCCCCGCGTGGTGACGATCAGCCCCTCTTCCCTCAAAGCCGCGGTGGCCTTACGGACAGTCTCGCGAGCAACTCCGAACTCCTGCTCCAGCTTCACCTCGGAGATCAAGCCTCGCACCGGGTACTCGCCACTGGCGATGCGCTGCCGAACCACTTCGGCGATCTGCTGCCACTTTGGTCTGGTCGGGTCAAATTCGAACACAGGTGAACTGTACGTACGACCCTCCATCGAGTCATAGATGCCCCTCTGAGCCCATATGGGTAGACAGGCGCATACAGGTCGCCCTACGGTTTCTCACGACAGACCCCGGCGACGGATGCTGGCCGTCCCGGGGCATGGCCAACGCTGCAAGGAGCGTCGACATGCTGGACCTTATCGCCCGCACCCTCTCGTGGGCACTGAGCCTGTGCCCTCCACGGCCTCGCGGTCGTCACCGCCTCGGCTCGCTACCACCCCTGCGGATCATCCCCACCCCACCGCCCCCTCGCCGCTTCACCGAACGACTCGACGGCAACGCATCCCACCTCGTGCGCCCCTACGTTCTGGACCCGACCGAACTTCGCCGCCAAAGTGAACGCCGCAGAGCCGCCCACCTGACCACCTTCGGCATCGACACAGGGCCGAAGCGCCTACACAGCGTTCGAGTCCCGGCGGCCGCCCGATGACCCGTCCGGCCCTCCGAATGTGCGCTCGCTGCCAGCGCAACACGGACGAGCCGGTCCTGGTGCACCTGATCCACACCCCCACAGGCCCTGGCTTCAACGTGTACGCCTGCTCGGAGTGCGCCACCCACTACTCATCTCCGGCAGGCCCTCTCGGAATCCCCGCCCCGGCGGGTCACCGATCCCGCCTCACCATCCATGTCTACAAGATCAACGCAGAGGGCGCGGTGACCGAAGAGCGCGGCAAGGTCGAGTTCCTGGCCGACGAACACATCCACCCGGTTCCCTTCACCTCGGCTTATCCGCCGTGTGGTTGCCCGAGATGCAGGGCACCGCACTAGCGGAGCGGAACCCCCAGTTCCAGGCCCCGGACGCCGGACACCGCGACGCCGGGGCCGTCCCCTCTTCGGGCGCGATCAGGACCCAACCGGCGCCCTGAAGGCCCCAAACACTCAGGATTGCCCCTGTTCTTGCAGTAGTTCGCCGCGGTGAAACCAGGAACCCCACCTATACCGTCAGTGCTCTTGACGGAACTTCTGTATCACGGGGAGTCATTGTGAAGCGCCACCCATTGCCCGTTACTGCCGCACTGACGGCGACAGCAGCACTGCTGCTGACGGCCTGCGGTAGCGGGGATGACAAGTCCAGCGGCAACGACCGGAACGCCAGCGCCGACCAGGAGGTGAAAGCACCGAAGTGGTCCACGGAACCGCCGTCGGTCTCGGCGGAGGACAAGCCGGACGGCGTGGACGTGTCCCTGCCCAGCGACATAGACCTGGTCTTCGACTGGGACAAGCCGAAGGACAAGAACGAGGCTGCCGCGATGGAGGACGCCGCGAACTTCATCCGGGCCATCTACCGGGGCGTTGACCAACGCACGACCACGGACGCGGCATTGACCGCATACTCCACGGGCGATGGGCTGAAGTACGCGAGGACCCAGATCGACGTCAGACTCGAAGGTGATTGGACGGCGACCGGCACCCGGCGCCACTACCAGGAGACCACCCGGTCCGCCCCGAACGGCAACTCGGTGGAGGTCGCGTTCTGCGTGGACTCCAGTAGGTTCTACGGCAAGGACATCAGAACCAAGAAGGTCCGCAAGACCGAGCCGAGTATCACGGACTTCGACTACTTCAGGATCGTCATGGCCAAGCTCCCCACCGGAGAGGGTCTGTGGCAAGCGTCCAAGGTGTACGTCGAGGCAAGGGCGGCGCAGTGCCGGTGAACCGACCACACCGCAGACTTCTCGGCACCAGCACTCCGGACGACGCACACCGCAGCGTCCGGGACCCGTCCCCAGTCCGGGAACGGCCAAGACACAACCAGCCCGCGCGAGTCCCAAACGCACCAGTTACCCCGGCACGCGCGGAAGTTCGCTCTGGCGAACCCAACAACCTCACCGATACCTTCGGTGCTCTCGACTGAACTTCTGTCTTACGGAGAGTAACTGTGAAGCGCCGCCCATTGCCCGTTGCTGCCGCGTTGGCGGCGACGGCAACACTGCTGTTGACGGCCTGCGGTAGCGGAGACGGCAAGCCCGGCGACAACGACAAGACCGCAGGTGCCGGCCAGGCGGCGGAATCCCCGAAGGAGTCCGCGGATTCTTCGGCGGGGGACAAGCCGGACGGCGTGGACGTGTCCCTGCCCAGCGACATAGACCTGGTCTTCGACTGGGACAAGCCGAAGGACAAGAACGAGGCTGCCGCGATGGAGGACGCCGCGAACTACATCCGGGCCATCTACCGGGGTGTCGACAAGCGAACGACCAAGGATGCGGCCGTGACGGCCTACGCCACCGGTAATGGGCTGCACTACGCGCAGGTGCAGATCAACGAGTGGATCAAGGGTGGCTGGACCGCCACCGGAACACTGCGTCACTACGACACCACCACGCGCTCCGCTCCGAACGGCAATTCGGTGGAGGTGGGGTTCTGCGCGGACTCGGGCAAGTTCTTCGGCAGGGAAGTCAAGACCAAGAAGCTCCTCAAGACCAAGCCCAGCATCGAGGACTTCGACTACTTCAAGATCGTCATGGTCAAGTTCCCGACGAGCGAGGACCTGTGGCAGGCATCCAAGGTGTTCGTCGAGACGAAGGCAGCGAAGTGCCAGTGAACAGGTCACGGCGCACCGCACTCCAACCATCCCCATACACTCCAAATTGCCCCAGTTCTCACGGAAATTCGCACTGGTGAAACCAGGAACCTCACCGATACCGTCAGTGCTTTGGACTGTTCTTCTGTCTCACGGGGAGTCACTGTGAAGCGCCGCCCATTGCCCGTTGCTGCCGCACTCACGGCAACGGCAGCCCTCCTGCTGACGGCCTGCGGCAGCGGGGACGACAGCTCGAAGAGCAACGACAACATCGCAGGCGCCGATACAGGCAAGACGGAGCCATCGGCTTCACCGAGCGCCGGCGCATCCGGTCCCGCTGACAGGCCCAAGATCACGTTTCCCGACGGGGTGGAGAACAAGTTCGAGAGCTGGAAGACGGGTGACCCGACCAAGGACGCCGTGCTGTCCGACGTGACGCAGACGGTGAACGCGGTGGACGACGCGATCCTCCGCGGCGATTCGAACTCGGCGACACTCGCCTACTACCGCCAGGGCAAGGCACTCGTGAGCGCGCAGAAGTGGGTCCGGGCCTGGCTGGACGAGGACCTCACGTGGACAGGCTCCACGCGCTACTTCAACCCGAAGGTCAAGGTCGCGGACGGCGACACGGCCGCGGTTGCCTACTGCGCTGACGAGAGCAAGGCCTACAACAAGAACCGCAAAACCGGAACGGTGGACAAGTCGCCGTCCGACGAGAGCCCGTACGTCACGTACAGCACCCAGCTCAAGAAGAACACCAAGGGGGTCTGGCAGACCACGGAGGTGCTGTCGAAGCGAGGGGACAAGACGTGCGCGCCCTGACCCGTGGCATAACCACGCTGAGTGCTCTCCTCACGGCTGTCGGCATGACCGCCGGCACTGCAGCGGCGAAAGGCCCTGGCGCGTCCGAGGCCGAGGTCGATGCCAGCGGCAAGCGGTCCGGAAGCGACCTCGTCTCCATGATCAGGTACACAAGCACCGCCTCGGGCGATGGCCGCAAGGGCAATGTCACCCCTGTAGGCAACTGGACCCCGCCTGCATGTTGGTACGAACCGCGCTCCGCGCAGGAGTTCTCCAAGTACGTCGAGAATATGTACGACGAGACGATCAACACTCCGGGCCAGCACAGCTACGCCAAGACTTCGGCCGGTATGTTCCGCGACAAATACAAGGACGGAAAGTACAAGAACTACAACCTCGACCAGAAGGACGAGGGCAACTGGTGGGTCGCCGTCCGCGACGAGGACCGCTGGATGGAGCCCGAAGCCCAGCTCTGCGACAAGCCCCCCTTCTGGGTCGAGAACGGTGCTGCCCCACCCGTGGAGAACCCAGTCACTCCCCAAGTTCTCGCCGAACTCGCCTACAACCGCATCCAACTGCCGAACACCGAAGTAACCGTCGCCCCCGAGGCGACCACCAAGGTCAATCTCCCCACCTGGGCCTGGCTGGACAAAGCCAAGTTCAAAGAGGTCTCGGTCACCGCCGCGCTCAATGTGGGCGGCCTCAACATCCAAGCCACGACCACCGCAAAGCCGGTCTCTCTCAAGCTGGAACCCGGTACGCCCGACGCCGAGACCTATCCCACCTCCGGCGAGTGCACGATCAACGAGGACGGTTCAATCGGCGAGCCCTATGCCAAGGGCAAGGCCGACAGGACCCCGCCCTGCGGAATCAGGTACCTCCGCTCCTCCGGGGACGGCACCTTCAATCTCCAGGCCACCGTGACCTGGGAAATCACCTGGACGGGCACGGGCAACCCCAACCCGACACAACTTCCCAACGGCACCTTCGGCAACGACCAGGACGTGACCGTCCAGGAGATCCAGTCCGTCAACAGGTGACCTGGCGAAGAGGGGGACAGCGAGGGTGCGAGGTGCGGCGAGCGCCGATTCGACAGGGATAAGTACCCTTCACTCGCTCACTCCCCCACATGCTCCCGATCCCACCGACTCTGCCGCACACCACCCCACGTCCCCATCCCTACCGCGAGCACGAACAGGACGGCGAGGAGCCCGGCCTCCGAGCCGGTCTCCTCGTCGGTGGTCGGCCTGGCAACGCCTGCGGGGTCATACCGGACTCGCAGCTTGGAGCCCGCCGTCACCCACTCCCCGCATCCCTCGCCTTCCGAGAGCGCGGGCGAGATCTCGCGCCCGTCGGCTGTGCGCAGGTCGCAGAAGTCGGTCTTCCCGCTGTCGTCCTTCCGTACGACCACGGCGTCGCTCCATGTCCCCCGCTCTGCCAGGGCGGCCTGGTCACCGGCCTCCCCGCCGAACACTCCCAGCGCAACCCCGGCGACAACGGGGAAGAGGAACTGCCAGGCGACCTTCCGCCGCTTGCGCGGAACCCTCCGCAGCACCAGAACCGGCACGAGAACCGCAGCGAGCGGCAGCACGATCCAGGCGAGGAGCAGGGCCACCCCGCCCACTGGACTCGGCAACGGCACGACGGGCCCGAGCCAGGCGAGCCCGAGCGAACCGCCGGCACACATGACGCTCAACGCCGCCCACCGCACCAAGTCGAAGCGCCACCAGGCCCCTTGACCGCATCGCGATACCCGCACCGCGGTCTCAGACATGGTCTCCGCCGGTCGAACGGTTCACTGCCTGGGCTTCCTTGACCGTCACATCTTGCTCGAACGTGGACAGCCCGTCCGGCAGCCCCGGCTGCCGCGCTGGACCGTCCGGGTCGACCGAGTCGGTCCAGGTCACCTTCCAGGTGATCGACGCCTTGAAAGGGTAAGTAGCATTGCCGGACGCCCGGAGATACGTGACGTTGCAGCCGGCACCCTCACTGTCGGCCGTGTAGCCACCCTTGCCCTTGACCAGGTCATACGTGCAGCTCTGCGGGTCCGCGTCGGCGGTACCCGCTTCGACCTTGAGCGCCACCGGCGTGGCCACGGTGGTGGCGGCGAGCTGGACGCCCTTGTAGTCAAGGCTGGCCGTCGTCCACACGCGGTCGAGATCGCCCTTGAACGCGACCCGCGTACCGAGGTTCACGAGCAGCCGGTCCGCGCGGGGCTGCAACTCCACTGGCGGACTGGGCAACTTGGTCGAGTTGAAGGCCAGTTCGGAGAGGATCTCGGGGGTCACCTTGTTCGGGTCCGGCTGCGGGTCGGCGGGCGGGACCCAGATCTCCCAGTTGTCCGTGGTGACGGGGCAGGCCTTGCTGAAATTGTCGTCGCGGAACTGGACCTGCCACACCACAGGCCCTTATCGCCCTTGTGGTACTTCTCCTTGCCTCGCTTACGCGCGTAACTCGCGGCAGGTTCCCCCGCGTCTCCATAGGCGTCCTTGATGAACGTCTCGTACTCCTCCGGCGTGTACATGGGCTCGTACCAGCACACGGGCGGTTCCCAGTTGGTGTCGGCGGAGGTGGCGGACGCGGTGGCGCCGCTCGAGGCCGGGGTGCTCTGGTTGATGCGGATGTGGGCACCGATGGAACCTTTGCCGGACTTGGCGCCGGCATCGGTGCCGACGCCCGACTCGGCACCCGGCTGGTCGGTCTCAGTGGTGCCGCTGTCACCGCTGACCTGGCCGTCACCCGCGTACGCCGGGGAGCCGAGGCACAACGTCACTAGGAGCCCTGCGGCGGCGGCCGCGCGGAGAATCGGACGACGATCCTGCCGAACCGCCCGTGCCCCTACCCCTGAACGCACGACGCGTCCCCCTTCTTCCAGCTCTGCTTCTGTACCTGCCAGTCACCCCGCGCGTCCCTGGCGGCCTGAAGGGTGTACAGGATGAAGTCCTTGTCGCTCGGCTGGGTGCGCAGCACCTTCTTCGTGCTGATTTCCTTGCTATACCCCTTGCTCTGGTCCTCGCAGTAACGGACCGCCGCGGTCTTGCCGTTCGTCACGTCCGTGACCTCGAAGCCAAAATATCGGTAGTCACCACTGACGGTGAGCCCGTCCTCCTTGACCGCCGCGATCCGATCGGTCCAGTAGGTAAGGGCCGAGGCCGCAAAATAGCGGTTCATGTTCGCCGTCCGACCACTGCCCTTACCGAAAGCCTCCAGGCGTGCCTGAGCCGAGTACGCCACGTCTCGCAGGATCGCGTCCTTCGTAGCGTCTCCGCTCTGCTCGTTCTCGACCACAGCCTTGACATCCGACGGGAGGTCGAACGTCGGCGCGCCCTCCTCCGGCACAACGGATGCGGACGACGACGGCGACTCCTTACCTCCCCCACCAGCTCCTACGATCTCGTCGCTACTCGATCCGTCGTCCGAATCGCTGCTGCAACCAGCCGCAGAGAAAGTGACAGCAGCAAGGAGGCAGGCCGCAGCCACCCTCCGGCGGGTAGTCAGCATGGCGCTCGTCCTCAGAGGCAGATGGTCGGCGTGACAACGGATGATCCCATGGGGCGCAGCCGTTCACCGAAACGCCTATCAGGACCGGTACGGTCGTGTGATCCGTGCGGAGACCCCTTCACATGGAGGATCGCCCGCGTCACCGAACCTTCACCAGCTTCACGTCTCGAAGAAGATGACGCGCCGCCTATGCACACCCCCAACTCCACCCGCAAGCACAGGAATCACCCCCTTCACCGAGAGGCTCTGCCCGACAGACCGCGGAACCCAACAGATACCGTCGGCGTACCTGGCACACCGTTCTCGCTCTCGGGGTGAGTCACTTGATACGCCGTCTGCAGTTCCGCCCGCCACCGCGTCCGCCACAGGCTCTCCGTTACGGCTCACGCCACGGACCGTTCGGCCAGACGCTCGGCGCCACCGCCTGGGCGTGCACGACCGCCGACCGCTGACCGATTACAGGCGCGGTCCGCCACTGGCAGGTCACGGACCTGCGACGACCGGTGTCGGCCGTGACCGGCGGCGGTGCTGCCCGATCCGGCCCCGCACATCATTGGGTGCCCACATTCACGAGCAAGGCCCAGGGACTGCGCCCTGACGAGCGGGGAGGCGTTTGCGGTGACTGTGCCAGCGGGTTGAACCCGCACAAGAGTATTTTTGACGACGCACGTACAGATGGAGGGACCCATGGGGGAGCACGACCGCCTGGTGGTCGACTACAAACTTCTGGAGTCTTCGAAGACAAATCTCAGGGACATCAAAAGAGCCCTCAAAGGCATCGATAAGCATCGTTCCGACATTCATGACATCTGGGGCCATGAGAGCATCTCCGGAAAGATGAACGAGTTCGTCAGCAACTGGGACAACTATCGACGTGAACTCCTCGAAAACGTCGAGGACTTGGGCAAGCAAGTAGAGACCTCACTCAAGAGCTTCGAAAAGCTGGACCTCGACCTCAAGAAGGCGAGCGAGAAAAAGCACAGCCAGAACGGGGGAAACTGACCGATGGGCACAGGTAAGGGAAAACGCCGACCGGTCGACTGGCATCCGCTGGCGGAGAAGGACCCGATCCCCGGCGATCCGGAGGACATCCGAGACGAGGTCCGCAGAATGAAGGACCTCGCCTCGACCCTCCGCGACCAGGCCGGCATCCTACGCAAGGCCGCTGACGGCGACGCCCTGCAGGGCAAGTACGCCGACAAGATCCGCGAGAAGTCCGGCGACCTTGAGAAGCGCTTCCGCGAGACAGCGGGTCGCTACGAACGCGTGGTGGGCGACCTCGGCAGTTGGGCCAACGAGCTGGAGGGCTTCCAGGAGCGGGCCGACGGCGTCCTCCGAGCCGCGAAGCAGGCTGACGAGGAACACGCTGCCGAGGTGAAGAAGAAGGAAGCCGAGGCCAAGAAGGACGGCAAAGACGGCGACAACAAGTCGTCGGAGGAGTCCGATCCCAACAGCCACCTGGCGTCGTACCACAAGCAGCTCAACCAGGTCATCTCCGACCGCAACTCCCGTGCCCAGTACTACGCCAAGAACATCGGCGCTGACATCTCGGATGTCATCAAGGACAGCAAGTGGGAGAACTTCAAGGACTGGGTGCACGAGCACGCGGATACCATCAAGAGCGTCATCGAAGTACTGAGTTGGGCCGCGACCATCATCGGGGTCATCGCCCTCCTCTTCACACCGGTCGGCTGGCTGGCGACTCTCATCACGGTAACCACCCTCAGTCTCACGGCACTTGTCGGCGTCGGGCACACGTTGCTCGCCCTCTCCGGTGACGGGAACTGGGCGGACGTCGCCATGGACGTCTTCGCGCTGGCGACGCTGGGATTCGGCAGCATCGCGATGAAGGGTGTGAAGGCGGCAGCGACGACGCTCAAGACCGCCAGTAGGGCGGGGCGGTTCCAGCGCTACACGAATCTGCGCAAGCTGCTCGACAAGAACGTCATGCGATACGGTGCCGACTCGGCCCGCGGCGCGAAAGCAGTGCGCGCGAAGGATGCGCTGCGTCAGATCGGGGCGAAGGAAACGCGACCCGGGACGACCCGGCTGGACCGCCTGCTGAGCGGCGAGGGGGAGGTCGCCAGCGCCTCCAAGTTCGCCAAGGCGATGCGGGCCGAGTTCGGCGGGAATGCCAGCGTGCGGGCGGCGGCCGATGCAACTGACAAAGCCGTAAGGAATTTTCGCTTGAACTACGGAGCAGCTACCTTCGTAGATCTCGGCGACAAGGCCGGAGAAAAGCTTGGCGGGGACGCTTATGGAGATGCCAAGGATGTTCTGACACGTGAAGTAGGGAGTCGCTGGTGACTCCTGCGCTAGGTTCGACCCGCAGAGACCGCACACAACAAGATGTGAAGCAAGTTTCCTTTTGGAGTGGGAGATAGTGGCAACAGTACCGGCGAAAAGCCCGGAAGAGTCTCGGGCCATGAAATTCCTTGCCGCGTTCACCTTGGTGCCGATCCTATGCTTCGCCTTCCAGGACCTTGGAAGCAAGTATGGAGGGGTGGACTGGCTCACCAAAGGTTACGCAGCTTGGCCGATGATGGTGGCACCCGTCTTGATGCTGCTCCTGTTCATCAACAATCGGGAGCTGATCCGCGACCCGAGGAGGGGTGCCAACTTCTCCCAGGTGATCAAGATTGTCTCCTGCCTCTTCCTGCTCCCGAACGTATTCGCGGCCCTCGGCTACAGCTGGCTCGCCGTGATCTCGGTGCTCTCCTCCCTCACGATCCTGGTGGCCGACCGGCAGCTCAAGAAGCAGGCAGGCGCGTGAGTACGTCCGATCTGGAGCAACAGCCATCCCCCGTCAAGCTGGCCGCTCCCCGCGGCTATGAGCTCGTCCTGCCGCCCGGTTGGGTTCGCATCCCCCTGCGCGAGGGCACCAAGGAAGCGCTCGAGAATGTCCTCTTCTCACACATGGGGCAAGTCCCGGAAGGCATTCCCCGGGACGAGGCGATGCGCTTCCGACTGGACATGCGTCGCCAGATGGAGAAGCAGGCCCGTGCAGCCAGGAGAAACGGCGGCCTTGACCTTTACCTTCCGGTGCTCCCACGCGGGGGCATCTTCCTCATGGCCTCTTTCATCGTTGCCGAGATGCCGATCGGCCAAGACCATGCGGTTCCTCCACAGGCAGTGATCGCTCAACTGGCCGACGAAGGCGTCCCCGACGGAACGGCGACGGAGGTCGAGGTGGCAGGGGCTCCCGCGCTCCGCCGCGCCTACCGTTCCGCCCCTGCCGAGGAGGAGCTGAGTTCCGCCCCCGAAGCCGTACGGCAGACCGCCCTGCCGACGCGGCGGGTCGAGTATGTGCTCCCCGTGGCCGACGGTCCCGGTCGCTGGATCAGCATCAGCTTCTCCACACCAGGTGACGGCGATCTGGAAAGTGAGTTCACCGGCGTGCTGGTCGAGTTGTTCGACGCGGTGGTCGGCACGTTCAGATGGAGTTATGAGTGAGCTGGCTCAACGTCAAGCACGTTATGGATCTGGCCCCCTGGATCCGCATCCCGCTCATGTGGCCGGAGCCTGGCCTTGAGGACGTCGAGGAGGCACAGACGCCTGAGGCGTGGGCACGCTACTTCGCCGAGGGTCTCTGGGCGGATTTTTCGTCGGAGAAGCCAGAGCCGGGCGAAGTCGACCTGCTGACCAACATCCTGTTGATGTACGCCCTCAGGGCCCCCGCGGCCTTTCCGGACTTCGAGGTCTTCCTCCATCTCCCGCACCCTCGGGAGATCCCGCTTCCGGCGTATGTCGATCTGGTGCAGATCGAGGAGGGCGAAGACCGGGAAACGGCATTGCGGGAGCTCACCCATGCCGATGCGAGTTACACCGTCGAGCCCCCCATCGTCGAGGACTTCGACTCTCCGCACCTGGGAGCCGGCTTGCGGGTGCTGCGCTACTACCAGGACGACGACAGCAACGAGGTGCACGTCGGACTCCGTTACGCCTGGCGCTACGAGAAGGGCGAGGAAGCCGCGGACGTCCTGATCATCCTGGCCGATCCCGACGCCGGCAGGATCCTCCGGGCTCTCGACGATGTCGACGAATTCGCCCGCACCATCCGGATCAGCCCGGATGAGGAAGCCGATACCTGGAAGTCCTCATGACCTCCGCGTGCCAGGCGGATCCCACCCGAGACGCCGGGGGCGCGGCGCAGCCCTCCGCCGCCCCTGGCGCGGTGACAGCACCGAGGACTCCACCGAATGCCCCAGGTCCTCCGGACAGCTCCACGGGCGTCGGGACGGTCCCGCAACGAACCGCTTCCACAGACCCATGAGCAGCAGGACCACGCCCGCGCCGGCCACCAGGCAGAGACTCACTCCGGCGATTCCAAAGCCGTCGCGCCTCGTCGTCCTTCCGAAGTCTGCAGGCGGCCCCTTACGTCACTCCACCCACCGCAACGACCCCGCGATGGCGTCGCACAAGCGCTCCATCGGACCGGCCATCCCGGTGAGCGGAGACGAGAAGGAGAGCGTCAGGTAGCCGGCCCCGCCGTAAGGTCCACCACCGACACCTGTCGCCGCCCTGCCCCTTCAGGCTCTCGCAGTTCGAGCCACGCCGCGTACTCCTCCGGGTCGGCGGGGGTATCGCCCAGAGGCAGCAGGGACACCAGGAGCGAGGCGGGGAGGCCGCCGTCCCGGGAGGTCGTCAGGAGGAAGAACTCCATGGCCCCGCGTGCCCGGCCGGCCTCCGCGGTATTGCGCAGGGTGGTCCAGACGTCCCGCTTGAGTTCCGCGGGAACGGTCCGGCCCTCCGACTGGCGGTCGACGAACGTCTTGAGCTGGGAGCGCCAGCGGTCCCGCATGAGGTCGACACGGAACCACTCGCGCGGCACCAGCAGTTTGTAGTCACTGGGTACTCCCGTCGCCGGTGAGGTATCGCCTGCTGCCGCTTCCTTCACCCCGGCATCACCAGCGGAGCTCCGTCGTTGTCGAAGAGGCGGACGCTCTTCACGATGCCGGCGAACATGGCGGAGAAGACGTCCCACCCTTCGACGGTCGGCGTGCCCATCTCGAGCAGGAGCACGGTCCCGTTGTTCAGGGGGATCTGGGCCTGTATGAACGACGTCCAGATCGGCTCGTCCCGGCCCGACTGCGTCAGAGTGCCGTCGATGTGGGAGGACCGGCTGCCCACGCACGTCACCGCGGGGCCGCAGGGCAGCTGCACTTCGCCGATCTCTCCGAGCTCCAGGTGCCGCATCGTGGTCGCGATGAAGCCCGCCGGATTGGCGCCGGCTCGCTCGTCGAGGTCCAGGAGGCTGACGTTCACCGTGGCGGTGCAGCGGACGCCGTCGACCTCCGTGGTGACGAAGCCGGCGTACTGCACCCCCGACTCGATGAACTCGTCGTAGTGCGCCGCGCACATCGCGGCGTACTGCACCTGCACTTCCTCGTCGGCACCGGGCAACGCCTGCTTGGCCAGCTCGATCAGTTGCTCGGCCAGCTCATCCAGGTCGTCCGCCTCGAAGGGCAGCTCGAGGAAACCCTCCGGCATGATCCAGCGGACCTCTATGCCACCGGCCTCCGTGAGGCTGCGCCGGGCTTCGTCAACGGTCTCCGTGGTCATCTGCCTTCTTGCTCCCGGACTGTTCGCGGTCGTCCACCTCAGGGCGAAAGGTCGCCGCGAAGGGGTAGGGCCCGTAGTGCGGATAGTGGGCGGGGATGTCCGCCCCTCCCCGTCGAGCGATGTGGGCGATCTTCCGGTAGGCCGCCGCCCGGGCCCGCAGGTTCTGCCGGACCGGGTCGCCCCAGTGCGACATCGCGCCGCGCACGAAGAAGAAGAGCTGAGTCACCACGACGGTGATGGCGACCGCCAGATAGGCGTTGCGGGGAGCTGCGGTCTCCCAGTACTGCGCCACACCGGCCCAATAGAGCACGGCCCCGAAGCCCACGAGAGCCAAGGGCACGCCATGCGCAAAGCCCGCCTTGAACATGTCCTCTTCGTCGCCATGGCGTCGGTGCAGCATGGTCAGCACGGCCCGGTCGTCGAGGAAGTCGAACCGCAGCTCCTGCCCTGCCTGCTCCGCGGCTCGATTCGCCTCGGGTACGGCAGCGATCACCGAACCGCTGACCAGGGTGGCGACATCGCCACCCCGCCGCCCGATGAACTCCCGTTCCTTGAGCTCGTCATCGTCGTTCACAGCATCTGCCCTCCTGGACAATCTCCGCGGCCTACGCCGCCAGAGCCGTGTTGAACGCCTTGGGCGAGACGCTCGGGGCGGGGCCGGGTGAGGGAGACGGCATGGGAGTGGGCTTGGCCGTCTCCGGCTCCTGGTATCCGGTGCGCTCGCCGTTCTCGCCGCCGATCATTCTGTGCAAGGCGCTCGCGAGGCCGGTGCCCTTGATGACAGCCGTGACCTTCCTGCCGTCGACGAGCTCGTTGCGCGCCACCCTGCCCAGGACCTTGTTGGTCAACGTGACACCGACACCGTTCAAGAAGGCGTGTCCGATTCCGTCCATCGCGGCCATGCCACGGAACGACCCGATGGTCTTCAGCGATCCGAATGCCTTGATTTTCGCCAGCCCCTTGAGCCCGGTCAGGGCCCTGAACCCCTTCAGCGCACCCAATCCGGGCAGGATTCCCAGCGCGTCGGCACCCAGCTTCAGCCAGTCGACCTTCCCTCCGCGCACCGACATGTCGTACGCGTGACCGGCGAGGGCGGCAGCGCTGGACAGCACGGCGAGGGTGGCGAAAATGGGAGTCAGGAACTGCAGCGGCGGCACGAAGGCGCAGATGACCGCGAGCACGGACAGCACTGCCGAGATATTCGACAGCATATCCGCCCAGTCGGCCAGGAAGTTCATGAATCCGCCCGGGTCCCGAACGTCATCGTGATGCACGACGTTCTTGATGTGACGAGCGGCCTTGTCCCCCGCATCGTCATAGATTTCCCTGGCGTCCTTCACATCTTTCCGGGCACCGCCGATGCGCAGCAGCGCCTCTGAGCGCTTTTTGACCCAGCGGTCGTAGTCGTCCTTCTCTGCCGCCGGTATGTTGTGCGTCGGGTACTTGTCGTCGTACTTCTGCACTTCACGATCCGCGAGATCGTGGTCACTCTTGGCTTCGCGATAGTCGCTCAGCGCCTTGTCGGCTTTGCGCTGCGCACGGCGCATCTCGCTGGCGAACTGGTCCGAGCTCCCTTCGCGCACGTCCTCGCCGATGGCTTTGGCCGCCTCGTCGTAGCGCTCGAAGGACTTCTTCAGCTTGTCCGCCGTGCCACCGGCCAACTCGTGGAAGCCTTTACCGGCCTCGCTGTCCCAGCCCTCCACGGACGCGAGTGCCTTGATGACGCGCGACTGCTCGTCGATCATGTCCGCCATCTTGCGCAACTTGCGCCCCAGTTCGGCCACTTCCTCCGGGTCGCCCGGCGTCGGGTCGTCATGCCACAGAGGGGGCCAGTCGGAGTCCGTCCTGCTCACTTCTTCCCCTTGCTCTCCGCCTTGGCGTCCCGGATGGCCTGTGCCAGCTTCTGGTCGACCTCGTCATACGCCTTGGCGGCGGTGGAGGTGAACTCAGCCAGCTGCTCGAGCTCCTTCATCAGTTTCTTCCGAGTTTTCTTCCAGGTGTCCCCGAAATCGGAGAAGGCATCCTTCAGACCTCCATGCCCGACAGCCCGGCCGTACTCGTCCGCAGGGTTGCCGTGCCGCTCGAACTCGCCGTGAATCTTGGTGAGATCGCGCGAGCATCGTTTGATGGCGGCAAGGTCCGCCTTGATGTGGTCCCCCATGAGCACTTCTCTTTCTGGTTGTTCTCGGTGAAATCAGATGAGCGCGGGCACAGTCCGAACGATCGTCACCCCTGTCCGCGCCCCGGCACCGGATACGCTCTCGGTATACGGGGCCGTTCCGCGTGGACAAGGAGAGTCGTGACGTGACATCCAGGAGCAAGCAGCGTGTGATATCCGAGCGTCTGGGCATTCACTCCGAAGCAGGGGAATGGTGCACGATCGACAAGATCCCGCAGCCCCCCGCGGAGGTGCTTCAGGCTGCCGGCTCTCCTCGCCTTCGGCCTGGAAGGCTGCGTCCTCTGGGCATGGTCGGCGCGGTGCTCGCAGTACCGTTCATGCCTCTCCTCATGTTGCTGACCCTTCTGTCCAACATGGAAGAAGCGTTCAAGCGGGCTCTCGCCACGAAGGGCGAGAAGGAGCGACTGCGAGCCGCGGACGAGGACGACAGACGTCGGGACGCCATCATCGCCGAACAGGGACTCGACCGGGTGTTCGACGGCAACTGGCAAGGCTCCGCCGGGCAGTTCCTGCTGCAGTGGTACAGCCACTCCACTCACCATCAGCGTCTGGTGCTCGCCACCGAGGACGGGATCCTGCTGGCGGCCCCACCGCAACGGGTCACCGTCGGAAGGGAGAAAGCCATGCAGATCGTCGCCCGGCTCCCCGCCGGCGAAGCACTCCTCGTCGACCCGTTTTCCGGAGCGTACGAAACCCGGATGCTGCTGCTCCGCTTCCGCGACGGATCCTGGCTGCGCGTCGACACGGAGGAGCTCCGCAGCGACCTGCACACCTACCTGCTCCGGCAGCCTCTCCCGGACAACTGACGAACCCCGTCCGGTCGGCGACCGGCCGGGGGCCGGCAGCATCTCGCTCCCGGCACCCGACAAGCCCCTGAGCCCCGGGCTCTACGGGCTCCGAAGCCCTGAGCCCTACTTGCTCCGAGCCTGCTTCGCCAGCTCGTCGTCGATCTGCTCGAACTTGTCCGCGGCCATGGTCAGGTAGTCACCCATGCCGTCGAGACCGTCCAGCGTGTCCTTCATGCCGCGCACGAACTCGTCGAAGTTCTCGTCGAACGCCTTCGACGAGCTCTTCGTGACGTAGCCGCCCTGCACAAGGTTGTTGATGTACTTCTTGAGGCCCTCGAGCTTCTCCTGGAGCTTTTCCTTCTCCTTCACGACATGCTTGGCTGCATCCCGCATGTCCTGATATGTGACATCAAGGTCCTTGGCCATGAAGCCGCTCCCTCTCGCAACGCCGCAGGGCCAACCCCCGTGGCTCCCTGTTTGCGGACTCTTCGGCCCTGAAGCCGAGTTGCCGACCGCACGTGGCAACCGGTGTGATCGTCCGCTCTTGCGTCAGCAGCTTACGGGGGTGGTCTGTGGTGCCCCATACCCGCCTTGTGAACGAGCCGTCATGAAAGCGTGTACGCCGTTGCCATCGGGAACGTCACGGCGCCTCCCCATTGCCCCGCTGTCGTACCGAGCGGATATCGTCCCTGTACCGCTGTGACCCACGTGGCTGAAGAGCACAACGAACGAGCAGCACAGCAAGCCGACAGCACAGCAAGCCGACGGCACAGCAAGCCGACGGCACAGCGGTACCAGCGACAGACACCACACGGCCGTACCGGCCCAGTGGCACGGGGAGGACAAGTCGTGCGCCTGACTCTGACCGTCGTCGACCCGTACGGCGGTGGCACCGCCGACGTGGTGCTCGATGCCGATCCTGAGTCCACCGTGGGGGACATCGCGCAGGAGCTGGCCAAGCAGGTGGGGCACAGCGGGGCGCAGGTCATCCCGCTCGGGCAGCACCGGCACGCGCCGGCCAACAACGCGCCCCTCGTGTACGTGGACGGGTACGCCGTCGATCCGAATGCCACCGTCGTCGGGTCGCCCCTGCGCGAGGGCGCCGTCGTCAGTCTTCTGGATCCGTCCGGGTGTCTGCCGGGTGAGCCGACCGGACTCGTCGAGCTGCGCGTCGTCGGGGGGCCGGCCGCCGGGTTCGTGCACCGGCTCGGCGTGGGGCGCTACGACATCGGCAGCGGCGCGGCGTCGTACATCCGTGTCGACGACCCCGAGGTCGACGCCCGGGCCCTCACCCTCTCCGTCGCCACCGACGGCACCTGCCAGGTCGCCGTGCACACCGGCAAGGAGCACGTCACCCTCGACGGCACCTCCCTCGCGGAGGACGAGGACAAGAAGAAGGACGAGTCCGGCGGCAAGAAGCGCGGCAGGAAGAAGAGCCCGGAGAAGTCGGAAGAGAAGAGGACCGGGCCCACCGAGTGGCCCCTCGGCGCTCAGATCGGGGTCGGGAACACCCTTTTCGAGCTCACCCGGTACACGCCCCCGAACGCCGCCCTCAAGTGGTCCGACGACGGGGTCGGCCTCGACTACAACCGCCCCCCGCGGCTGCGCCCGCCCGAGCGGCAGACCAGCTTCCGGCTGCCGTCGCGGCCCCGTGACTACGAGGCCAGGCCGCTGCCCTGGCTGATGGCGCTGACGCCGCTCGTGGGTGCCGTCGTGTCGGTGATGATCTTCCAGCGCTGGTACTACCTGATCATGGCGGCCCTCAGCCCGATCCTGCTCTTCGCCAACTACTACAACGACAAGAAGCACGGGCGTAAGTCGCACGCCAAGCAGGTCGAGGAGTACGAGGAGCAGAAGGAGCGGATCGAGAAGGACGCCCAGGACGCGCTCGTCGCCGAGCGCAACGACCGGCGGCACGCCATACCCGACCCGGCGACCGTGCTCGCCCTCGGGACCGGGCCGCGGACCCGGCTGTGGGAGCGGCGGCGCACCGACCGCGACCACCTGCTGGTCCGTTTCGGGACCGGGCAACTGCCCTCCGAGGTGGTGCTCGACGACCCCGAGCAGGACGACCACCGCCGCCAGGTGACCTGGAAGATCGAGGACGCCCCGGTCGCGCTGCACCTGCGCACCCTCGGTGTCGTCGGCCTGGCCGGGCCCGGGGATTCCGCCCGTGCCCTCGGGCGCTGGGCCGTCGCGCAGACCGCGGCGCTGCACAGCCCGATGGACGTGCAGTTCTACGTGCTGAGCGACAACGCCGCGCAGGAGTCCTGGGACTGGGTGCGCTGGCTGCCGCACGCCCGGCCGTCCGGCGGTCAGGACGTCAACGCGCTCATCGGGACGGACGCCGAGACGGTCGGCGCGCGGATCGGTGAGCTGACGCAGATCCTCGACGCGCGCAAGAAGGCCGCCGAGGAGAACAAGTCGCAGGGTAATTCGAGCTTCGGCGACCCCGACATCGTCGTGGTGTGGGACGGGTCGCGGCGACTGCGGTCCCTTCCCGGTGTCGTGCGGCTGCTGCGCGAGGGGCCGGCCGTGTCGATGTTCGCCATCTGCCTGGACGCCGAGGAGCGGTTCCTGCCGGGTGAGTGCCAGGCGTACGTGGTGGCCGAGCCGAAGGCCGCGGAGTACGAGCCGGACCGGCAGACCCAGCAGGAACCTCAGCAGGCCGCCGGTGGTTTCCCCTCCTTCCAGGCCTGGCACACCGACGACCGCCGGCCCGAACAGGCCGAGCACACCGAGCGGTTGCGGCTGCGCGTCGAGGAGGCGGGTGCGGAGCGCCTGAAGGACGTACGGCCCGACTTCGTCTCCGCCGCCTGGTGTCTGCGCCTGGCCCGGTCGCTGTCACCGCTGCGGGACATCAGCGGCGAGACCGAGGACTCGGCGCTGCCCGGGTCGAGCCGGCTGCTGGACGTGCTCCAGCTGGAGCCGCCGACCAGTGACGCGATCGAGGCGCGCTGGCGGATGGGCGGGCAGTCGACGCTGGCCGTGATCGGCGAGTCGTACGACGGGCCGTTCGGGATCGACATCCGCAAGGACGGGCCGCACGGGCTCATCGCCGGTACGACCGGTTCGGGTAAGTCGGAGCTGCTGCAGACCATCGTTGCGGCGCTGGCGGTGGCGAACACGCCCGAGAACATGACGTTCGTGCTGGTCGACTACAAGGGTGGCGCGGCGTTCAAGGACTGTGTGCATCTGCCGCACACGGTCGGCATGGTGACCGACCTCGACGCCCACCTGGTGGAGCGGGCGCTGGAGTCGCTGGGCGCGGAGCTGCACCGGCGCGAGCACATCCTGGCCGCCGCCGACGCCAAGGACATCGAGGACTACCAGGACCTGGTGCGCCGGGACCCCTCGCACAAGCCGGTGCCCCGACTGCTCATCGTCATCGACGAGTTCGCCTCGATGGTGCGCGACCTGCCCGACTTCGTCACGGGGCTGGTGAACATCGCCCAGCGTGGTCGTTCCCTCGGCATCCACCTGCTGCTGGCGACGCAGCGGCCCTCCGGTGTGGTGTCTCCCGAGATCCGCGCCAACACCAACCTCCGTATCGCGCTGCGGGTGACGGACGGCGGCGAGTCGTCGGACGTCATCGACTCGCCCGAGGCCGGGCACATCTCCAAGAACACCCCGGGCCGCGCGTACGCCCGGCTCGGGCACGCCTCGCTGGTGCCGTTCCAGTCCGGCCGTGTCGGTGGCCGCCGGCCCGGTGCGGCCGATCCGGCCGTGCTGATGCCGTGGGTGGGCGCGCTGGCCTGGGAGGACCTGGGCCGGGCGGCGCTGGTCAAGCCGAAGGCCGAGTCCCGCGAGGACGAGGAGATCACCGACCTGAAGGTCCTCGTGGACACCATCCGCGACGCCAACAGTTCCCTCGGCATCCCGCCGCAGCACAGCCCGTGGCTGCCCGCCCTGGACGAGACGCTGCTGCTGGACGACGTGGAGCTGCCCGCGTTCGCGGGCGGCCCGGGCAAACTGCCGCCGGCGCCGTACGGCATCGAGGACCTGCCCGCGAGCCAGGCCCGCCGCCCGGTCGCCGTGGACTTCTCCTCCTTCGGTCACCTCATGATCGGCGGCGCCCCGCGCAGTGGCCGCTCCCAGGTGCTGCGCACCCTCGCGGGCTCCATCGCCCGCACGCACTCCATCGCCGACGTGCACCTCTACGGCATCGACTGCGGCAACGGCGCCCTCAACGCCCTGACGCGGCTGCCGCACTGCGGTGCGGTGGTGAGCCGTAACCAGACCGAGCGGGTCGTGCGGCTGGTCAACCGGCTCAAGGGCGAGATGGGCCGCCGCCAGGACGTGCTGGCGGAGAAGGGCTTCGCGGACATCGGCGAGCAGCGGGCGTCGGTCGCCGAGGACGAGCGGCTGCCGCACATCGTGGTGCTGCTGGACCGCTGGGAGGGCTGGGTGCCCACCCTCGGCGAGGTCGACCACGGGTCGCTGACGGACGAGCTGCAGACGATGATGCGCGAGGGCGCCAGCGTCGGCATCCACCTGGTGCTGACGGGTGACCGCACCCTCCTGGTGGGCCGGATCGCGACCCTCACCGAGGACAAGTACGGTCTGCGGCTCGCCGACCGCAGCGACTTCTCGGCGCTCGGCATCCCGGCGCGCAAGGTGCCGGAGGAGATCCCGCCGGGCCGTGCGTTCCGCAACGAGTTCGGTACGGAGACGCAGTTCGCGCTGCTCGCCGCGGACACCACGGGTCAGGGGCAGGCGGCGGCGCTGGCGGCGATCGGCGAGGCGGCCGCGGCCCGCGACGCGGACGTCCCCCGCTCGCGGCGGCCCTTCCGCGTCGACAGTTTGCCCAGCCGCATCTCCTTCCCGGAGGCCTGGGAGATGCGCGACCCGGAGGCGTCCCGCTCGCGGCTGTGGGGTCTGGTCGGCATCGGCGGCGACGAGATCGTCGGCTTCGGCCCCGATCTGGCCGAGGGCGTACCGGCGTTCGTGGTGGCGGGCCCGGCCAAGTCGGGCCGCTCGACAGTCCTGCTGAACTTCGCCCACTCGTTCCTGTCCCAGGGCACCCGCCTGGTCATCGCGGCCCCGCGCCAGTCCCCGCTCCGCGGGCTCGACGGCACGGACGGCGTCCTGAAGGTCTTCACCGGTGACGACATCGACGAGGACGAGTTCGAGGAGCTCGTCGATCAGGCGTCCTTGGAGGAGCCGATCGCCGTCCTCGTCGACGACGGCGAGCTCCTGGAGGACTGCGACGCCGAGAGCCAGATGAAGAAGCTGGTCTCCCGCGGCGCGGAACGCGGGCTCGCGCTCGTCATCGCCGGTGACGAGGAGGACGTGTGCAGCGGCTTCTCGGGCTGGCAGGTCGACGCGAAGAAGGCCCGCCGCGGCATCCTGCTGTCCCCGCAGGAGTCCTCCAGCGGCGACCTCGTCGGTGTCCGTCTCAACCGCAGCATGGTCGGCGGCCAGGTCGCCCCGGGCAAGGGCATGCTCCACCTCGGCGACGGGGAGCTGCGGACGGTGGTCATTCCGGGGTGAGGAGTCGAGCGGGGGCAGCCGGCCCGGCGCGAAGGACCGGCTGCCCCCGCTACCCGACCTTCGACATCCGGGCCTGCGGCCGCCCCGACTCCCCGTCCAGCAGGCCGAGTTCCGGTTCCTCGTGGACGACCTTGTAGAGCAGGGCGGCCGAGGAGTCGCCGGGGAAGGGCGGCCGGTCGCCGCGTACGCGAGGACCGCGCCCAGCGAGAAGACGTCGGCCGCGCCCGTGACGCCCTTGCCCAGGATCTGCTCGGGCGACATGTGGCCGGGCGAGCCGATGGACACGCCGGTGGAGGTGAGGGACGCCGTGCCGTCGGTGGCCCGGGCGATCCCGAAGTCGATCAGCAGCGGCCCGTCGAGGGTCAGCAGGACGTTCGACGGCGTCACGTCCCGGTGCACCAGGCCCAGTTCGTGCACCGCCGCCAGCGCCTCGGCGAGTTCCGCGCCCAGGGCCCGCACGGTGTGGGCCGGCAGGGGTCCGCCGTCGGAGACCGCGGCCGACAGGGAGGAACCGGCGGCGTACGCGGTCGCCACCCAGGGGACGCTCGCCCCCGGGTCGGCGTCCAGCACGGGCGCCGTCCAGGCACCGCCCACCCGGCGCGCGGCCTCGACCTCACGCCGATGGGGTCCCCCCTGCTCGAGCGAAGCCGAGAGCTTGGGGGAGCGCCCGGAACTCCTCGTCCAGCGCGAAGTGCGGATGCACCATCTTCACGGCGACCGTGCGGCCACCGGCACTGCGGCCCAGGTAGACCCGGCCCATGCCGCCGGAGCCCAGCCTGCCGAGCAGCCGGTAGGGCCCCACGACGGTGGGTTCGTCGAGGTCGAGCGACGACATGGGCGTCACCCCTCCCCCGTGGGCAGGCGGGGACGGCTCCGGTCCCGGTGCGCCGGCACCACCCAGCAGAGGAGTGCGGGAGCACCGTCCGGCTCACGGCTGGAGCAGGTCCACCTTCACGTCCGCGGGGAAGCCGGTCGTCGGGCCGACGCGCCGGGCGAACTCGGCGACCGCCGCCAGTTGCGGGCCCCCGAAGCGGAAGTCGAGGGTCGTGAAGTAGCGGGCGAGGGTCTCCTCGTCGAAGGCCTCCCAGCGGGCGGCCTGCTCGGCGACCTTGCCGACCTCCTCCAGGGAGAGGTTGCGGGAGTCGAGGAACGCCTCGTGCACCCGGCGCGTGATGACCGGCTCGCGCTCCAGGTAGTCGCGGCGGGCCGCCCAGACCGCGAAGACGAACGGCAGGCCCGTCCACTCCTTCCACAGCGCGCCCAGGTCGTGCACCTGCAGGCCGAAGCGCGGCCCGTCGAGCATGTTGGCGCGCAGCGCGGCGTCGCCGATGAGGACGGCGGCGTCGGCCTCCTGCATCATCAGGCTCAGGTCGGGCGGGCAGGTGTAGTAGTCCGGCTGGACGCCGTAGCGCTCGGCGAGGAGCAGCTGGGCGAGGCGCACGGAGGTGCGGGAGGTCGACCCGAGGGCGACGCGGGCGCCGTCCAGCCGGTCCAGGGGGACCTGCGAGACGATCACGCAGGACATGACCGGGCCGTCGCAGCCGACGGCGATGTCGGGGAAGGCGACCAGGTCGTCGGCGTGCCGGAGGAACTCGACGAGGGTGATCGGGCCGATGTCGAGTTCGCCCTGCACCAGCTTCTCGCTGAGCTTCTCCGGGGTGTCCTTGGAGAGCTCAAAGTCGAGGAGCGTGCCCGTTCTCGCGAGCCCCCAGTACAGGGGCAGGCAGTTAAGGAACTGGATGTGGCCGACGCGCGGCCGGGTGCGAGGATTGTCCACATCGTGAGGCTAGCCCTCACGGCGTACGGACCGGCGCGCGACCCCGCCGTCGGGGTGTGGGGCGGTTGCGGGCGCCCCCTCCGCCAGTCGGCCGGGGGATGTTCAAACATTCGGGTGACGTGATCTTGACCCCTATTGCATTCCACGGCCTGCGTGCTAGGCTCGTCGCAAGTTGCAGTTTGGTTTCCCTTGCAGTACAGAGCCTGCGGAGCATGTGACCGCGGGCTCTCGTCATTCTCAGACATATGCACTTGTGCGGAATTCATCTTCACACTTGCTGGTTCTGGAGCAGGGCAACCCTTTTGGGCCCAAGGAGGGCTTATGGCTACCGGAACCGTTAAGTGGTTCAACGCCGAAAAGGGCTTTGGTTTCATCGCCCAGGAGGGCGGCGGCCCCGACGTCTTCGTCCACTACTCCGCGATCAACGCGACCGGATTCCGGTCCCTCGAGGAGAACCAGCAGGTGTCTTTCGACGTCACGCAGGGTCCGAAGGGCCCGCAGGCTGAGAACGTCACGCCGGTCTGATTTGTAGTACCCAAGGAGCCCCGCGCCGCCAGGCGACGGGGCTCCTGCCCTTTCCGGATCCCTTACGTCCGGTGAATTCCTGGCGAATTCCGGCCGTGGAACGATGAGCGGATGCGGGAAGACCAGGAGAACAGTGGGGAGGCCGGCGGCTCGCCCGCCTCCGAAGGCACCGGCAAGCACCTGGCCACGGGCCTGTCGGTAGGCCTGTCGGTAGGCCTGTCCCTCGGCACGGCCATAGGCATCGCGCTCGGCAGGACCGTCTTCGACAATCTCGCGCTGGGCCTGGCCCAGGGCCTCGGCTTCGGCACGGCGATCGGGGCGGGAGCGGGCATCGGCGCGGGGCGGGCCTCGCAAGTCCACGGGGACGGGGAGAGGCAAGGGACGGGGAGAAGTGAAACCCCGGCCGTGGGGGGCTCCGGGCGGCGGGGGGAGGCAGCGGAGCGAACCCGGGCGGCCGGGAAACCCCCGGTGGCGGGAAGCATGGCCGGAACCAGGCGCGCGGCCGGTCCGACGAGGGCCGCGGAGACAGCGGCTCGCGCTAGGGTCTCCGGCCATGACCGACGCCGCTGACCAGGTGAATGACGCCCCTGACCACCCGCCCGACGCCCCCGACCAGGTGAGCGCCCCCGATCACGTGACCCACGCCCCCGACTTCCTCACCGAGACCCGCCTGTTCTACGACACCGTCGCCGAGGAGTACGCCGTCCAGTTCGGTGACCTGCGCCCGGGGACGCCGCTGGACCGGGGCGTGCTCCACGGGTTCGCGGAGCTGGTGGGCGAGGGCGGCGAGGTGGCCGACCTGGGGTGCGGGCCCGGGCGGGTCACGGCGTACCTGGCGTCCCAGGGGCTGTCGGTGTTCGGGCTGGACCTGTCGGGGTCGATGCTCGCGATCGCCCGCCGCGAGAACCCGGGCCTGCGGTTCCAGCAGGGCTCGATGCAGGAGCTGGACCTGCCGGACGGCTCGCTCGACGGTGTCGTGGCCTGGTACTCGATCATCCACACGCCCGAGGAGCACCTGCCCGCCCTCTTCGCCGGTTTCCACCGCGTCCTGCGCCCCGGCGGCCATCTGCTGCTCGGCTTCCAGTGCGGGGACGAGCCCCGCCGCTACGAGAAGGCCTTCGGGCACGAGGTGTCCGTCACCTTCCGCCGGGGCCGGCCGGAGCGCGTCGCCGCCCTGCTGAGCGGCGCCGGCTTCACGGTCCGCGCCACGACCGTACGAGAGCCCGACGAGACCCAGGGCGAGCCCGTCGCCCAGGCGAGCCTCGTGGCGCGCAAGCCAGGGGGCTGAACCGCCCGGGGCACCGCCGCGACCCCACGCGCGACGCCCCGGGTGGCCCCGTGTCCGGCCGCGGTGCCCCCAGACGCACCGCGCCCGGCGCACGCTCAGCCGCCCGCACGCTCAACCGGCCGACACACACTCAGCCGCCTCCACATCCAGCCCGGCGAGAACGCGGAAGGGGTGGGGAAATGTCGCGCGGGGGTCTTGCGAAGTCAAGACCCCCGCGGCACCCGCCGCGCGTCCACCACCCGAACCTGACGGCGGGGCAACGCCCTTCTTTCGGGGGCGAGCCCCGCACCCCGGAGGATCCGGCGGCCATCCGCCTTCCGCTACTCGAGGCCGATGGCCGCGCAGTCCGCCTTGTACTTCGCGGTGCAGATGTCCTTCACGGTGTACACGCCGTCCGTGATCACCGTCTCCTTGATGTTGTCCTGGGTGAGGGCGACCACCGGCACCAGCATCGCCGGGATGCTCTTCTTCGTGGGGCTGTCGACGGTCTCCCGGGTCAGTGCCGCGAACTCGATCGCGCGGTCCTGCACCTTGGCCACCGCGATCTTCGCGGCGTTGGTCGCCTCCAGCAGGAAGGACTTGTACACGGTCATGTTCTGCTCGCCGGAGACGACCCGCTGCACCGCGTCGAGGTTGGCGTCCTGCCCGGTCACCGGCGGCATCCTGGTGGCCCCGGCCTCCTCCAGCGCCTCGATGACGGCGCCGGCCATGCCGTCGTTGGCCGAGTAGACGGCGGCGATGTCGTTCAGCCCGACGGACTGGATCGCCTTCCTCATGTTGGCCTTGGCGGTCGCGGGCTTCCAGTCCTTGGTGTCGTACTCCTTGACGATGTTCACCTGGCCCCGGAGCTCGCTCAGCGCGCCGTCCTTGAAGCGGGCGGTGTTGGGGTCGCCGGGGTCGCCGTTCATCATGACGACCTTGCTCTGCTGGGCCTTGCCGCCGAGTTCCCCGATGATGGCGCGGCCCTGGACCTGCCCGACGAGTTCGTTGTCGTGGGAGACGTAGGCGTCGATGGGGCCCTCGGCGAGCCGGTCGTAGGCGATGACCGGGATCCCGGCGTCCTTGGCCTTCTGGACGTCCGTGGCGATGGCCTTGGAGTTGAGGGCGTCGACGAGGATGACGTCCACCTTGTCGGCGATCATCTTCTGGAACTGCTCGCTCTGTCTGGTGACGCTGGACTCGGCGTTGGCGTAGCGGACCGTGCCCTTGTTCTCCGTGAGGGACGCGACTTCCTGCTTGATCAGCGGGTAGTCGAACTTCTCGAAGCGTGCCGTGTCCCGGTCGGGCAGCAGCAGGCCCACCGTGA
The DNA here is from genome assembly GCF_014701095.1 of Streptomyces tuirus. NCBI lineage: Bacteria > Bacillati > Actinomycetota > Actinomycetes > Kitasatosporales > Streptomycetaceae > Streptomyces > Streptomyces tuirus. The sequence goes on along the minus strand of NZ_AP023439.1, from coordinate 4,373,143 downwards.
TGTCGTTGCCCTTGTTCGCGGCGGAGTCGTCACTCCCGCCGTCGCCGCAGGCGGCGAGGGACACGGCCGATACGGAGACCGCCAGGGCCACGGAGATGCGCCGGACGGCGGCCTGGCGGGGGTTGCGCGGTATCACTGGTGGTGCCTTCCGGTGGGGGGATCATCGTGACGACGTGGTCGAAAGCCAACGGGCAGACGCCGTGCGTCGTCAAGAACCACGTGTGAAGACCTCGCAAAGGTGACTCACCGGGTGTACAGACCCTCCACTTCCGTGGCGAAAGCGCGCAGTACGGCCTCCCGGCGGAGCTTCATCGACGGGGTCAGATGGCCGGCCTCCTCCGTGAAGTCCTCGGTCAGGACGGCGAAGCGGCGGATGGACTCCGGGCGGGAGACCATCTTGTTGGCCTCGTCGACGGCGCGTTGCAGGATGGCGCGCAGTTCCTCGTCGTCGACGAGGAGGGTGAGCGGTACGGGGTGTTTGCCGTTCATCTGGCGCCAGTGGGTGACGCCGTCCGGGTCGAGGGTGATCAGTGCCGAGACGAAGGGGCGGCCGTCGCCCAGGACGAGGCACTGGGAGATCAGCGGGTGCGAGCGCAGCCAGTTCTCGAGCGGGGCCGGGGCGACGGACTTGCCGCCCGCGGTGATGAGCAGTTCCTTCTTGCGGCCGGTGATCGTCAGATAGCCCTCGTCGTCGAGTTCGCCGAGGTCGCCGGTGGCGAGCCAGCCGTCGGGGGCGGCGGGTACGACGCCCCCGGCCTGCGGGTCCCAGTAGCCGCGCAGCACGTGGTCGCCACCGACCAGGATCTCGCCGTCGGCGGCGATGCGGACGCGGGTGCCGGGCAGCGGCCAGCCGACGGTGCCCAGGCGGGGTTTGAGGGGCGGGGTGACGGTGCTCGCGCCGGTGGTCTCCGTCAGGCCGTAGCCCTCGAAGATCTCGATGCCGGCACCGGCGTAGAACGCGGCGAGGCGGCGGCCGAGCGGGGAGCCGCCGCAGATGGCGTAGCGGACCCGGCCGCCCATGGCGTTGCGGATGCGACGGTAGACCAGCGGGTCGTAGATGGCGCGGGCGGTCTTCAGGACGCGGGAGGGGCCGGGGCCGGTGCCGGTCTGCCGGGCCTCCATGGCCTCTCCGTAGCGCTGCGCGACCGACGCCGCGCGGTCGAACGAGGAGGTCCGGCCGCTCGACTCGGCTTTGGCGCGGGCGGAGTTGAAGATTTTCTCCAGCATGTACGGGATGGCCAGCAGACAGGTCGGCCGGAAGGCGGCGAGGTCGGGCAGCAGGTCGTCGGCCTTGATGCTGGGCGCGTGACCCAGCCGGACGCGGGCCCGGACGCAGGCGATCGCCACCATGCGGCCGAAGACGTGGGACATCGGCAGGAACAGCAGGACGGAGGCCTCTTCGCTGGTCCTGGCCCGGAAGACGGGGTAGAGCAGCTCGATGGCGTTGTCGACCTCGGCGAAGAAGTTGCCGTGGGTGAGGGCGCAGCCCTTGGGGCGGCCCGTGGTGCCCGAGGTGTAGACGAGGGTGGCGAGGGTGTCGGGGCCGAGCATGCCGCGCCGCACCTCGACCTCCTGGTCGGGCAGGTGCGCCCCGGCCTCCGCGAGCCGGTCCACGTGGCCCTTCTCGACGATCCATATGTGCTTGAGGTCGGGCAGCCGCTCGCGCTCCGGGCCGAGGGCGGCGGCCTGTGCGGCGGTCTCGGTGACCAGGGCGACCGCGCCGGAGTCGTGGAGGATCCAGCGGGCCTGGAAGACGGAGGAGGTGGGGTAGATCGGGACGGTGACCAGTCCGGCCGCCCAGGCGGCGAAGTCCAGGACGGTCCACTCGTAGATGGTGCGGGCCATCACGGCGATCCGGTCGCCGGGCATCAGGCCCTCGGCGATCAGGCCCTTGGCCACGGTCCGCACCTGGTCGGCGAACTGCGCCGCCGTGACGTCGCTCCAGCGGCCGTCGGCGTCCCTGCGGCTGAGGGCCGCGGCGCCCGGGTCGGCGCTCGCGTTGTGGAACGGCAGGTCGGCGAGCGACCCGTGGGTCCGCGGCGGGGCCAGCGGCGGTACGGATGCCTCCCGTACCGCTCCGTCCAGCCGTCGCACCTGGGGCTCGACGAGCACCGGCCCTTCGTACGCGTTGCCGTGGACGGAGGAGGGATACGCAGTGGACACGGGCGGCTCCTGGGGCGTGCAGCGAAGAACTGCTTGCTGCATGACGTACGTGCCTCGCACGCCGAGGCGCTCAGCCGGCTCAATCCCCCCGGAGAGGTCCTCAATGGGTTACTGGCGGTAGGAACGGGATCGTACGGCGCTGACGTGGCGGGTCCGTGCAGGTTCGGGGATGGTCCGGAGCCGGGCCTGTGCAATCTCGGGGGTTACGTGGACCCTGCCACCGAGCGTGAAGAAGTACCGGGCTCGCCTCGAACGCACTTACCCCACATTGCGCGCAAGAACGGTTGAATATGATCTTTCGCCGTGTGCAGCCATGGGGCGTCCCTACGGTGATCGGTATGCAGCTTCGCTACAACTACCGGGCTTACCCCGATGCCTCCCAGTGCCGTGCGCTGGCGCGGGCGTTCGGGTGTGCACGTGTGGTGTGGAACGACTGCCTGCGCGACCGGAAGGAGGCGCATGCTGCGGGGTTGCCGTATGTGAAATCGACGGAGCTTTCGCGGCTGCGGATCACTCAGGCCAAGCGCACTGAGGAGCGTGCCTGGCTCGCCGAGGTGTCGGCGGTGGTCCTGCAGCAGTCCCTGCGGGACCTGGACACCGCCTTCAAGAACTTCTTCGACAGCCGGAGCGGCGAGCGGAAGGGCCGGAGAGTGGGGCCGCCTCGGTACAAGTCGAAGAAGGACGCCCGGCAGTCGATCCGCCGAGGGGTGCGTCGCTGGCGGTGTCGGCGCCGCCCGCGACGGCCGATTCGGTCTGGCCGAGGGCGATCTTGTTGGCGGCGGCGATGACGGCCTGGAGACCGGTGCCGCAGGCCTGCTGGATGTCGTAGGCGGGGGTGCGCGGGTGGAGCTTCGAGCCGAGGACGGTCTCGCGGGCGAGGTTGAAGTCGCGGCTGTGCTTGAGTACGGCTCCGGCGACGAACTCGCCGACCGCGCCCGGCTCCTGGAGTCCGTACCGCTCGACGAGGCCGTCTAGGGTCTGTCGTTTGGATCAGGTCGCAGGGAATCGGCGGTGCTTCTCGATGCCGGTGAGCGGGGCCTGGTGCGTGTAGCTGCAAGGCGGAGGAGGGCGTCAACGCGATGGGGGTCCCTCCCGCGCGAGCGCAGCCGAGCGTGGGGGAGTTGACAACCGACGACAACGCGGCAGATGCGCGTGCCAGGCCCCGCGTCTGCGGGCTGATCCAAACGACAGACCCTAGGGCGGCGGTGAGCATCTGCTGGTTGGAGGCGGTGGCGTAGGGGCTGTCGGAGCGGGTGAAGGGGATGCGCGCTCCGCCCACGACCGCCACGCGCCGCACCGACTGCGACAGTTGCCGGGGGCTCATCTCGACCAACTCATCTCGACCCGCTCCTCGTCCGTGACGTAGCCTTACCTTCGGTAACCTTACTCCAGAGTAAGCAGGAGTGGGGCTTCGTGAGCCGTCCTCGGGAACTGGGAGTCGTCCATGGCCGACCGCTATCTGCGCTTGACCGGCACCGCGCCCGGCCGCTTCCTCACGCGCCGGCTGGGGCTGCCGCAGCCCGCGGCGCTGGCCCGCTGGTCCGCCGAGCGGCCCGCCCTGGACGGCGGCCTGCTGCACCTCACGGCGGGCCGCTCCGCCCTCGACGCGGCTGCGGTCCTGGCCCGTACTGCGACCGGCCGGGACGGCTCCGGCCGCACGGCCGCCGTCGTCCTGGACGCGACCGGGGTGCGGTGCGTCGAGGCCCTGGCCGAGGTGCACGCCGCCCTGCATCCCGTCGTACGGTCGGTCGCCGCGAGCGGGCGCGTCGTGGTGCTCGGCGCGCCGCTCGACCCCGCCGACCACCAGCAGGCCGCGGCCCAGCAGGCCCTGGAGGGTTTCACGCGCTCCCTCGGCAAGGAGATCGGCCGGGGCAGGACGGTGAATCTGGTCCGGCTCACGGACGCCGCCGCCGCGGAGTCCACCCTGCGCTTCCTGCTGTCCCCCAAGTCGGCGTATGTGAGCGGGCAGGTGATCGAGGTCGGAGCCGGCCGGAAGCCGACCGCCGATGACCGGGAGCCGGCCCCCGTCGACCCGGACCGCCCCCTGTCCGGCCGCACCGCCCTCGTCACCGGCGCCGCCCGGGGCATCGGTGAGGCGGTCGCCGAGACCCTCGCGCGCGACGGTGCGCGGGTCGTCGTGCTCGATGTGCCGCAGGCCGAGCAGGACGCCCGGCGGGTCGCCGAGCGGCTCGGGGGCACCGCGCTGCTGCTCGACATGACGTCCGCCGACGCGGGCGCCCGGATCGCCGAGGCGCTGCCCGACGGCCTGGACCTGCTGATCCACAACGCGGGCATCACCCGCGACCGGCGCCTGGTGAACATGCCCGCCGAGCGCTGGATCTCCGTGCTGGAGGTGAACCTGGCGAGCGTGCTGCGCACCACGGACGCCCTGCTGAAGGACGGGACGCTGAAGCACGGCGGCCGGATCGTCGCCACCGCCTCGATCGCGGGGATCGCCGGCAACGCCGGCCAGACCAACTACGGGGCGAGCAAGGCGGGCGTCGTCGGCATGGTCCGCTCCCTCGCGCCGCGCGCGCTCGACGAGCACGGCGTGACGGTCAACGCGGTCGCGCCCGGCTTCATCGAGACGAAGATGACGGCCGCCGTCCCGCTGTTCATCCGGGAGGCGGGCCGCCGGATGAACTCCCTCGCGCAGGGCGGCCTCCCGGCCGACGTCGCCGAGACCACCGCCTGGCTGGCGCACCCGGGCTCGGGCGCGGTCAACGGCCAGGTCGTCCGCGTCTGCGGCCAGAGCCTGCTGGGGGCGTGATGGCCGACCCCGCCGCCGCTGTCGTCCTCACGGAGTCCCCCTCCCTCGCCCCGCTCCTCGCCCGGGGCGCCCTGCTGTCGCCCTTCAAACGCCCCGGCCCCGACGCGGAGTTCCCCCGCACCCGGCTCGTCCTGCCCGGCCTGCGCGTGGACCTCGCGCGGCTCGCGGCGTACGAGCGGGTCTGCGGGTTCCCGACCGGGGAGGACGGGCTGCCGGTGACGTATCCGCATGTGCTCGGATTCCCCCTGGCCATGCGGCTGATGAGCGGCCGGGACTTCCCGCTGCCGCTGCTCGGTCTCGTCCACACGTCGATCACCGTCATCCGGCACGCACGGATGCCGGCGAGCGGCACCTACGAACTGTCCGTGCACATCGAGGGGCTGGCCCCGCACCGGCGCGGCACGCAGGCCACGGTCGTCACCGAGGTGCGCGCCGGCGGGGATCCGGTGTGGGAGTCCAGGAGCACCTACCTGGCCCGGCACCGCACACGGGAGCCGGCCGCGGCCCCCCGGGAGGCGGAGACGCGCAAACCGCTGCCCGAGGCGGCACGGTGGCGGCTGGCCGGGGACACAGGACGCCGCTACGGGGCCGCCTCCGGGGACCGCAACCCGATCCATCTGCACCCGCTCACGGCCCGGCTGTTCGGCTTCCCCCGGGCCATCGCCCACGGCATGTGGACCGTGGCCCGGTGCCTCGCCGCGCACGGCGTCCCGGAGTCCTGCCGTCTGCGCGCGGAGTTCCGGGCACCGGTGCTGCTGCCCGGGACGGTGACGTACGCGGAGCGGGACGGCCGGTTCGAGCTGCGCGGCAGCGAGGACCGCATCCATGTGACGGGGGAGGTCTACCCGGTGTGAGGGCCCGGGGGCTCCTCCGGGGGTGCCCAGGGCCGTCCCGCCATGAGGTCGCCGAGCCCGGCCCAGGCGAAGTTCATCAGTGTGGCCGCGGCCTGGCGGGCGGTGACGCCCGGGGTGGCGTTGGCCCAGGCGGCGAGCGACTCGGCGGCGCCGACCAGGGCCTCGGCGAGACCCGCGACCTCGCGCTCGGGCAGGTCGGGGTCGCGGTGGGCCTCGCGGGCGCCGGCGAGGATCAGCTGCGTCACGAAGGCGACGATCTCCTCGCGCATCGCGGTGACCTCGGCGGCGAACGGCTCGCCGTGGGTGCGCGCCTGGAGGTGCAGGACCGACCAGGCGTCCGGGTTCTCGCCGGTGTGCGTGAAGAAGGCGCCGAGACCCTCCCACAGCTGCCGGTCGGCGGGCAGGTCGCGGCGGACCCCGGCCCGCACCGCCTCGACGAGGGCGCCCGCCTCCCGGCGGATGCAGGCGGTGAAGAGGTCTTCCTTCGAGTTGAGGTACAGGTAGACCAACGGCTTGGACACACCGGCGAGTTCGGCTATCTCGTCCATCGAGGCGGCCATGTAGCCCCGTTGGCCGAAGATCCGCACGGCTGCGTCCAGCATCTGCTGCTCACGGACCGCGCGCGGCATCCTCTTGGTCTTCACGGCACCCATACCGCTTAGCGTACGGGCCCCCTGGGCGGCCCTCGCCCGGGAAACCGGGGAAGGACCGCCGAGGGGGCCCGTCTGTGACCGGGACCGATCGGTCCGTCAGGCGGCCGCGGGGACCGGCTCGGTGCGGGGACCGGCTCGGTGCGGGGACCGGCTCGGTGCGGGGACCGGCTCGGTCTTGATCGGCCCGTCAGGCGGCCGCGGGGACCGGCTCGGCCTTGTCGCGCGGCTCCTGGTCGAACGGGTCGTCCAGGGAGGAGCCGTCGGCCGTGGCGTACGCGTCACGGTCGAGCAGGTTCTCGCGGGCGGAGACCAGGACCGGGATCAGCGCCTGTCCGGCGACGTTGGTCGCGGTGCGGATCATGTCCAGGATCGGGTCGATCGCGAGGAGCAGGCCCACGCCCTCCATCGGCAGGCCGAGGGTGGACAGGGTCAGGGTCAGCATGACCGTCGCGCCGGTCAGGCCGGCCGTGGCGGCGGAGCCGACCACCGAGACGAACGCGATCAGCAGGTAGTCGCCGACGCCCAGCTGGATGTCGAAGATCTGGGCGACGAAGATCGCGGCGACGGCCGGGTAGATCGCGGCGCAGCCGTCCATCTTGGTCGTGGCGCCGAACGGCACCGCGAAGGACGCGTACTCCTTCGGCACGCCGAGCCGCTCGGTGACCTTCTGCGTCAGCGGCATGGTGCCGACCGAGGAGCGGGAGACGAAGGCCAGCTGGATCGCGGGCCAGGCGCCCTTGAAGAACTGGATCGGGTTGACCTTGGCGACGGTCGCGAGCAGCGTCGGGTAGACACCGAACAGCACGATGAGGCAGCCGACGTAGATGTCAGCGGTGAACGTCGCGTACTTGCCGATCAGGTCCCAGCCGTAGGTGGCGATGGCGTAGCCGATGAGGCCGATCGTGCCGATCGGGGCGAGCCGGATGACCCACCACAGCGCCTTCTGGAGCAGGCTGAGGACCGACTCGCTGAGGGTGAGGATCGGCTGGGCCTTCTCACCGAGCTGGAGCGCGGCGATACCGGCGACGGCGGCCATGAAGACGATCTGCAGCACGTTCAGCTCGGTGAACGGCGTGATGACGTCGGTCGGGATGATGCCGGTCAGGAAGTCGATCCAGGAGCCGGTGCTCTCGGGCTTCCCGCCGTCCTTGGGGGTGAGGCCGGTGCCGGCGCCCGGGTTGGTGACCAGGCCGATGATCAGGCCGATGCTGACCGCGATCAGCGACGTGATCATGAACCAGAGGAGGGTGCGCGAGGCCAGCCGGGCCGCGTTGTTGACCTTCCGCAGGTTGGTGATCGAGACCAGGATCGCGAAGAAGACGAGCGGGGCGACCGCGAGCTTCAGCAGCCCGATGAAGGTGTCGCCGACCTTCTCCAGTGTCGTGACCAGCCAGGACACGTCCTGGTTGCGGGCGACCCAGCCGAGCAGCACACCCAGGAGGAGACCGGCGAGTATCTGGCCCCAGAAGGGCACCTTGAAGGACTTCGTGTGTGAGGACACGGACTGACTCCGTTGGGGGACGCGAGGGGGGAACTGACGTGGGAGACGACGGGGGGTTGCGTTACGTCAGGGACGACAGAAAGCGGACGCGCACCGACAGAGATCCACGTGCAGCCGCGCCACGAGCCGAGCGCTCGGGGGCGAATGGGGCGCGACTGCTGACTTCATACAACGACCTTAACACCTGAACTTTGGGCACCCCAAAGCCTGGCTTTGACAGGTGACGGCGCACACACACCCATACAACGCAAAGCGCCCCGTTTCCGAGGATGTACGGAAACGGGGCGCCGTGAACGCGTGCGGGGACCTTACGAGGTCTGACCCTGGGTGCGGGCCGCGTCGTCGGCCACGTCCTCCTGGCTGCGGTTGGCGTCGAGGTTGGCCTTCATCCGGTCGACGCGCTGGGCGACCTGGATCGACGCCCGGTCCCGCTCCTTGCGCAGGACGACGAAGCTGATCGGCGCGGAGATCAGCAGCGCGAGCAGCACGACCCACAGGCCGTTGCTGTTGCCGAGACCGCGCGGGGCGATGCCGGAGTAGACGGCGCCCCAGACGACCACGAGGCAGCCCACGAAGACGCCGAGGCGCATCAGCGTGTAGCGGAGCATCTCAATCCACTCTTCCGGTTCGAACGGTCGGAACGCACCCAAAGGGGCACCGTCCAGTGAAGCACGCCGAACGGCCGATCTTGCACGGGGGTCGGGCCGGGGTCAGGCCAGCGGCAGCAGCATGATGACGTCGTCGCGGTCGTCCCCCGGCGCCACCCGGATCGCCCCGGGGATGCGGCCGACCTCCTTGTAGCCGCAGGACGCGTAGAACCGCTCGAGTCCGAGTCCGCCCCGGCAGGTCAGCCGGATCGCCTCGATCCCGTCCATGCGCCGGACCGCGTCGGCGGCGGCGGCCAGCAGGTCCCGGCCGTAGCCCTTGCCCTGGTGCCGCGGGTGGACCATCACCGTGTACAGCCACAGCCAGTGCGTCATCAGGTGGTGCGTGTTGTACGTCAGGAACGCCGTCGCCGCGACCCGCCCCTCCTCGTCGTGCCCGACGAGCAGCTTGACCCGCCCCTCGGCCATCGACGCGAAGTGCTGCACCAGCGCGGGGCGGATCTCCTCCCGCGTCACCGGCGGCACGTACCCGACGGCTCCGCCGGCGTTGGAGACATCGGTCCACAGATCGAGCAGACCGTCACGCAGCTCGGGGGTGACGGCGGGTTCGAGCGTGAAGGTAAGGGGCATGCGGGGATTCTAGCCATTACGACAGCGCGTCCGCCGCCACTTTCAGGTCCGACACCAGCCCCCGGTACGCGGCCTCCCGGTCGTCGGACCGCAGCACAGACGACGGATGCACGGTGGGCACCAGCCGCTCGGCCCGCCCGTGGATCTCCTCCTCCAGCACCGTCCCGCGCACCTGCGTGACCCGGAACGAGGAACCGAGCAGGGCCTTCCCGGCGGTCGCCCCCAGCACGACGATCAGCTCCGGCTCCACGACGGCGAGCTCCGCGGCCAACCAGGGCCCGCACGCGGTCATCTCCCGCAGGGTCGGCGCCTTGTGGATCCGCCGCTTCCGCGGCTCGGCCTGCGTGAACTTGAAGTGCTTCACGGCGTTGGTGACATAGGCCTCTGATGGATCGATCCCGGCTTCCGCCAGGGCCCGGTCCAGCACCTTCCCGGCGGGCCCTACGAACGGCTTCCCCTGCCGATCCTCCTGATCCCCGGGCTGCTCCCCCACGAGCATGACCCGGGCGTCCGCACTCCCGTCCCCGAACACGGTCTGCGTGGCGTCCCGGTGCAAGGGACACCCCCGACATCCGGCAGCGGCCCGCCGCAGAGCAACGAGCCCGCCGCGACTGGGAACGAACGGTTCAGCGGTGTAGGCATCCTCAGGTGCCTCGGTCCTGACCATGCCCTCCGGGTACCCGACTTGGGGGCGCGAGGAACTGCGCGACCAGCCCCCCACGCACCGAAAGCCGCAATCAAACCCGCATCGGCTGCGGCGACTCGCGAAGCAAGGGGTCGGGCCCCTCATACTCCCGAATGATCTCGTACCGCGTGTTCCGCTCCACAGGCCGGAACCCGGCATCACGAATCAGGTCGAGCAAGTCCTCACGCGTCAGCTTGTTCGGCGTCCCATAGTTGTCCGCGTCATGAGTGATCTTGTACTCGACGACAGACCCGTCCATGTCATCCGCACCATGCTGAAGCGCGAGCTGCGCGGTCTGGACGCCGTGCATGACCCAGAAGACCTTCACATGCGGCACGTTGTCGAACAGCAGCCGCGACACCGCGAAGGTCTTCAGCGCCTCCGCCCCCGTCGCCATCTGCGTCCGCGCCTGAAGCCGGTTGCGGACCTTGCCGTCCTTCATGTCGACGAAGTCGTGCTGGTACCGCAGCGGGATGAAGACCTGGAAGCCCCCGGTCTCGTCCTGCAGCTCGCGCAGCCGCAGCACGTGGTCCACCCGGTGCCGCGGCTCCTCGATGTGGCCGTAGAGCATGGTGGCCGGGGTCTTGAGACCCTTCTCGTGCGCGAGCCGGTGGATCCGGGACCAGTCCTCCCAGTGGGTCCGGTGGTCCACGATGTGCTGCCGGACCTCCCAGTCGAAGATCTCGGCGCCACCACCGGTGAGGGACTCCAGACCGGCGTCGATGAGCTCGTCGAGGATCTCCGACGCGCTCAGCCCCGAGATCGTCTCGAAGTGGTGGATCTCCGTGGCCGTGAACGCCTTCAGCGAGACGTCCGGCAGCGCGGCCTTCAGCTCCCGCAGCGAGCGCGGGTAGTAGCGCCACGGCAGGTTCGGGTGCAGCCCGTTGACGATGTGCAGCTCGGTGAGGTTCTCCGACTCCATCGCCTTCGCGAGCTTGACGGCCTCCTCGATGCGCATCGTGTACGCGTCCTTCTCCCCCGGCTTGCGCTGGAAGGAGCAGTACGCGCAGGAGGCCGTGCACACGTTCGTCATGTTGAGGTGCCGGTTGACGTTGAAGTGCACGACGTCGCCGTTCTTGCGGGTGCGCACCTCGTGCGCCAGGCCGCCGAGCCAGGCCAGGTCGTCCGACTCGTACAGCGCGATGCCGTCCTCACGGGTCAGACGGACACCCGCCCTGACCTTCTCCTCCAGCTCGCGCTTGAGCCCGAGATCCATGCCCACACCTTTCTCCGAAGACGTCCCAACCGTACGACTACGCGCCTACTCCTCTTCCGGCAGCTCCCCGACCCGGTTCTCCCACTTGGTGGAGAGCACGATGGTCGTACGCGTCCGGGAGACGCCCTTGGTTCCGCTGAGCCGCCGGATCATCTTCTCCAGGCCGTCCACGTCGGCCGCGCGCACCTTGAGCATGTACGAGTCGTCGCCGGCGATGAACCAGCAGTCCTCGATCTCCGAGAGGTCCTTCAGGCGCTGCGCCACGTCCTCGTGGTCGGTGGCGTCGGAGAGCGAGATGCCGACCAGGGCGGTGACGCCGAGGCCGAGCGAGGCGGCGTCGACGGTGGCCCGGTAGCCGGTGATGACTCCGGCCGCCTCCAGCCGGTTGATGCGGTCGGTGACACTGGGTCCCGACAGTCCGACGAGGCGTCCCAGCTCCGCGTAGGAGGCCCGGCCGTTCTCCCTGAGGGCCTGGATGAGCTGCCTGTCCACCGCGTCCATTGCGATCGAAGCCTTCCGCTGAAGTTGTGGTTGAAGTCCGATGGGGGTCGGGTGCTGCTCAGCCGTCGCGGTGCGCACCGCCGCCGAGTTCACCTTGCCAACGGCGGTAGAGCCGGTGCGGCACGCCCGCCGCGTCGAGTACGCGTCCGGCGACGAAGTCCACCAGGTCCTGGATGTGCGTCGCGCCCGCGTAGAAAGCGGGTGAGGCGGGTACGACCGTCGCGCCCGCGCCGTCGAGGGTGACCAGGTGCCGCAGGGTCTGGCCGTTCAGCGGGGTCTCGCGCACGGCCACGATCAGCTTGCGGTCCTCTTTGAGGGTGACGCTCGCCGCCCGTTGCAGCAGGTCCTTCGACAGTCCGAGCGCGACCCCCGCCACGCTCGCCGTCGAGGCGGGCACGATGAGCATGCCCTTGGTGCGGTACGACCCCGAGGAGGGCCCGGCGGCCAGGTCGCCGGCGCTCCAGTGCCGTACGGCGTCGATGTCGACGGAGAAGGTGTCCGGCTTGCCGTCGGCGCCCCGGGACAGCCATTCCCGCAGGTCGGCCTGCCAGTGGGCGTCCCGGAAGGAGATCCCGGTCTCGTCCAGCAGGGTGAGCCGGGAGGCCCGGGACACCACGAGGTCGACGCTCTCGCCGGCGTCCAGAAGAGCCCTCAGCACGGCAGCGGCATACGGGGTGCCGGAGGCCCCGGACACCCCTACGATCCAAGGCGTACGCGGCATCTCGCCTGGCTTGACTGGGTTCACAACACCGAGCCTATCCGGCGTCGCAGGGTGGGAACCGGCCAAGGGGTGCGGGCCGTTGCACGGAGGGGACGAGCGAGCACTGGGGGTCGCCATGTCGGATCCACGAGCCGGGTGGTCACCGGGCGATCGTGCGCTGGCCGCGGGCAAGCTGATGCTGGCCTGGGTGGCGCTGCTGTGGCTGCTGGAAGTGGTGGACGTGGCCACGGGCCATGCGCTGGACGGCTTCGGTGTCACCCCGCGCGACCCTTCCGAGCTGGTCGATGTCGTCCCCTCCTCCTTCATCCACTTCGGCTTCGCCCATCTGGCGGCGAACACCGTGCCGTTGCTGGTGCTCGGCTTCCTCGCCGCGCTCGCGGGGCTGCGCCGGTTCCTGCTCGTCTGCGCGCTGATCATCGTCGCGGACGGCCTGGGCGTCTGGCTGATCGCCCCGGCGCACTCCAACACCGCGGGCGCCTCGGGTGTGATCTTCGGCCTGTTCGGGTTCCTCCTGGTCACCGGTTTCGTCGAGCGCCGCCCGCTGGGCGTCCTGGCCGGGGTCCTGATCGCCGCGGTCTGGGGCGGCTCGATCCTGGCGGGCCTGGCCCCCACCCAGACGGGCGTCAGCTGGCAGGGCCACCTCATAGGCCTGCTCGCGGGCGTGGCGGCGGCGTTCCTGTTCCGCCGCCGCCCGGAGCCGGAGCCCGGCCGCGCGCTGGGCGCCTCCTGATCAGACGGTCAGACCGCGCACCAGCAGGTCCAGCAGCGCGCACACGAACAGCGCGATCCCGATGAAGCCGTTGACGCTGAAGAAGGCGCGGTTCACGCGGGAGAGGTCATGGGGGCGCACGATCGAGTGCTCGTAGAGGAACGCGCCGGCGACGATCAGCAGGCCCAGCCAGAAAAAGGCGCCGGCGCCGGTGGCCAGGGCGTACCAGACGAACAGGGCCGTGGTCAGGGCGTGGCAGACCCGCGCGCCCCAGATCGCCGACGGGATGCCGAAGCGGGCGGGGACGGACATGACGCCGATCTCGCGGTCGGTCTCCACGTCCTGGCAGGCGTAGATCAGGTCGAAGCCGCCGATCCAGATGCCCACCGCGAGGCCGAGGATCACCGCGTCCCAGGACCACTCCCCCGAGATCGCCAGCCAGCCGCCGACCGGGCCCATGGCCTGGGCGAGGCCGAGGATGGCCTGCGGGAAGTTCGTGAACCGCTTGCCGTAGGGGTAGACCACCATCGGGATCACGGCGATGGGGGCGAGCGCCAGGCACAGCGGGTTCAGCAGGGCGGCCGCGGTCAGGAACACGGCCAGGGCGATCAGCGCGCCCGTCCAGGCGTGCTTCACCGACATGGCGCCCGTCACCAGCTCGCGCTGCGCCGTGCGCGGGTTCCGCGCGTCGATCTCCCGGTCGATGATCCGGTTGACCGCCATCGCGAAGGTGCGCAGGCCCACCATGCAGACGGTGACCAGCAGCAGCCGGCCCCAGTGGATGTTCTTGTCCCACTGGAACATCGCGGTGAGCGCGGCGATGTAGGCGAAGGGCAGCGCGAAGACCGAGTGCTCGATCATCACCAGCCGCAGGAAGGCCTTGGTGCGTCCCGGCTGGGGGATCGCGGCGGAAGCGGAACTCACAGCCCGTACTCCTTCCAGCGGCGGTCCACCTTCGCCGCCGTCTCCGGGTCGGACTCCACCATGTCGGGCCAGCCGCCGTCGCGGGTGTAGCCCTCTTCGGGCCACTTCTTCGTCGCGTCGATGCCGGCCTTGCCACCCCAGAACTGCTGGTAGGAGGCGTGGTCGAGGTGGTCGACCGGGCCCTCGACGACCGACAGGTCGCGGGCGTAGTCGGTGTTGCCCAGGGCCCGCCAGGCGACCTCGTGCAGGTCGTGCACGTCGCAGTCGGAGTCGACGACCACGATCAGCTTGGTCAGGGACATCATGTGCGCGCCCCAGATGGCGTGCATGACCTTCTGCGCGTGCTTCGGGTACTTCTTGTCGATGGAGACGATCGCGCAGTTGTGGAAGCCGCCCGCCTCCGGCAGGTGGTAGTCCACGATGTCCGGCACGATGATCTTCAGCAGCGGCAGGAAGAAGCGTTCCGTCGCCCGGCCCAGCGGCCCGTCCTCCGTCGGGGGCCTGCCCACGACGATCGACTGGAGCAGCGGCCGCTTCCGCATCGTCACGCAGTCGATCTTCAGCGCGGGGAAGGGCTCCTGCGGCGTGTAGAAGCCCGTGTGGTCGCCGAAGGGGCCCTCGGGCAGCATCTCGCCCGGCTCCAGCCAGCCCTCGATGACGACCTCGGCCTGCGCCGGCACCTGGAGCGGCACGGTCTTGCAGTCGACCATCTCGATCCGCTTGCCCGCGAGGAACCCGGCGAACAGGTACTCGTCGATGTCCCCGGGCAGCGGCGCCGTGGACGCGTACGTCACGGCGGGCGGACAGCCGAAGGCGATCGCGACCGGCAGCCGCTCACCCCGGCGCGCCGCCACCTGGTAGTGGTTGCGGCTGTCCTTGTGGATCTGCCAGTGCATGCCGATGGTGCGCTTGTCGTGGCGCTGGAGGCGGTACAGCCCGAGGTTGCGGACGCCGCTCTCCGGGTCCTTGGTGTGGGTCAGCCCCAGGTTGAAGAACGACCCGCCGTCCTTCGGCCAGGTGAAGAGGGCCGGCAGCTGGTCCAGGTCGACGTCGTCCCCGGTCAGGACGACCTCGTGCACGGGGCCGTCCTTCACCTTCTTCGGCGGTACGTGTGTCATCGCGCCGAGCTTGCCGAAGGCCTCGCGCACGCCGACGAAGCCGTGCGGCAGCTCGGGCTTCAGCAGCCCGCCGATCCGCTCGGAGATCTCGGCGTAGGACTTCAGGCCCAGGGACTTCAGCAGCCGCCGGTCCGTGCCGAACACGTTCATCGCCAGCGGCATGCTCGACCCGCGCACGTTCTCGAAGAGCAGGGCGGGGCCGCCGGACTTCTGCACCCGGTCGACGATCTCCCCGACCTCCAGGTACGGATCCACCTCGGCCTTGATGCGCTTGAGGTCGCCCTCGCGCTCCAGCGCCCTGAGCAGGGAGCGAAGATCGTCGTAAGCCATGGGGTCCAGTATCCCCGAGCGGCTACCCTGGCCTGGAACCACCCACCGCTTTCGCTGAGAGGCCGCATGCTCCGGGTACTGATGTTCCTCGTGCCGCTGGCGCTGAGCGTGTACGCGTTCATCGACTGCATCAGCACGCAGGACGACGAGATCCGCCACATGCCCAAGCCGCTGTGGGCACTGCTCGTCCTGGTGTTCCCGCTCGTCGGGTCGATCTCCTGGCTGATCGCCGGCAAGAAGCGGGTGCCCGCGGCGGAGCGTCCGCGGCAGTGGGTGGCGCCGGACGACAATCCGGACTTCCTGAAGTCGCTGGACGAGGACAAGAACAAGGACGACGACCCGAGGCGCGAGGAGTCCTGAGGGTCCTGCGAAGCTTTCGGGAAACGGGTTGCCCCCAGGTGCACGCATGGTCGTCAATGGTGTTCACAGTGTGACCACCGGCCTTCAGAAGGACGCCATGGAGATCCAGCAGCCACCGGGGCAGTTCGACGTGCCGCCCCCGCCCTCCACTCCACCGCGCGCCATGACCGACGTCCAACTCCGCGTCCACAAGCGGCTGTTATGGGTCGGCGGCGCGGCCTACCCCCTGCGCAACATCGCCCGGGTGTACACCTTCACCCTCCGACCCAAGCGCAAGGAGGCGGTCTTCCGCTTCCTGACCCGCCTCCTGATCGTCCTGGCGGTGGGGATCGGCCTGTCGGTCATCGGCGGCCTGATCTCCCTGGCGGGGAGTTCCAGAGGCCCGTACGAGAGTGAGTCGTCCGGCGGCGGTGGTGGACTGATCGTCTTCGTGTGGCTCTGCTCCGGCGCGGCGCTGATCTACTTCTTCGTGGAGATGCTCTCCGTCGTGACGGCCCCCTCGCACTACGTCCTCGCCGTCGAGACGGCCGGCCCCTCCACGGCGATGGTGACCAGCCCCGACCCACAGCACCTGGACCGGCTCGTGGGCTATGTCTCGGGAGCTCTGGAGAATCCCGACACCGAGTTCCAGGTGACGGTGGAGCGCCTGACGATCAACTCGCCCACGAACTACCACTTCGGTGACAGCGTGAACATGTACGGCGGCAGCGGAAACACGGGGATCGCGGCATGAGCGGAAACAACTACCACTACGGCGACAGCGTCACCATGCATGGCGGCACCGGCAACACGGGCATCGTGAAGAACGGCTCCACGGGCGACACGGACCCCGCCCTGCGGCTGGCCCTCGCCGAACTGATCCGCGAGGTCCGGGAGTTGCGCGACCAGCTGCCGCAGCCGAGCGCGCAGCTCATCGACGACTCCCTCCCGGTCCTCGCCGCCGACGCCGCGCCCCCGCAGGAGCGCCACCGCGCCCTGCTGGCCGTCGCCGCGATCGCCGCGGCCGTCGGAGCGGTGGGCCAGCCGGTCGCGGAGGCGGCCAACCGGATCCTGCAGATGGTGGGCGGGCAGTAGGTCAGCCGGCCCCGCCGGTCAGCCTTCCCGCTTGCCGGTGAGCAGGAACCGCACATCACGGCAGAACTTGTCGAACGAGGGCGCCGCGGCGCGCGCCGTGTCAAGGTCGAACAGCGTGGCGAACGACGGCTGGTGAGCGGTCTCCTGGTAAGTGGAGCCGCGTGGCATCCGCCGGGAGAGCCACTCCTTGGCGCCACGGATCGATTCCGGTTCGGCCGGCGGCGCCAGATCCTCGGGCAGACCCGCCTTGCCGGCGAGCCCGGCGGCACCGGCGAGGAACCACGCTTCGAACTCCCGGACAGCGGCGACCACCACGACCGGCAGGTGCGCGTGGGTGGCCTCCGCATGGCTGCGGACACACTGCGCCAGCTGCACGGCGCAGTCGTCGTCGGCGTCGAGCAGGACCACGATGCCCGTCGGTGCGGGCATGCGCGTCGTGACGATGGTCAGGGCGCTGTCCAGCACGTCTCGCCGGAACATCCGGTCCCTGGGGACGCGGAACGGGCGCTGGATCTCGGCGTAGGCGCCGGGCACGAGGTGGGGCACGAGCCGGTGCAGCAGACCTTGGAGGGCTCGCTCCTCGCCGTGGCCCTCGACGAGGGAGGCGATCACCGGGTACGGGGCGCTCACCGCTCGTCCGTCCCCTTCTCGCCTTCCGGCGCGGGCCCCGGTGCCGGGCGCAGCTCTCCGCTGCGCAGGAGTTCGGACAGCGTCAGCACGCCGTCCGCCAGGAGCCGGCGCCCCGCCGCGTCGACCGGGCCGATCAGGGTGCCGGCGCCCTCGTCGCGGGCCACCAGCACATGCGCCGGATCGGCGGCGGCGTTGTCCAGCAGGTCCGCGCTCTGCGTCGTCACCATGACCTGGGTGTTGCGCGCGGCGGCGACCAGGGCGTCGTACAGCCCGCCGAGCATCGGCGGATGCAGCGAGATCTCGGGTTCCTCGATGGCGACGAGGGGGATGTCACCCGTGAGGGCGAGTGGCTGGAACAGGGCGGAAAGGACACCGGCGAGACGCAGGGTCCCTTCGGACAGCGCGCGGCGGTCCACCTTGGCGACCTGCCCGTCCGCGCCCAGGAAGCGCCCGACGACGAACGCCAGGTCCGCTTCCCGCACCTCCACGCCGTCCAGCCCCATCGCGTTGTCGATCATGGTGGCGACATAGCCGTCGAGGGTCTCCTTGACCCAGGGGTGGCTGCTGGACAGTGCGTTCAGCACGCGAGGCAGATGCTCCCCGTTCTCACCGAGGGGGCTGCTGCCCGCTCGGTGAGGGGTGTCGTCGACCGCGCGCAGCGTGGGAGTGAGGAGCTCGTAGAAGCGCGTGTGCAGCAGGCCCGCGAGGACCTCCCGCCCCTCACGGTCGTCCGGGCTCACCCTCGGCAGCAGGATGTCGTCCCTCCACGCGACCGGATGCTCACCTGCCGGTTCCGGGAGGAAGGAGTGCCCTCGCCGAACCCCGTCGACGAGCAGTTCCTCTCGTCGCAGCACCGGCGCGAAATCATCACCGCCCGGACGTACGCCGACCTCAAGGCGGTACGTCGCCTCGAACGCCGGCCGGGCGGAGCCCTGGACGCTGAGGCTCAGCTCGATACGGAAGAAGTCGGCCTGCCGGCCCGAGACGTCCCTGTGCAGCACCTCTTCCAGACCCCCTCGGGGCTCCAGAGCACGTCCCGGCGAGGAGCGCAGGGCGTCACGAACGAACCGGATGGCGTCAAGGAAGTTCGACTTGCCCGCCGCGTTCGGCCCGGCCAGGACGGTCAGCGGCCCGAGCCGCACATCGCAGGACGCGATGGAACGGTAGTTCTCCACCCGCACGCGGGTCAGGAACACCGGGCTGCGCTCCTGCTCATAGGTCATGCCCGAACCCTATCCAGCAGAAGCGCCTCGCCAGCGGAGCGGTGCGCTCACAGGGCGGACACGAACACCGACCAGGCGTGTCGGGTGACGAGGAGGACGGGTCCGTCAGGGTTCTTGCTGTCGCGGACGGGGACGGTTTCGGGGTAACCGGGGGCTATTTCTATGCAGTCCCCGCCGTTTGTGCCGCTGTGGCTGCTCTTGATCCAGGTCGCGCGCCTGAGTTGCTGGCTGCTCATCGTGCTCATACCCCTTCAACAAGTCGCTGATCAGAGCGGCTGATTGGCGGGCGGACAGCGCGTCAGCCCTGAGCACATCATAGGTGTGGCGATGCTTCGCAAAGAGGGCCGGATTGTCGTTGAAATGGCCCTGATCCAGCGACTCGGAGTACACCCACTGGTGGCCGTCCGGCAGCGTGATCAGTGACATGGACGTGTTGGGGCGGTCAATGCCGGGGTCGTCGGCCGGTACTACTTGGATGCGGATGTTGGGGCGCTGCCCCGCCTCCAGCAGATGGGCGAACTGATCGCGCATGATCGCCGGACCACCCACCCTGGTGCGTAGGCAGCTCTCGTCGAGTACGACCACGAACAGGGGACCGTCCGAGGCGAGGAAGCGTCGCTGTCGACTCATCCGCGCCTTCACGCGCTCTTCCACCTCATCCTGGTCGGCGATGTGCCGGGCGAACAGCGCCCACGCGTAGTCCTGCGTCTGCAGCAGACCGGGAACGACGTTGGCCTGGTACGCCAGCAGCGACACCGCCTCGGCGTCCATCCGCACACGCCGCTCGAACCAATCCGGATGCTCCACCTGCGGATACCAGTCGATGCGACCCCACAGCCGAGCCAACACCCCACCCGTACCCAGAAGTTCGTCACAGGTCTTGGCGAACGTGTCCTGCGGAACCCTCGTCCCCGCCTCCACCCGCGCCACATGCGAACGGTCGCACGGGATCTGCCTCGCCAGACCCTCCTGCGTGAGCAGCGCCGCCTCGCGGAAATGACGCAGCACCTCCCCGAACACCGCCGCCGTACTCGCCCCCGACTCCGCCCCGCCGTTCCGTCGGCTCACTGCTCCCCCCTCCGTGACAGTGCACCGGTGTCACACGCCAAGCATTGAACCGGACTGTTCCCGTGCGCAACGCTCGGTACACCCAGAGTGACGGAGGTACGCGACATGGAACCGGGAACGCTCGTCTTCGACCCGCACACGCGCAAGGTCGGCGAGTACCAGGACAGGACCGGCCCGTATGCGATGCTGCGCCCGGTCGGCGGCGGCCGGGAATGGCAGGCCGACCCGGCGAGGATCCGGGAGGCCACCCTGGACGAACGGCTCAGCGCGGGCGTACGCGCGCTCAACGACCGTTCCAGGGAGGGCCTGTCGGCCGATCCGACCCGGCCGCCCACCCCGGTACCCGGATGCGTGGGCTGTGAGGAACTGGCGCTCCGGCGCGACCGCGCACGCGCCGCGTTCGACGGCAGTGCCGTGACGGACGCGAACGTGCTGCTGCGCCAGCACCAACGCGACGAGCACGGTGGGGAATCCACCGGTCGGAGGATCTTCCGGTACGTGCCGTACACGATCGTGCAGGACGCGTCGGCGCAGCCCGAGTACGAGGCGTACTGCGTCTCGGGCGAGGAGGAGGACTGCGGGGCGGGTTCGGGTCCGTGTCAGGCGCCCGGCGAGGTGGAGGAGTGGCAGCGCAGGCACACCCAGGAGACGAGGCACCTGCGCTACCGCCGCAGCTTCGCGGACTACGCCGTGCTCGAACAGGTCACGGCCCGGTCAGCTCCATGATCGGGATCTCGCACCGCACCTGGGCGAGCGCCCCGGACTGGCCCACGGCCGAGGTGTTGTCGACGAACAGCCACGCCCCGACGTTGAACTGGTAGTCGTGGCCGGCCCGCACCGGGACCATGTGGCGCATGACTCCGTCTCCGAACAGGTTCGACTCGAACGTCTCCCGCTCGTTGACGCTGACCCTCTTGCGGAACTTCTTCCGGGACTCGCCGGCCTTCCAGTTCCCTTCCGACATGATGGAACACTCGGTGCCGCCTTCGGCGACGGCCCAGGTACCGATTCCGTGGGCGGCCACTCCGTAGTAGAACTTCATGAACCGCCGGTCGGACGTGGCGGTCAGCACTCCGTCCCGGTCGGGCCTGAAACCGACACCGAAGCCTGCGTGGATCTCGACGAACTTGTTCCGTCCATTCGGTGCCAAGGGCCCGCAGCGGCCGTCGAAGATGACGACACCGTTGGGCCTGTCGATGATGACCGCCTCGGGCGCACCGCCGTCGATCCGGTGCCACGCCCAGCCGAAGTGGAACGGCGGCGCGAAGAAGCTTCGGCCGGCGGCCCTCGGCGGTTCGGTGTAGCCGACCGGTGAGTCCAGCCAGTCGACGTGGAAGTCAGGCTCGACCCTGAGCAACGGCACCGCTCCCTCAGCGGCGTGCCGGGCCTTGTCATCCTGCTCCACGAGGTCGAGCAGGGGCCTGTTGATCGCGTTGGACAATTCCGTTGCGGCGGCTTCACTTTCGAGATACCCGTTACGGGACTCGACGGCCGGTGCCGCCATTGTCCGCACTGAGCGGATCGCTTCTTCTCGTTGTTCCGACGTCAACTGTTCATCATCGTAGACGTCAATGGCTATGTTTTCACTCATACTTCACTATTGCACTCACCGCGGACCATTGCGAGTCGTGACCAACAACGCGAAATGCCCGACTGGTTGAATTCGAATTTACAGTCGGAGATCAAGGGTCCACACACCTGAATTCCGGACCATATGTCTTTCCGCTGCCGTCGGGCAGGGCGCGCTGCATCAGGAGCTGGGAGGGCTCGACGAGCATGCGCATCCGGGTCACCGCCGCCGCGAGTTTGCTCTGCATCACGGCCGTCGCGGTGGCCTCCCAGGCCTCTTCGAGGAAGCTCAGCATCTTGCTGTACTGGAGATTGACCTCCACCAGCCGCTGCCTGGTCTCGTCGTCCGGCGCGGGCAGGCCTCCGGCTTCCCAGCCGCCCACCGGCACCTTCCCCATGGGCAGGGCCGAGGGCATCGCGATGGCGTCCCCGGTGAAATCCCACCGGTCGGGGTTCTCCGACGTCCGGACCAGCCTGCGGCCGTGGAACAGTTCCCGGAAGACGTAGAAGTGGGCGAGTTCCCCCTCTTCACCGGGGTGGGGGTTCTCCGGCGACGCCGTCGTGCCCTCGCCCTGTTCCTTGATGATGCCGATGGCCTTCTCGGCGGCGGCGAGCGAGTTGATCTCCACCACGTCGTTGCCCTCGCCGTGGTGCGACATGAACCGGCGGATCTGATGGGCGCCGGTGATCAGCTCCGGATGCTGCCGGAACGCCTCGCCGATCGCCGCGTAGAAGGCTCCGATGGACGTGTGCCCGCTGCCGGATTCCGCGAGGGGGTCGTCGGGTTCCTCGATCCGGGAGAACAGATCCAGGGACTCCTTGGTCAGCCCGCTCAGGAACACGGTCAGCTCCGGGCGCACTCCCCCGGGCAGCGGGCCGGGATACTTCGGTGCCGTCTGGGCGTCGGCCAGCCGCGGCATACCGCCGATCGTGGTCAGCAGATTCCCGGCGAGCCCCAGATGCGACATCTCGTCGAAGACGATGCGCCGGATGGCCAGGGCCACATCCGATTCCTGGTCCTCGATGGACCACATGGCGCACAGATACGGCGGAAGGGTGGACAGCTCCAGCATGACGGCCTGTTGCAGTGCGTCCTTCAACCATTCGGCATCACGCTGATCATCACGCGTGTCCATCAATTCGACGATTCTGCTGCTCTGATAGCTGACGATGGTCCTCATCGGACGTCACTTCCCCGCTGTGCTCGTGCACCATCAGAAGGCGCATAATGAGTCACGTTTTTCGGCGCGCGTCCCCGATATTCACGAGCCTACGACGCACCCGTACAGCCCGCAGCCCATCCGGAAGCCGGTCAATGCGTCCCCTCGCGGGGCAGCACCTTTCCCGGTGTTCCTTCCGCCATGCCCCTTCCCCCGCCGGCCGCGCCGACCGGCCCCAGGTCGATCAGCCAGTCGGAGGCCCGCATCACGTCCACGTTGTGTTCGATGGTGACGACGGAGTGGCCCGCGTCGCCTTGGCTCAGCCCAGCGTGTCCATCAACGAGATGACATAGGCATCCAGCCGCTCCTCCACGGCTCGTGTCGTCAACTCGGTCCGTCCTGCCTCCTGCCACGGCTGCGCCACCCACTGAACTTCTTCCGAGAACGCCATTGGCGCCCGCACCTGCCAGTACAGCCGTTCGTCTGCGGCCGCGGCCGGCATCCCGCCGGCCTCCTGGTACGCCTCGGTGAAGCGCAGGCCCCACGCCGGGCCGTGCAGCAGCGCGAGATTGGTGGAGCAGTGGGCCACGTCGAGGTCCGCCGGGCCCCAGGAGGCCGCCGCCCAGTCGACGACGCCGGTGATCCGGGCACCAGTGGCACCGGCCGGGTCCTCGGGCGGCAAGTCAAACAGCACGTTGCCTGGCTGGAAGTCCCGGTGCAGGAACCGCCCTTCGTAGCGCGGCGCGGGCTTGCGGATCACGTCGATCGCGGCGGCCCAGACCACGGCGTCGGCGCCCTCGGGGGCCACGACCGTGTCGGCGGTCGTCAGCGCCACGTACTTCCGGGGCCGGACGGCCGGCCGCACCGCGTGGACCGCCACGAGTTGACGGGCCAGCAGAGGCAGGCGCGTCTCCAGCCCCTCGTCGTCGAGGACCGTCCGGCCCGGCAGGTGGGTCATGAGGAGCGAGGGGTACTCGCACTGCGCGGCGGTCGGATCGACGGCGACGAGTTCGGGGGTCGGCACGCCGGTGCCGGTGAGCGCGGTCAGGGCGTCGGCCTCCCGGTGCAGGAGGTCCTCGGCCGGCCCCTGCCAGGTCGGGTCGACGAAGGAGCGCAGCACCAGGTGCCGGGTGCCGCCGCCCCGCGTGCCGATGGTCAGCCTCCGCATGTCGGCGGTGGCACCGCCGTGCAGCGCCTCGCCTCCGGCGATCCACTCGCCGGCCTCCAGGTGCCGGCCCACCCAGGCCAGTGTCAACGGCCGGACAGCCGCCGTCTCATCATGATTGGTCACCATGCCACCTCACCATCCGGACGGTGGCACGCATGTCGATGGCGGTCGCGCAGGTTGCCGATAGCCCCGTACAGGAGCTCAGTCTCACCGGACCCCTGCCGGCACACACCCCGGCCCCTGGGGCCGCCTGCCGTAACCTCCAAATCGATGACGAACGTCCGCCGCCTCCGCCCCGTCGACCTGGCCCGGTCGGCCGGTGTCTCGACGCAGCAGATCCGCAACTACGAGGACGCCGGTGTGCTCCCGCCCGCCGCGCGGACCGCGTCCGGCTACCGCGTCTTCGGGGAGACGCACCGGAGCGCGCTGCTGGCGTACCGGACGCTGATGCGGGGGTACGGGCCGGTGACCGCGACGGCGATCATGCGGACCGTGCACGAGGGGGACGTCCCCGGCGCGCTCGCGCGGCTCGACGCCGCCCATGCCGCCCTGCACAAGGAGCGGGTGTCCCTGCGGGCGGCGAGCGAGGCCCTGGAGCTGCTCGCGGCAGAACCGCCCGCCCCGCTGCCGCGTTCGGGCGGGCTGCGCATCGGGGAGGTGGCGGTGCTGCTGGGCGTACGGACGTCGGCGCTGCGGGTGTGGGAGGGGGCCGGGCTGCTCACGCCGGGCCGGGAGCGCGCGACGGGGTACCGCCTCTACGCGCCGGCTGATGTGCGCGACGCCCGGCTCGTGCACACCCTGCGCCGCAGCCACTATTTGTTCGACCAGATCCGGCCGGTATTGGAGGGGCTGCGGCGAGAAGGCGGCAGCGCGGCGCTGCGGGCGGCCGTGGCGGCGCGCGGTGAGGCGCTGACGGCCCGCACGAGGGTCATGATCGAGGGCGCGGGGGCTCTGCACGCCTATCTGGAACGGCGCACGGCGGCCGAGCCGGGTTACGGAGCGGCGGAGCCGGGTCATGGATGAGTCATGGACCAGGCACGGGCACGCACATGGCTCACGACCGCCGTCGAGGAGGCCCGTTCCGGGCTCGCCGAGGGCGGCATCCCGATCGGTGCCGCGCTGTACGGCGCCGACGGCACCCTGCTGGGCCGCGGCCACAACCGCCGTGTCCAGGACGGCGATCCGTCCCTGCACGCGGAGACGGCGGCCTTCCGCGCGGCCGGACGGCAACGCACCTACCGGGGCACGACGATGGTGACGACCCTGTCGCCCTGCTGGTACTGCTCCGGCCTGGTGCGGCAGTTCGGCATCTCCCGGGTGGTGATCGGCGAGGCGGTCACCTTCCACGGCGGCCATGACTGGCTGGCCGAACACGGTGTGGAGATCGTGCTGTTGGACGACGCCGAATGCGCCGGGCTGATGCGCGACTTCATCGCCGCACACCCCGCGCTCTGGAACGAGGACATCGGCGTCAACTGAGCACATCGGGCAGGCCCCGTATCGCCGTTCGAGATGCCATCCGTTTCCCTGAAATGCTGCGACATGCGGTGTGGTCGGTGGCGGGCTCGGCATTCCCTTGATCGGGTCTGTCCCAACTGCGAACGGAGACGCCCCGTGCGAATGACCGACATCCAGCGCTGCGACGTCCGGCCTGGACGACTCGTCGAATGGACGCTCAGTCCCGCGACCGTCGCGACGGCGAAGGCCCTGCCCGAGGACTCCCGGCCTCCCGCCTACATCCAGGAGTCACATCTGCGGACGGCGCGGTCGGTGCGCGAGGACGGGCTGTTCGTGCCGACCTGGATCGGCGCCGCCTTCGACCTGCCCGGCCGGGCCGACCTGGACGCCCTCGGTCAGGCCCTGCGCGCCTGGACACTGCGGCACGAGACGCTGCGCAGCGGCTTCCGCTGGGCGGGCGGCCCGGGCGACTCGATCCGCCGCTTCACCCTCGACCCGGCGTCCGTCTCCCTGCACCGCGAGGACGCCGGCGAGTTCACCGACCCGGCGGCCCTGGCCCAGCACCTCCAGGACCGCTTCGACACCACCGCCGACGCGCTGCGCTGGCCGAACCTCATCTACACGGCCGTCGTCCGCGACGACTCCACCAGCGTGTACATGGCCTTCGACCACAGCAACGTCGACGCGTTCTCCATCTACCGCATCCCCGCAGAGATCCAGGAGCTGTACACCGGCCACCTCACCGGCAGCGCCCCCGAGCAGTCGCCGGTCTCCAGCTACGTCGACTTCTGCGAGGCCGAGCGGGCGGACGCCGACCGGATCGACGCGGACCACGAGATCGTCGCCCGCTGGCGGGAGTTCATCCGGCGCTGCGACGGGCGGCTGCCGAGCTTCCCCGTCGACCTCGGCCTGGAGCCGGACGGCGCGCTGCCGACCCAGAAGCTCATGCGCGAGATGCTCGTGGACGCCGACGCGGCCGCCGCCTTCGAGGCGTACTGCCGCCCCTTCGGCGGCTCCCTGGTCGGGCTGCTGGCCGCCACGGCCCTGATCGTCCACGAGATCGGCGGCGAGCCCGTCTACCGGACGGTGGTGCCCTTCCACACCCGGGCCAAGTCCGCCTACTCGGACTCGGTCGGCTGGTACGTGGGCGGCGCCCCGATCGAGGTGCCGGTCGCCGAGGCGCCCGACTTCCCCGCCGCGCTGAAGACCGTACGCGCCGCGCTGCACGCCAACCGGCCACTGGCCCGCATGCCGCTGGCCCGGGTACTGCGGCTGCTCGGCGCGGACTTCCGGCCGACGTCCCCCGACATGTACTCGATCGTGTCGTTCGCCGACGCCCGCGGCATCCCCGAGTCCGCCACCTGGACCGAACGCAACGCCTACGGCCTGATCCGGGTGTCCTACGGCGACCAGGTCTGCGCCTGGGTCACCCGGCTCCACGAGGGCCTGTGGTTCGCGTCCCGCTACCCGGACACGGATGTCGCGCACAAGAACCTGCGGCTGTACGCCGACCGGCTGCGCGACATCGTCGTGTCGGTCGCGGACCACGCCCCCGCCGCCCGGCGGTGACTGCCCCGGCGGGAACTACACGTCCGCGTAGGAGTGCTTGCCGGAGACGAAGATGTTCACGCCGTAGTAGTTGAACAGCCAGCAGCCGAAGGCGATGAGGGCCAGGTAGGCGGCCTTGCGGCCCTTCCAGCCGGCCGTCGCGCGGGCGTGCAGGTAGCAGGCGTAGGCGACCCAGGTGATGAAGGACCAGGTCTCCTTCGGGTCCCAGCCCCAGTAGCGGCCCCAGGCGTCGCCCGCCCAGATGGCGCCCGCGATGATCGTGAACGTCCACAGCGGGAAGACGGCCGCGTTGACGCGGTAGGAGAACTTGTCGAGGGAGGCGGAGGAGGGCAGCCGCTCCAGGACGGAGGTGGCGAAGGTGCCGGGCGTGCCGCCGCTCGCCAGCTTGCTCTCGTAGGAGTCCTTGAACAGGTACAGGATCGTGGCCATCGCGCCCACGTAGAAGACCGCGCCGCAGAAGATCGCCGTCGAGACGTGGATGTACAGCCAGTACGAGTGCAGCGCCGGGACCAGCTGGTCGCTGGCGGTGTAGAGGACCGTGACCGCCAGGCCCAGGTCGAGCAGGACCGAGGTGATCAGGAACAGGCCGAGCCAGCGCACGTTCTTCTTCAGCGCCAGCAGCCCGAGGTACACGCCGACCGCGACCGTGGAGAACGTGATGTTGAACTCGTACATGTTGCCCCACGGTGCGCGCTCCACCGACAGGGCGCGGGTGAGGACACCGCCGAACTCGATCAGGAAGGCAAGCACCGTGAGAGAGATGGCGATCCGGCCGTACAGGTCGCCCTGCTCGTCCCCGCCGTGCGCCCCGGGGCCGTCCGGCACGTCGCGCCGGCCGGCGGCGGCCCGCACGGTGACCTTCGGCCGCTCCAGCACGGCGGTGCCGCCGGACTGGTTCACGGTGACGGCCGGGGCCGCCTTCCCGGCGTCCGCCTTGGCGGTGAGCGCGGCGGCGGTCCGGCCGACCTTGCTGCGGCTGCCGAAGAGCCATTCGGCGATGTACGCGAAGAAGGCCAGGGTGTAGACGGCCATCGCGGAGTAGATCAGTACGTTGCTGATCTCCGCGAGGTTTTCGTTGGTGGCGGCGGCGAGAGTCACTGCTTCTCAGCCCCTTCGGCAGGTACGGGGGGTTCGGTACCCGGCTCCTGGTCGGGGTCGGGGAAATCTGCGGGGTCGTCGGGGGCGCCGGGCGCCTGCTCGTAGAGGTCGCCGGCGAGGTGCCCCAGTTCCTCGGGGACCTTGGCGGACTCGCTGCGGCCGAGGCCGGCCATCTCGACGACGGTGACGCCGTCGGCGCCCTTGACGGCGCGCACCCAGACGCGGCGGCGCTGGATGAACAGGGAGGCGGCCAGGCCGCCGATCGCGGCGAGGGCACCGGCGAGGGCCCAGCCGCTGCCGGGCTGCTGGACGACCTGGAAGCCGGCCCACTCCTTGATGTCCTTGCCGAAGGTGACCGAACCGGCGCCGTTCGGGAGCGTCATGGTCTCGCCGGGCTTCAGCAGCTTCTTGAACAGCTTGCCCTCGGAGTTCTTGAACTCCTTCATGTTGCTGCGGTCCATCTGGTACACGCTCTGCGGGATGCCCGAGTCGGCCCCGAGGTCGCCGTGGTAGGCGGACAGCGCGAGCAGCGGATTGTCCAGCGCGGGGAACTGCGACAGCATCGTGCCGCTGGCGTGGCCGCCGAAGGTCGGCACGAAGAACGCGTTGAAGCCGAGCTGCTCCTTCTCGCCCTTGGCGTTGCGGTAGCCGTCGAGGACCTTGACGACACCGGAGGAGGTGACGTTGGCGTCCAGCGGCAGCAGCGGTACGGCGTCGTCGAAGACGACCTTGCCCTTGGCGTCGCGGACCGTGACGACCGGGGCGTAGCCGTGGCTGACGAGGTAGACCTTGGAGTCGCCGATCTCCAGCGGGTGGTTCACCTCGACGGTGTCGGTCTCGTCCTTGCCGTAGGCGCCCGCGCTGTAGGTGATGCCGGCCTTGTAGACGCGCGGGGTGCCCTTGTTGGGGCCGGTGCGCTCGTAGGTGCCGGTGAACTTCTTCAGGTTGAAGCTGAACGGCACCAGGTCGTCCGACGTGAAGAGGTTGCCGGACTTGAAGTCGTCGTACTGGGTGAGGGTGTTGGAGAAGCCGTTGCCCTCGACGACCAGCTTGTTGCCCTCGGACTTGTACAGCTGGCCCCAGGCGAAGGCGACCAGCATCACGATGAGGGCGATGTGGAAGACGAGGTTGCCGACCTCGCGCAGGTAGCCCTTCTCGGCGGCGACGGCGTCCCCGGTGCGGTGGGCGCGGAAGCGGCGCTTCTTCAGCAGGGCGAGAGCGGCCTCGTGGACCTGCTCGGGTTCGGCCGTGGTGCGCCAGGTGGTGTGGGCGGGCAGCCGGTTCAGCCGCCGGGGCGCGCCGGGCGGCAGGCCGCGCAGCTGGCCGACGAACTGCCAGGTGCGGGGCACGATGCAGCCGATGAGGGAGATGAACAGCAGGATGTAGATCGCGGAGAACCACACCGAGCTGTAGACGTGGAACATGCCGATCTTGTCGTAGACGTCCCCCAGCGTCGGGTGCGCCTTGCGGAAGTCGGCGACCTTCGTCTCGTCGCTGCCGGACTGCGGGATGAGCGAGCCGGGGATCGCGCCGAGGGAGAGCAGCAGGAGCAGCAGCAGGGCGACCCGCATGGAGGTCAGCTGCCGCCAGAACCAGCGGGCCCAGCCGATGACGCCCAGGGCGGGCAGGTTGGGCGCCTCCTCCTTGGGGGCGGTGGACAGCTGGGAGCCGGCGTCACCCAGCTCCTGGTCCTCGGCGGCGGAGGGGGCCGGGTCGGAGGCGGTGGTCTTGCTCATCGATCAGATCCCCACAGTGAAGCCGTCGGACCAGACCTGCATCTCCTGCACGATGCGGTCCCACGCGCCGGTCAGCAGCAGCAGACCGGTCACGATCATCATGGTGCCGCCGATCCGCATCACCCAGACGTAGTGGCGCTTGATCCAGCCGAAGGCTCCCAGGGCCTTGCGGAAGGCGACCGCGGCGAGCACGAACGGCACGCCCAGGCCCAGACAGTACGCGATGGTCAGCACGGCACCGCGTCCGGCGCTGGCCTGGTCGATGGCGAGCGCCTGCACGGAGGCGAGGGTGGGGCCGATGCAGGGCGTCCAGCCGATGCCGAACAGGGCGCCCAGCAGGGGCGCGCCGGCCAGCCCGGCCACGGGCCGCCGGTGGAAACGGAACTCCCGCTGGGTGAGCCAGGGCATCAGACCCATGAAGAAGACGCCCATGAGGATCATGAGGACGCCGAGCACCTTGGACAGCACGCCCTGCTGCTCCTGCAGCGTCTGTCCGAAGTAGCCGAACAGCGCCCCGCCGGAGACGAACACGGCGGTGAAGCCCGCCACGAACAGGGAGGCGCCCGCGACCATCCGGCCGCGCCGCGCCTCGGCGAGGTCGGTGCCCGCGACGCCCGTCACATAGGACAGGTAGCCGGGCACCAGGGGCAGGACGCAGGGCGAGAAGAAGGAGACGACCCCGCCGAGCAGCGCGATCGGCAGGGCGACCAGCAGGGCGCCGTTGAGCACCGTGCCGTTGGGGTCCGCCACCGCGGCGAGCGTGGTGAGGGCGCTCACGTCACTACTCCGCTCACTTCTCGGCGACGACCGGCTTGAGCATCTTCAGCAGCCGTTCCTCGCTGAGCGCGGACAGCGAGCGGGCCGCGATCTTGCCGTCGCGGTCGAGGATGAGCGTGGAGGGGATCGCCTGCGGGTTGAGGGTGCCCTTCTTGAAGCGCAGCAGCAGCTTGCCGGTGGGGTCGTAGAGGCTGGGGTAGGTGATGTCCCAGTCCTTCTCGAAGGCGAGGGCCGCGCCGGTGGAGGTGTCCCGGGTGTTGATGCCGACGAACTGCACGCCCTTGCCGGCGTAGGCCTTGGAGACCTTCGCGAAGTACTTGGCCTCGGCGCGGCAGGGGTTGCACCAAGAACCCCACACGTTGAGGACGACGACCTTGCCCTTGTAGTCGGCGACGTCGAGGGTCTTGCTGGCGATGGTCTTGCCGGACAGGTCGGGGGCCGGGGTGCGCTTGCCCTGGGCGACGGTGGCGACGCCGTCGGTGCCGGTGACGAAGTTGGTGTTGCCGCCCCCGCCGGAGGTGCCGCCGGAGCCGCACGCGGTGACGAGGAGTGCGCTCGCGGCGAGACCGGCGGTCAGGACGGCGCTACGGCGGACACGGCGGGTGCGCTCGGTGGCACGGGTCGTGCGGTTCGAACGCTGGGGGGCGCTGTCGGCACTCATGTGAAAAGTTTCGCATGCCCGTTCTGGGACTCTCGCCCACCCCCCTTGCGGGCGGAAGACCGCATTTCAGGCGGCGTTCCGCGAGGGGTCCGCGCCGGGCGTGGAGGTCCGGCCGGTGAACTCCCGCCAGCCACCGGCCGGCTGCTGTCCGACGCCGAGCGTGCGGAGCTTTTCGAGCACCTCGGGCCGCTGCGCGTCCAGCCAGTCGGTGAACTGCCGGAAGGAGACGAGACGCACATCCGCGCCCTTCTCCTTCTCGCGCGCGATGTGCTTGAAGGACTCCTCGACGGCGTCCATGTAGATGCCGCCGTTCCACTGTTCGAAGTGGTTGCCGATGAACAAGGGTGCCCGGTTTGTCTCATATGACCGCTTGAATCCCTGGATGTACGCCTGCGCCGACTGCTTCCGCCAGCCCGGGTAGTTGTGGGCGGGTGCCTTCGTGGTCGCGAGGGACTGGTTGGCCAGCATGTTGTAGTCCATCGACAGGACCTCGAAGCCGCGGCCGGGGAAAGGTATCTGCTGCAGGGGCAGGTCCCATATGCCCTGGCGCTTGGTGGGCCAGACCTGGAGACCGCCGGGCGAGGAGGCGTCGTAGCGCCAGCCGAGCTCGCGGGCGGTGGGCAGCAGGTTGTCCTGGCCGAGCAGACAGGGCGTACGGCCGCCGACGAGTTCCTTGTCGTAGTCGAACGGCAGCGACGGCAGGTCGGTCCAGCCGGTGTTGGTGCGCCACTCCTTCACGAAGGCCTTGGCCTGGTCGATCTCGCTGCGCCACTGCCGGGGCGTCCAGTTCTTGACGGAGCCGTGGGACTCGCCGCAGAAGTGCCCGTTGAAGTGGGTGCCGATCTCGTGGCCCTCGAGCCAGGCTCGGTGGACGTTCTTCAGGGTCGCCTTGACGTGGTCGTCGGTGAGGTAGCCGATGTCGGAGGCGCCGCGGGGGTTGTTGGGCGGGTTGTAGAGGCGCTTCTTCGACTCGGGCAGCAGGTACAGCCCGGACAGGAAGAAGGTCATGCTCGCGCCGTGCTCCTTGGCGAGGTCCAGGAAGCGCGGGAAGAGGCCGTTGCCGACCTCGCCGGCCCCGTCCCAGGAGAACACGACGAACTGCGGCGGGGTCTGGCCCGGCTCGAGCGGCTCGGGCGCCGAGGGCTGGTGGGGCTGCTTGCCGGTGTGACTGGTCGACCCGTCGCCGATGGGGCGGGCGGTGGGCTTGGGCTTCGCTCCGCCCTGCGCGGAGTCGCCGCCGGAACCGTCGGCCTGGCGGGAGTCGTCCGAGCCCGTGAGACCGCCGCACCCGGCGAGCGAGACGGCGGCGGCTCCCGCGCCGAGTCCGAGCATTCCCCTGCGGGAGAGAGCGCGCATGGCATCCCCGATTCATCACGTCGTGCTGGTCACCCAGTCAGAGGACGTGACGAACGGGGAGGTTCCGCGTGTTTGCGCAGATTCCGTAACGAAGCAGTCGTAAGCGAGCGGAAGAGGTCGCGGAGAGGGGTTTACGCACTGGCCTTGGGGCGGAGACGGGGGTGTGCCTCAGGGGGTGTCTCCCGCCCCCGCGGCGGAGACGGGGCGTGCCTCACAGAGGTCCCCCGTCCCCCGGGGCGGCGTGCGCGGCTGCCCGGGATTCCGCCCGGGCCGGAGCCCTCGTCCGCGCACGGTTCATGCCCGTCGCGCCGCGAGCGCGCTCGACTCTGGGCTCCCCTCACCGAAGCGGCGAGACCGCGAGCCCCGCGCCCGCGGCAGCGCCACGCTCCCGGGTCGCGGGGGTCCCCGGGGGCGGAGGGGGAGTGCGCTTCCGCCCGGATCGGCGCGCTCGTCCACACCCCG
Organism: Streptomyces tuirus; assembly: GCF_014701095.1. NCBI lineage: Bacteria > Bacillati > Actinomycetota > Actinomycetes > Kitasatosporales > Streptomycetaceae > Streptomyces > Streptomyces tuirus. The sequence goes on along the minus strand of NZ_AP023439.1, from coordinate 4,340,394 downwards.
TTGACGCGGGCCGCGCCTACGCCCCGAAGGCCTTGGCCTGGCCCTTGACCGGCTTCGCGCCGGCGAGGAGGTGGGCCGGGACCAGGTCGCGGGCCGGCTCGGTGTAGCCGACGGAGACGATCCGGTCGCCCTGGTACGTGAAGGTCGTCAGCGAGGCGAGCGTGCACTGGCGCTTGCGCGGGTCGTGCCAGAGGCGCCGGCGCTCGACGTACGACCGGACGATCCAGATGGGCAGCTGGTGGCTGACCACGACCGCCTCGTGCCCCCGGGCCTTGTCCTTCGCCGCGCCCAGCGCGCTCATCATGCGGACGACCTGGTCGACGTACGGCTCGCCCCAGGACGGCCGGAACGGATTGACCAGGTGCTTCCAGTTGCCCGGCTTGCGCAGCGCCCCGTCCCCGACGCCGAACGTCTTGCCCTGGAAGATGTTGTCGGCCTCGATCAGCCGCTCGTCGGTCGCCAGATCCAGCCCGTGCGCCTTGGCGATCGGCTCGGCCGTCTCCTGCGCCCGCTCCAGCGGCGAGGCGACGACGTGCGTCACATCACGGCCGGACAGGTGCTCGGCGACCCGGTCGGCCATGCGCCGGCCCAGGTCGGAGAGGTGGTAGCCGGGAAGGCGGCCGTAGAGGATGCCGTCCGGGTTGGCGACCTCGCCGTGCCGCATGACGTGGACGACGGTGATGTCCTCGGCGCTGTTGCTCCGCTGCTCGCTCATGCCGTGGCCTCCGCAGCCGCCCGGGCCGCCGCCGGAAGGGCGTCGGCGATCTTCTGCACGGCCCGCTCGTCGTGCGCGGTGGACACGAACCAGGACTCGAAGGACGACGGCGGCAGGTAGACACCGTTCGCGAGCAGCGAGTGGAAGAACGCGGTGAAGCGGAAGGACTCCTGCGTCTTGGCGTCCTCGTAGTTCCGCACGGGCCGGTCGGTGAAGAACACCGAGAACATGTTGGAGGCGGTCTGCAGCCGGTGCGCGACGCCCTCCTTGCTCAGGGCCCCGGTGACGAGCCCCTGGATCTCCTTCGACACGGCGTCGACCTTGGCGTACGCGGCGTCGTCGAGGAGCCGCAGCTGGGCGAGCCCGGCCGCGGTGGCGACGGGGTTACCGGAGAGGGTGCCGGCCTGGTAGACGGGCCCGGCCGGGGCGAGGTGGGCCATCACGTCCGCCCGTCCGCCGAAGGCCGCCGCCGGGAAGCCGCCGCCCATGACCTTGCCGAAGGTCATCAGGTCGGGGACCACGCCGTCGACCCCGAACCAGCCGGCGCGGCTGGTCCGGAAGCCGGTCATGACCTCGTCGGAGACGTAGAGCGCGCCGTTCTCGGCGCAGATGTCCTTCAGGCCCTGGTTGAACCCCTCGGCGGGCGGGACGACGCCCATGTTGCCCGGGGACGCCTCGGTGATCACACAGGCGACCTCGCCGGGGTGCGCCCGGAAGGCCTCGCGGACGGCGTCGAGGTCGTTGTACGGCAGGACGATCGTGTCGCCGGCCTGCGCGCCGGTGACGCCGGGGGTGTCGGGCAGCGCGAAGGTCGCGACGCCGCTGCCGGCGGCGGCGAGCAGCGAGTCGACGTGCCCGTGGTAGCACCCGGCGAACTTGATCACCTTGGTGCGCTGGGTGAAGCCGCGAGCGAGCCGGATGGCGGACATGGTCGCCTCGGTGCCGCTGGACACGAGCCGCACCTGCTCGAGCGGCGCGACCCGCGCGACCATCTCCTCGGCGAGCGCGACCTCGCCCTCACCGGGCGTGCCGAAGGACGTACCGCGGGAGACGGCGTCCTGCACGGCGGCGATGACCTCGGGGTGGGAGTGCCCGAGGATCATGGGCCCCCAGGAGCAGACGAGGTCGACGTACTCCCTGCCGTCCGCGTCCGTCAGATAGGGACCGGTGCCGGACACCATGAACCGCGGCGTGCCGCCGACGGCTCGGAAGGCCCGCACCGGGGAGTTCACGCCGCCGGGCGTGACGGCCGCCGCGCGATCGAACAGAGCCTGCGAGGCCGGTGCTTCATACGGATATGCCAGTTCACTCATGACCTGCGACTTCTCCGACCTTCTCCGACGCTGTCGGGCTCCGGGTGCCAGTGACCTGTTCAGGGTAGGCCAGGGGCGTGCGCGGGCGGGGCAGGGGACAACCGGCCCCGGGGCCGCCGTCGTCTGCGAGACTGGTCCCTGATACACACAGCTCAAACGGCCCGGGGCGGTCGGAGGCTGCGGAGATCCTGCGGGCAGATGTTTCAGCGCACGTTTCGGCGGGCGGCCGTGGGGGAGGTCACTGACACGATGATCGGGTTGCGCGGCGGGGGCGACGCGTTCTGGAAGAGCAGTCGGGTGGAGATATGCATCGCGGTGGCGGACTGGGCGAGGGGACCGATGACCTGGGTCCGCGACGTGCCCGGCGGGGAAGGCACCGGCGCGACGCGGAGGACGCTCAGGAGCCGCGTCGGACACAGGGTCGGCCGAGTGAACCGGAGCGAGCCTCCGGACGTACTGAAGGCCAGGTGGAGGATCTTTCGGCCGGGAGCAGCGGGAATGGTGGTCGGGTGGGGGTGACGTACAAGTACTTCGGTGCGCCCGACGGCGCGACCGCGGCCCGCGTCCCGATCTCGATGCGCCCCGAGGAGCTCGGCGGTGACGAGCTCGGCATGAACGGCATGTTCACGAAGATCAAGCCGGAGACCATGGCGGCGATGGTCCTCACGGGCATCGAGGGCGTCCCCCTGCACAAGGTTCCGCCGCTGGAACTGGTCGTCCTGCACCCCGACTACGCGGTGGTCAAACTCCCCATGACGGTCGTCGACCCCCTGCGCGGCATCGGCGAGGAGGCGGTGGGCGCGGCGGCCTTCATCTGGTCGACGGTCCCGGACCGGGGCGGCCCCCGGGACGCGTTCAACGTCTACCAACTGCTGCACGAGTGGCAGGACTTCAGCCACCGGCTGCATGAGGCGGGGCATCAGCCGTACTGCCTTGTGTGGCCCTGAGGCGGGGATCGTCCGCGGCACGTGAGGCGGGGCTTTGAGCTCCGCCTTTGTCATGTGAGGTGCCGTTCCACGCCCGCAGCGGGCCTCGGGCGCGGCAGCGTTGATCACGTCTGGGTCCGGCTGCCACTGTCTGGCCCGGGCGCCCGGGGTTTGCGGTGCTTGCCGGTGCCGGGACCGAGCGGCTTCGGCACCGGCCCTGAGGGTGCGGGCTTGCCGGCCTCCGGGTAGAGAACGGCTTGGGCCTCGGCCAGGCCGGCTGCGAATCCGTACAGCTCCCAGGTGTGCCCGTTCCAGCGCTCGATGGCGCGGGGCGCATCCGGATGCAGATGTGATGCCCTGGGCCCGTTGCCGGGCACAACCGGCACGGCGCGCAGTCGGCCGATCTTCGCGTCACGGCGTTCCGCCCACTCCGTCAGCGGTTCGTCGTCCATCCTGGCGTTCCTCGCGTTGGTGGCGGCTGTCTCAGGAGGGTAGCGGCCACTGCGGACCGCTCGGGTTCCCGAGCCAGACGGCCTGCTGGTCGCGGGCGACGGTCATACCGAACGCCGCGGTGTTGGGTGAGCCGTATTCCTCCCAGGTGGCCACCGCCGACTCGATCGCGTCCCACAGGCGCCGAGGGCCGCCCTGGCGGACCTGCCAGCCACTCTCCGTGGGAGCGAGGACGGCGAAGGAGTCAGTCACGCTGTCCAACAGAAACGTGCTGACCGGGCCGCCGTCGACTGCCATCGAGAAGAAGCGGGCGTCCGGCGCAGCGAGCTGCGCCATGAATGCCGGACCGGAGCTGGTGAGCACCTCTGGCCCGCGTGCGGCTTTCCGTACCGTCCCGTCTTCGGGGCCTGGGACCATGCCAAGGCTCTCCGGTGCGTCCTGCTGGCGGGCGACCATGAAGCTCGGGTCGTCCTCGCTGAACCAGCCGCTCGCGCTGTCACCGGTGACAATGAGTTTGACCAAACCGAGGGAGCGCATCCAGCCGCGAAGGGTGGTGAGGATGAGGCCGCCCGGGCGGACCTGCTCCAACCAGGCGGGCGGGATGCTGCGGAAGCCGCACGTGGCGATCAGCCGGTCGTACGGGGCTCCGTCGGGGTGGCCGACGCGGCCGTCCCCCACCAGCAGGTGGGGGGTATGGCCGGATCCCGTGAGGGCGTGGCCGGCTCGTCGGGCCACGCCCTCGTCCGTCTCGATCGAGGTCACGCTCTCGCTGCCAAGCCGGTGGCACATCAGTGCTGTCGAGTAACCGGTTCCGGTGCCGATCTCCAGCACCTTCATGCCGTCCTGCACATCCAGGTCTTCGAGCATCCGGACCACGAGGCTCGGCAACGTCGACGACGAGGTCGGGGTCGCATTGCTGATCGGCTTCAGGTCGGCCCAGTCGGTGTCCCGGCCGTCGAACTGGGTCATCCATGTCTCGTCGGTGTAGACAAGCCGTAGCCACTCCTCCTTACCGACCGTCTCCGGTGTGACCGGCTCCCAGGTGGTGACGCCCGGGGCGTGGCTCTCCCGGTAGAAACGCGGGATGAATCTGTGGCGGGGCACGGCCTCCACGGCGGCCCGCCACTGCGGCGAGCGCAGCCAGCCGTCCTTCTCCAGTTGTCGGGCGAGCCGGCGCCGGAGATCGGCTGCGGCCGTCTCGATGTCGGTTTCACTGGCCACGGAGTCCTCCTTCCAGGAGATCGGTGAGTGCGGCAGTCATCGGCAGACCGGTCGGCGGCTCCATCCAGGCCCACTGCCCGGAAGGATTGCACTCGATGAAGATCCACTCGCCGCGGTCGGTCAGAGCGAAGTCGAACGCCCCGAAGACGAGCCCGAAGTGCTTCAGATAGGCGCGCATCGACCGCTCCACCGCGGGTGGCGCGGCAAGCGGCGTGTATGTGTGAGTGCCGTAGTCCGTACGCCAGTCGAGGAGACCGGAGTCGATCCGCACGGCGAAGATCTGCTCGCCGATCACAGTCACCCGGATATCGGCAACCTTGCGCACCCGCTTCTGGAAGAGGTGCATGGTGCCGGACACGGAATCGTCGATCTCGTCGACGGTCACCTCGGTCACGGGGACGGTCTGGGCCTTGCCGTCGACCAGGTAGAGCGGAACCGAGATCGGCTTGAAGATGACGGCACCTTGCGCCTTGATGAAGGCCCGCGCGTCGTCGGGAACGTTGGTGATCAACGTCGGCGGAAGCGTGAAGCCGGCCGCCGCCGCTGCCGCGAGCCCGACTGGCTTGTACTCGGCGTCGCCGATGTGATTGGGGTGGTTGACGTAAAGGCAGCCGGGCAGCGAGGTCAGGATGCCTCCGAGCCCGTAGCGCGCCTGGGCGACGGCGAAGCGTTCGTCCTGCTTGTCGAGGTGGGGGAAGGCAAACCCGGAGGGGCGCCGGTAGTACACGGAACGCACCGCGCCCAGGTCGGCACGTCGGCTCGGGGTCTGCACTCTTCCCCGCCAGCTGTGGGTGCCGCCGATGGCGGCCGAGCACGACAGGGTGGCGGGGAAGTCACCGGAGTCGAACCGCACGACCGGGACGCCCCGGTCGTGCAGCTCGGCGATCACGAAGTCCGCGGTCGGGTCGTCGAGGTTGGTGACGACCAGGACCGGACGATCGTCGTTCGTCACCAGAGTCACTGGTCGGTGTCGTTCCCCGTGTCGCTGTCCGGGGAGTCGCTGTTGCGGTCGCCCTGGCCCGTGGTGCCGGTCGCGGGATTCGTACCGGAGGATGTGCCGTGGCCCGGGGACATGGTGGGCGCCCCGGAAGTGTCGAAGTACCGGGCGGTCTGCGTCTTCGGATCCAGCGTCACCGTCGCGTAGACGGGGCCCTCGACGGGCGGGTACGGGGCGATGCGACGGAGACCCCACGGGGCCGCCGTGAGATGCCCCTGCGGCAGCGGGCTGCCCGTGGGGAATCGATCCATGTGGTTGAACACGGTCTTCCTTCCTGTCAGAAGTTCTGTCCTTCGGCTGACTTGCTCACCCGCACGGCATCGAGGAACACGATCCTGCTTGTGCGGGAGTCTCAGGGGCGCCGGGAAGAAGAGGCGCCGGGGCCTACGTCGAAACCGGACCGGGATTCCGCAGTCCGTTCAGGACCCGTTGAAGGAGGCTGATGTCCGGTGCGCGGGCCTCGACTGCCAGTCGGCCGTCGCCGTACCAGCGGCTGAGCTGCTGCCGCCACGCGATCTCGGCACGCTGCATCTCCGCGCGGATCTCGCCGAGAGCCAGTCCCGACTCGACGCGCAGCCGCACAAGGTCGGCGGGAGTTATCCGGACCGGCTCTGGGACAACAACCGCGCCGGCATCGTCAGACGCACGCGTCGGGCCGAAGGCCAGCTGCACGCACGCGTCCGGGAACGGGTCGCCGACCAGTTCCTCCGGGGGCAGGAGTCGTAAGGAGATACGCGAGATCAGCATGCGGTCGGCACCCTCAGCTCTGCCCAGACGAGCTTGCCCCAACGATGCAGGTCGTAGCCCCACCGCCAGCTCAGCGACTCGACCAGGAGCAGACCACGGCCGCCCTCCGAGTCACCTTCAGAACAGCCCGGTTCCGGGGTGTCTCGGCACTTGTCGGCAACGCCGATCCGAATCACTTCGGCCGTCTCGCGCCGAACCATCACACGGACCACGTGACAGGGCGTATGGCTGACGGCGTTGCTGATCAGCTCCGAAACGATCAGAGTGCCTACCTCGGCCAACTCGCCTATGCCCCAGGTGTCCAGAGCCGCGGAGACAAGCAGACGTGCGCGGCGCGCGGATTCCGGCTCGCACGGCACCGTCTCGGTGTAGCCCGGAACACCGGTCGCGGTTGGTTTGGCGGCGGTCATGGTCACGGGGTCATCCCTCCGAGGCTGGGACGCCCGCCCCGCGACGGGTGCGCAGGGGCGGGCCTTCCTCCACGCCATCGAGAGGCAGGAAGGGGAATCTCGCCCGCTCAACGGCTGGTACCGAGTCAACGGCCCTTGGTCGACGGCGAACAGGAAATGTCGCGCCCCGCCGTGCCTCCGCGAACCGGAAGACTTTACGCTCTGGTGACCTCGGGTCTGGTTCGGCCAGTGACCGCAGGGCTACGGTCGGTCCATGGGAGCGAACGCCATCCTCAAGAGTCGGATGGAGGAACTCGGGCTCACCCAGGAAGAATTGGCTGGTCGGATGAACGCTGCGCTGGCAGAGATCACCGGCAGGCCCGGTGACGTCTCCGACCGCACAATCCGCAACCTCCTCAACGGGAGCTCCCGCCGCCCCATCGGACGCACGTGTGCAGCCCTGGAGCGGGTGTTCGGTTGTCTCGTCGAGGACTTAGGGTTCAGCGCACCACGCACCATGCAACACCCGCAGGAGGACCCCGTGCGGCGTCGCACTTTCCTCACCTCAGCGACCGGAAGCGCGGCTGCCGCCGTTCCCTTGGTGGCGCAACGCCGGACCGTCGGCATGTCGGACGTGGCCCGGGTCGCTGCCGGGATGAACGCCCTTGTCGAAGCCGACGACCGCCAGGGCGGACACACGGCACTGGAGAAGGCCGCCGCCCAGGGCCGCACCAGGGTGCTGGAACTACAGCAGCGCAACGCCGGCGAACGCGTCCGCCGAGCGCTGTACGCACTGGCCGCCGAGTACACCACCATCGCCGCCTGGTCCTGCATCGACGCCCGCAATCTCGACCAGGCCCAGAGCTACCTGAACGAATCAGCGACGTACGCCGGCCTCTCCCAGGACGGCCCTACCGAAATGCGGGTGTGGGTCAACCTCTCGATGCTCGCCTACCAGCGGCAGAACTGGCCCGAAGCGCTCGCAGCGGCCCAGGCCGCGCAAGCCTCCTCAGCGGCTCGCCGAGACCCGTTCTTCGATTCGCTGGGCCGAGTCCGCGTCGCCCTCGCGTACGCGGCTCTCGGTGACGGCCGTGCGGGCCTGCGTTCACTGGGATCAGCCCAGGACACCTTCACGAGAGTGGCCGACCGAGAGCGTCCGCGCTGGACCGCCTTCTACGGGCAGGCCGAACTTGACCACCTCGCCGCAATCGTCCAGTTCAACAGCGGACGCCACCCTCATGCCGAAGCCATGGCGCACCGCGCCCTGGCCAGGATCCCGACCGCCTTCCGGCGCAACAAGGCCCTCGCGACCGCCCAACTCGCCCTCGCACAGCTCCACCAGGGAGAAACAGAACAGGCCACGGCCTCAGCCACCGACGTGTTCACCATCATGGATGGTGACCCATTGCCCGGCCGTATGCGCACGCTCATGGGCGACTTCCACCGGGGCCTGTTCGTCATGGCTCCCTCCGCCTCCTACGCACGAGACTGGGCAGACCGCATGCGAACCGAATGGAGCCGAGCGTGACCGACCTGCGTCACTTCCAGCACGGAAACCTCCCCGAGGTCTTCCGGCAGATACTCATCGACGTACACGCCGACGCCTACGCCGACCAGATGGACGACCCCTTCCACCAGCGCTTCGCCTGGTTCGTCGACCACTGGACCGGCATGGACGGCTTCTCCTGCGTGGTGGCGTACGACAAAGACGAACCGGTCGGCTTCGCCTACGGCGCCCCGCTCGCCCCCGGCCGCGAATGGTGGCGCTCCACCGCGTACGAGCCGAACAACGGCTATTCCTCCACCTACGCGGTCTCCGAAGTGATGGTGCGCCCAAGCTGGCGTAAGCAGGGAATCGCCGACCGCCTGCACGAGGCGCTACTCAAGGAACGTACGGAAGACCTCGCCGTGCTGCTGGTCGACGTCACACACCCCAAGGTCCAAGCGCTCTACGAGACATGGGGATACGCCAGAGTCGGCGAGCAGCAACCATTCGCGGACTCACCGGTGTACGCGGTCATGGTCAAAGACCTTCGGGACTGAGTCAGGGACTGGAGCACATGACTCCCTTGGCTCTGATGGCAAGGCGAGGTGCCAGGACGACGAAATCGACCAGTGCTGTCAGTGGGGCAGGGCAGACTGGACACCGTGACGACACCCGACATCCGAGGGCTGGCGCAACTTGAACGCGCCGTCCTGGATGACACCGCCTCTCTCGCTACCGCCCTCCGGCGGTGCATCATGCTGGCTGGCTACGCCCACCACGGGGAACTGCGCGCCTGGGCGCTGAAGGAGCTGGAAGGGTACGCGGCGGCTGATGAGCTGCCCTCGTACCGGAAGGTGCCGGCCGCGCTCGAAGTCGTGGTGGACCTCTATCTGCCGGGCCAGATCATCCGGGGCAACACCCAGCGGATCAGCCCGGGGCAGCTACCCCAGCCCGCTCGGGATCGCGGCATCGGAGAGAGCGCACCGATCCGACAAGGAGTCCGGGAACTCGAAGCCGTCGTCTCCCGTGGCGACACAGTGGTACGTCTGAGCCCGCCCGGCTCGGCTGAATACGTCCTGCTGATGACACAGGAACAGCACCAGTTGGGAAACGAAGGCTCCCACATTACGTCTCTGCACTGGGACGTCTCCGTTGCCAGCATCGAAGGCGTCCTCGATCACATCAGAACTCGTCTGACCCAGTTCGTCGCGGAAGTGAGAGCAGCCATGCCCGCCGGCCAGCAGAACCCCAACCCCGACCAGATCGACTCGGCCGCACAGCAGGCCCTTAACATCACGGGAGGCGACGGCTCCACCTTCAACATCACCGCGCCGAACGCGAAGGCGGACCGGGGCGGCACTGCGAGCGCCAACATCAACGAACCCACACCCGCGACTCCGCAGCCCTGGTGGCACCGCAGCTCAGTCATCTGGACCGCCATCGGAGCGGTGGCGGCGACCGCCAGCGTCATCGCCACCGTGGTCTTGACGAAATGAGACTCGGCCGAAGCCGACTCGACCGGCTGGAGCGCCACGTCCTCAACGAGAGCCGCTCGCTCGCCCCAATCCTGCGGCAGGTGATTACCCTCGGCGTCGACGCCCGCTCCGCAGCGCTGCGCACTTGGGCCCTGCTCGAACTCCAGGGCTATGAGGGTACGGATGTGCCGGTCCCCGACTACCGGAAGATTCCTGCGCCCCTGGTAATGGACGGCCACACCGGGAGGTTCCAGTTCCGGGAACAGCCGGTCAGCATGTTCGACTTGCCGGACTTCGCCCGTGACAGCCTGGGCGACGAACTCCGCCTCGGGGTCGGTGTGGGCCAGATCGAGTCGCTGATCGCCAGGCATCCAGGCCAGACCGTGCAGCTCGGTCCGGCTTTGGCTGCCGAACTGGCCGTGGTGATGAGCCAGAACTCCCCCAGGCAGGTGCTCAGGGTGTACTGGTCGGTGCACGTGTCAGCCCTGGAGGGTGTCCTCGACCAGGTCCGTACGCGGCTCCTTCAGTTGGTCGGGGAGCTGCGGGCAGCGATGCCGCATGGCCAGCAGGACCCGACACCGGACCAGGTTGCTCAAGCCCTCCAGAACATCAACATCGTCACCGGCGAGAATTCCTCCGTGACTGTCACCGCACCTGTCGCGGTCGCGCACCGACGCGGATCAGCACGCGCAGAGATTGGAGGAACGGCACATCGCACCTTCCCACGGGCAGCGGTCGTGTGGGCCGTTTTGGTCGCCCTCGTAGCCGCCGTTGCGGCCGTTCTTTGGGGCACGTGGCTCTGAGCCAGCCCTATTCGACAGGGCCTACGAGCATGGGAGACGGCGCCGATCGCAGGCCAGCTCAACTGGCCGCCAAGCTCTGTAGAAAATGCCGGGCATGTCAGGGCCTTGGGGGAGAAGATGCTCATCATGGACGAGACTGCAGTCGACGACTGGTCACCGGCAGACAATCCCTACGCAATCGCCGTATCGGAGGCTCAGTGGGCACGGCGTGATGTCGCGCTGTGCGTCCGGCGCATCCATGCTGGCAATGAAGTCGTCGGTGGGTTCGACTCAAGGCAGATCGACGCACGGCACTTGTGCATCGCGCTGCGGCAGTTGCTGACGGCGGAGACATTGGAGCAGGCCGCGCTGGCCGATCTCGGCATGGACCCGATGGTCGGACAGACGCTGGAACAGGCACGCAAGCGATTCGAACTGTCGCTGCCGGACATCACGCAAATCCGAAACGGACTCATCCACTTCGAGAACTGGTCACGTGGCCTGGGCCACGGTCCGCAGAGCCAGCGGGTCAAGGCTGGTGACGAACCGCGCGACGTGGCTCGCGCTTTCTGGGGTTTCGGCTACGACATCACTACCGACACTGTCTCCATGGGGCCCTACCGAATCAACGTCACTGCCGCCGAGGAGGCCGCCGCCGAACTGGCTCATGCGATCTACATGGCCGCGCGTGCTGTCGACATGAAGAACACCGCCGACCATCGTGATGCCGCCGCCCAGGTCCTCACCGACGCCGAAGTCCCTTGCGCACCGGCGGGGCCGGTCCAAGTCTCTGCAGGGCTCGACGGACGTGTGTGGCTCTCCCTCGACTCCACGGCCGTCGCTGGGGGGGCCGAACGCCGCACCTTGTCTCGGAAGGCACTCTCCGCACTCGCTGGCGCGGGGTTCGGCATCACGTCGCTCGGGCAATTTCAGGCTGCCGATCCAGCTCTCCGACTCGCTGCTGGGCAGGCGCTCCGCATCGAACCATGCGCCGCACGGCAGGCGCTCGCTACGGCGCCGCAAGGCTGAAGGGCGACAGTGCTGCTGCGGAGTACCTGGCTTGATGCAATCGCAGACCCAACTGGTCTCTGTCCATTTTGGACCACACCACCAGGAGGAACCAGTGTCATACCCGCAACTGCTCACCCCCGAAGAGAAGCTCGCCGACGCGAAGAAGCAGCTGAGCCTCCCACGTATCGTCGTGATCTGCGGCTCCACCCGCTTCATGACCGAGATGATCGAGGCCGATCTGCGGGAGACCAAAGCCGGAAAGATTGTCGTCAAACCGGGCTGTGACATCAAGTCGCCGCACGAACTTTGGTCCGATCCTGTCGAGGCCGAGACGCTGAAGGTTCGACTCGACGATCTGCACCGGGCGAAGATCCGGCTCGCCGATGAGGTGCTCGTAGTCGGCGACTACATCGGAGACAGCACCCGAGCCGAAATCGCCTACGCCCGGTCGCTGAGCAAGCCCATGCGGTTCACGCACCCCGAAGTCGACCCTGACGCCTGACCGCCCGCTGCCACCTCGACAACCAGGGTCGGCACCCCCGTCTCGCGGTGGCTTCGGCCGCCGCCCACCCCACACCCCCTGCAGGCATCACTTGGAATTGATCATTTATCCCAATTCCGTCTTGCCCTCACGTCCGCACCCACAGCCAGGCACACTGTCCCGCAGAGAAGAAAGCGGGAGCACATGGACGGGACAACAGCGATTCGCCTCGGGCTGCGACACTTCCGCACGAGCCTGGCTGAGAAAACCAAGCTCCAGGACTCGGCCGCCGGAAGGGAAACCTTCTCCGCCGCACTGCAACAGTTCGAGGAACAGATGAAGGCGGCGGAGGTCGTCTCACCCGCCACTCGCCCCATCAACCTGTACTACGGCCTCGTCCAGATGGACATCCCCGGACACAAGTCGGTGGTGGAGATCCCCCGGCGCATGATGCAGTTCTTCCTGGAGGTGAAGAAGGATGACGAGGACACCGACGTTTGAGGAGCTGTTCCGCGACTGCCAGAGGACCGCGGTCCACCTGGAGATGCGCGACGCCTACATGAAGTCGGACCCGGCCTTCGTCGACTGGAAAGCCGGCCAGGCCCTCGACCCCGCCGAGCGGTGGGCCGACTGGCACACCCTCGTCTCCGCCGCCACTTCCCGAGGGGTCGAAGTACGCCGGGCGCGAATCGTCTCGACGCCGCTCAGCGAGTACATCCGCTTCGAGTACGACGTGACCGACGGGCTGAACATCGCCGCCGGCGAAGACGTGCGCTGGCTCTCGCGCCGCAGCGCGACGGACCTCGCGCTGCCGGGCAACGACTTCTGGCTGTTCGACTCCAGCCTGGTCCTCGTCAACCACTTCGACGGCGACGGCGAGAACATGGAGGTGGAGCTCACGGATGCCCCCGAGGTGGCGAAGCTCTGTGAGTCAGCTTTCGAGGCCGTGTGGCAGCGGGCGACACCGCACGCGCAGTTCGCACTGGCCTGACGGCCAGAACAGCAGCCTCGCACCGACATGACCTCACCCTCCTCGAGCGTCCAGGAAGCCCGCAAGGCACTCGGACAACGCCTCGCCGAGACCCGAAAGGCAGCCGGACTCACCAAGCGGGCGCTGGCCCAGACCCTGGGTTGGCATGAGTCGAAGGCTTCGCGCTTCGAAAGCGGCGCCCGCGCGCCCTCGGAGGGCAACCTTCGCGAGTGGTGTGCCGCGTGCGCCGCGGAGGATGAGGCAGAAGACCTCATCTCAACGGCCCGTGGGATCAAAGGCATGTATATCGAGTGGCGCAAGATGGAGCGCCATGGGCTCAAGTGGGCGCAGGAATCTGTGGTTCCCCTCTGGGAGCGCACGGAGGCATTTCGCATTTACTCGCCGTGGCTCATCCCTGGCCCCGTGCAGACGGCCTCGTACATCACCGCACTTCTCACCTCCATTCGTGACCGCCGAGGGCTTATCGACGATGTGCCGGCGGCCGTCAAGGTGCGCGTAGAGAAGCAGCAGGTCGTCTACGGCAACCACACGTTCGCCATTCTCCTGGAAAGCGTTCTGCGGTATCGCATCGGCGGAACCGACGTGTTGGCGGGCCAACTCGGCTACCTCCTCAGCGTCATGGCACTCCCCTCGGTGAGCATCGGCATCATCCCTCAGGACGCCGACCGATCAGGGCTCTGGCCCGTAGAGGGTAGAGGGGTTCTTCCTGTACGACGACGAGCTGGTGAACGTCGAATTGGTCTCGGCGCATCTCAGCGTCGTCCAGAAGCACGAACTTGCCATGTATGCGAAGACGTTCGGCGAGCTGGCCGAACTTGCCGTCTACGGCCCATCAGCGCGTGAACTCATCACGGCGGCCATCAATTCTCTAGGGTGAACGTCGGGCAAGTTCGGGCACATTCATGGAGGCCTGGTCGCCCCTCTTCTTAGCTTTGTCATCACGGCAGAAAGCGTGCTCCGGAGGGGCCAGTGATGACTTTGGCAAGTACAGGCAAGAGGGGCGAGACGGCCGAGGACGCTGAGGGCACCGACACCCCCATCGACGTGGACGCGATCTCCTCGCAGACGAACACCATCCTCGGCCAGGACATGGGCACCACAACCCGGGCGGAAATGGACCGGCAGGTGCCGGCGATCGCGCACCACCTGAACCGGCTGCTCCGCGAGGATCTGGGCGCGGACGACGACAGCGAGGTGCGCAGCCTGCTGCGCAGAGGGACCACGCTGGTCGACCTCACCAACCGGCCGACCGCAGAGACGCCGGCCTTCGGGACCTACCTCTACCTCCGCGATGTGGCCCTTCTGACGCGGCGCCTGCTGTGGGTCTACGCCGAGCGGAACGGGCTGGATGCCCCGTGAGCGTCAAGGACGACCAGATCATCCGGGAGCTCTCCCACTACGTCCACGAGCCCCCCGCCGACAGGATGGCGCTGCTGCCGGTCTACGACGCGGCCCGCGACCACTCGCAGCGCCGCACCTGCACCCACGACCAGCGCTGCCCCCTCGTAGTCACAGGAGCCGTCGTCGTCGACGAGCACAATCGCCTCCTGTGCCTGCGGCACGAGGGAGGCTATGCCCTCGCGGAGGCGGCGCCAGAGGAAGCGGACGACTCCCTCAGCGGGGCGGCCCTGCACCTCCTGGCCGAAGCGGTCGGCATCAGGGACGTCTGGACACAGCCCGGCACCGAAGGGCCCTTCTTGGTCGACATGGCCCGGCCTGGGCAGCACAGTTACGGCTCTCGCCTCCGGGTCGGCATTCGCTACCTCTTCCGTTCCCACTCGCGCGCCGTGTTCCCGGCAGCGATCGAGACGGGTGCGGCGGCATGGGTGCCTCTCGCGAAGATAGGGATTGCGTCAGTCCGCAGCCGCGTGGAACGCCACCTGATCGGAACCGGATGAGTCCCCGACACCAACAACTCGCCTACCTGGTGAGCCTCATGGCCATCGGCGGCTCCCTCCTGCTCGGCATCTGGAGGGGCACAACGGCACCGCCGCCGCTTACCTGGCTTCCATCCTCCGCCCGGGTGACGTCCTTCTGGTGAAGGCGTCCCGCGGAGGCCAGCTCTGGCAGATCGCCCAAGCACTCACCGGGCAGCCGGTCACCGGGCTCTGAGCAGCCGCCTTCCCGCTGCAGCTCCCAGCTATCGGCCGTTGAGCTCGGAGCGGCATATCGCGCAGTACATGGCCGCATGGCGCCCATGCCGACGCATCAGCTGACCGCAGCCTGCGCACAGCCCCAGCTCCCAAGGAGGACAGCCCAGCGCGGCCGACGCAGCGGCCCGCTCGACGGACGTGATCAGCGACGGTTTCACGGATCGCTGGAGCGGCATCCGCGGCAGCGTGTGGCCACCCGTGGGCTGTCCCAGATCGCGGATGGGCCGGGCGTCGCTGACGAACCATCCCTCTTCGCCGGCGCGGCACGCCCGGTCGATGTCCTGCTCGGCGAAGGTGATCTGGTCGTCCGCTTCCTGTTCCGGCGCCACGGGAAGCGGCGCCTTCTCTCCAACCAGCTCCCGCCATAACTCGCAGTCGTCAGCCGGGACCCACATGTGCCGGCCGGCCCGGCCGCTGCCCCGATTCGGCACGTAGACGGGGACGCTCTCCCCTGTCGCGCTGGAGAGGACGAGATCCTCCGTCTTACGGCGAGCGGCCAAAGTGCACCGCTCAATGCGGTGTGGAGCGGGGCTGCCAGTGCGCACCGAGCAGAGTTGAACATGTTCAACTTTCGTGGCAGCGTGAGCGCTTGACGATCTGGTGTGCGAAGCAACCGGTGTTTGACGTACGCAAGGGGGAGTCATGCGTGATGAACGAGGGCGAGTCGCTGCGGGGTTGCGTGGAGTGGTCTTGGCGGTCGCGGTGTTGACGCTGGCCACGGGGTGCATATGGCAGCCACAGACACTGGCTCGGGCCGACATCGTAGGCACCTGGACCGAGGGCGGTACCGGGACCCTGCTCTTCAAGGACGACGGCACCGTCGTCGTAACCAACCTTGCCGAGTTCAATAACGACGGCGACAAGGTGTCGGAGTGCAGCGGCACCGGCGAGTGGGGCGCGTATCCCGACGACAAGGAAGCGGAGAAGGTGTGGACCACCGTCTGCGACGGCAACCCGTGGGAATTCGGCGGCTCGAAGGCGCATCCGAAGATGCGGCGCAGCGTGGGAGATCCTGATAACGGGGACGACCAAACCCTCAGCCGCAAGTAGCGGAAGGCGCCCGGCGCGTCCAGCCCGCCGTCCAGGTGCACCCAGAGGTGGCCACGAAGATGATCGCAGCCAGCACCTCCCGATCCCCATGCCGACGCCGGCCGCGCCCTGAGGACGTTCCGGCGCCGGCGGCACCACGCGTTCGAATAACTCCCACAAGCCGTCCGGCACCATCCGCTGCACAAGCCCAGTCGTCACCACACCAGACTGCCGCAAGATCACACCAAACGAAATGGCGTCTTAGAGGTCGTTTTCGCCTATGGCGCCCGCTTATCAGGTGATTCTCTAAGCGATTGGTGGCGGCACAGGCGAGGTCACCGCGGCTGTCGATGCCGGCGAGTCGCGGGAGGTTGCAGGTGGGGCGGAAGAGGCCCTAATCCTGTCTCATCTCAGGATGCCCGGTCGTCGAGGTTATGTGCTTCGACCGCCGTCGGCGTGCGACTGGGCGCACTCGGTCCGCGGCAGTACGCCGGAAGCATGCCGAAGCGACGCCCGTATCCGAGTGATCTGTCCGATGCCCGCTGGGAGTTGATCGAGCCGGTCCTGGCGGCCTGGCGTTTCGAGCGCCGCGGCCGGGCCCTGGACTTCGGCCGGCCACCGGAACACGATCTGCGCGACATCATGGACGCGATCTTGTACGTGGACCGTACCGGGGTTCAGTGGCGCTACCTTCCGCACGACTTCCCGCACTGGAACACGGTCTACGGCTATTTCGCCAGGTGGCAGCAGGAAGGCGTGTTCGCCCAGCTCAATGGCCTGCTCAGGCAACTCTTACGGCAGAAGGAAGGACGGGAGGCCGAACCGTCGGCCTGCGTGATCGACGCGCAGAGCGTGAAAACCTCCACCAGCGTGCTCGCCTCCGGCCAGGGCATCGATGCCGGGAAGAGGATCGTCGGGAGGAAGCGGAGCATCGTCACCGACACGATGGGCCTTCTCCTTGCCGTGCTGGTCACCGCGGCGAGCGTGCAGGACTCCATCGCCGGCACCCAACTCCTGGACCAGGTCGCCGTCGAACATCCCCGCATCCGCAAGGTGTGGGTCGACGGCGGCTACCGCCAGCACCTCGTCGAGCACGCCGCCAGCCTCGGCATCGACATGGAAATCACGCAACGCAAGCCTGGGACCAGGGGGTTCGCCCCGATCCCGAAGCGGTGGGTGGTCGAGCGGACCTACGGCTGGCTCATGCTCCACCGCCGCCTGGCCCGCGACTACGAAACCAGGCCCGCCCGCTCCGAAGCCATGATCCACATCGCCATGACAGACCTCATGGCCCGCCGCCTCACCAGCGAGAACACCATCTCCTGGCGCGACCCGACACCGCAGACCAAACAGCAGATTCCGGGATGAAACAACGGGAGAAAACGACCTCTTAGAGCGCCGCCCTCGTGCGCATGATGCGTAATGCGTAATGCGTAATGCGTAATGCGTGAGAGTTTCTCGCGATGGAAGATCACCATCAGCTGGGAAATAGTGTCAGCACTTCAGGTGTGGCTGACTCCTCACTCTCCTCGACTGCATCCAGTGCGGGCACGCTCACGCCTTCACTCGCCCCTCCAGATGTCCGTGAACCGGTCGAGCAGTGCGGCCGCCGCCGTCACGTCGTCCGTGAGCGGCCGGTCGGCGTGCTCCTCGTCGAGCACCGACAGGGCGAGCTCCAGCGCGCGGCCCACGGGAAGATCCGGATCCGGCCGGAGCTCGCGCTGGCGCAGCGCCCGTGCCGCGGCGACGAGTTCGCAGCCGACGACCAGACGATACGCACCGCACGCACGCAGCGTCTGACGTGCGGCGAGCGAGGCGAAGCTGGCCTGTTCCTCGACGCCTCGGGAGAGTACGGCGTGGCCGAGCGACGCGGGCGCCGAGAAGGCCCGCAGATCGCCGAGGGCCGCGCCGGCCGCGTACTCCAGGATCATGATGCCGGAGGAGGCGGGTTCGTGGTCGGCGAGGAAGGGGCGCAGGCGGGTGTAGGCGGGCTCGTTGAGGGTGGAGAGCCGTGACGTCGACAGCCGGGCCACCTGGGTCAGGGCGAGTCTGAAGTGGTCCAGGGCGAGGGCGAGTTGCGCCTGGTAGAAGCCGCCGTGGTGGTAGGCCGCCATGTCGTCGGCGGCGATCAGCGGGTTTTCGGCGGCCGCGTTGATCTCGATCGCGACGACCTCTTCCAGGGCGTCGGCCGCGTCATGGGCGGGACCGTGGACCTGAGGCAGACAGCGGAAGCCGTACGGGTCCTGGATCCGCCCGAGCGGCGGGGAGGGCCGGTCGGGGGCGCCGAGCAACTCCCGCATCCGCCGGGCGACTTCGATGGAGCCGCGGTGCGGCCTGGCGGCGTGCACGGGCGCGGCGTACGCCTCGTGTGCCCCGTCGATCGCCAGCATGGACAGCGCGCCGACAACCTGGGTGGCCTCCAGCAGCCCCCGCAGTTCGTGCAGAGCGAGCGCGGCCTGCGCGAGCGTGAGGGCGTTGCTGCTGATGAAGGCGAGGGCGTCATTGTTGTCGAGGTGCTGGGGCTCGGGGGCACCCACCACACCTTGTGGCTCTCCGGAAGCGCCGCCCGCCCCCGAGAAGCCCGCCGCCCGCCATGGATGCTCACCCGCCAGCGCCAGTCCCACCTGGGCCAGTGCCGCGATGTCCCCGGTGCCCACCGATCCGAACTCGTTGACGACCGGATACGCCCCGCTCTCCAGCGCCTCGCACAGCGCGGTGACCATGGTCGGCCGCAGCCCCGCACCCCCGGCGAGCAGCTGGTTGGCGCGGACGGCGAGCAGCGCGCGGACCTGGCGGGCGGGCAGCTCCTCCCCGATGGCGCCGGCGTGGCTGCGCAGCAGCCGGAGGCCGTGCTCGGCGGCCGCCTCGGTGGGCACGTCCTCGTTCCGGTTGGCGCCGACCCCGGTGGAGCGGCCGTAGACGCGTCCGGTCGCGGCGATCTGCCGGGCGGCGTCCCAGGACTCCGCCACGCGCTTCATCGCGTCGGCCCCGGGTTCCGGACGCGCCGTCCCGTCGGCGAGGCTTACGACGTCCTCGACCCGGAGTCCGAGCCCGTCGAGGACCACTGGGTCGGCATGCCCGGAAGACCCAGCACCGGCCGCGTCCACGATCTGAGACGGCATATCGCCCAAACTCCCCTCAAGCTGGATATTCGATCTCGCCTGACGGTCAGCCGTTACATCGGATTAACGCCAAGCCGTTGACAACCTATTCACGTACCGAGAACTCTGCATGACGTTATACAGCCGGGCAAGGGACATCTCATGATCCAGTTCGACGCGGTCCACAAGCGCTTCCCCAACGGCACGACAGCAGTCCACGACCTCACCCTCGACATGGCGGAAGGCGGCGTAACCGTCCTCGTCGGATCCTCCGGTTGCGGCAAGACGACCACCCTGCGCATGATCAACCGGATGGTCGAGCCGACCTCCGGCACCATCCGCGTGGGCGGCAAGGACGTCACCCGGCAGGACGCCGCCGAACTGCGCCGCTCCATCGGATACGTCATCCAGCAGGCCGGCCTCTTCCCGCACCGCACGGTGCTCGACAACATCGCCACCGTGCCGCTGCTCCTGGGCCACGGCCGCAGGAAGGCCCGGGCCCGCGCGGCCGAGCTGCTGCGGACCGTGGGTCTGCCGGAGGAAACCGGCAAGCGCTACCCGCACCAGCTCTCCGGCGGCCAGCAGCAGCGCGTCGGCGTGGCCCGCGCGCTCGCCGCCGACCCTCCGGTACTCCTCATGGACGAGCCGTTCGGCGCGGTCGACCCGGTCGTGCGCACCCAGCTCCAGGACGAACTGCTCCGGCTCCAGAAGGAGTTGAGCAAGACCATCGTCTTCGTCACCCACGACATCGACGAGGCCGTACGACTGGGCGACCGGATCGCGATCTTCCGTACCGGTGGCCACCTGGTCCAGTGCGCCTCACCCACCGAACTCCTGGCCCGCCCCGCCGACGCGTTCGTGGCAGACTTCCTCGGCGCCGAGCGCGGCCTGAAGCTGCTCTCGCTGAAGACCCTGGCGGCCGTCCCGCAGGGCCCGGCCCCGGAAGGCGGCCCCTGGGCCCTGGTACTCGACGCGGCGAACAAACCCCTGCACTGGGCCTCGGGCGATGCCGAACTCCCCGTACGACCGCTCAGGGACGACGACTCCCTGCTGTCGGCCCTCAACGAGTCCATCGCCTCCCCCACCGGCCTGATAGCCCGCGTCGACGCCGACGGCGTCCTCACCGGCGTCTCGTCCCGTGACGAGATCCACCAGCACGCCGGGCAGGCCCACACGGAAGCCCGGGTGGCCGCGTGACGATCGACTGGTCGTGGATCGGCGACCACACCGACGACCTCGCCACCCTCACGGTCTCCCACCTCCAGGCCGCCCTGTCCGCCGTCCTCTTCGGAGTGCTGATCTCGCTCCCCCTGGCAGTGGTCGCCCACCGGATCCGCCCTCTGCGCGGCTTCCTGCTCGGCATCTCGAACGTCCTGTTCACGATCCCGTCGATCGCGATCTTCGTGCTCCTGCTGCCGGTCAGCGGCCTCACCCGCACCACCACCGTGATCGGCCTGACGGTCTACACGCTGGTCGTGCTCCTCCGGAACACCGTGGAGGGCCTCGACTCGGTCCCCGTGAAGACGAAGGAGGCGGCGAAGGCGATGGGCACGCGCCCCCTGCGCACGCTGCTGACGGTCGAGTTGCCCCTGGCGCTCCCCGTGATCATGGCGGGCGTCCGCATCGCGACGGTCATGTCCATCTCCCTCGTCTCGGTCGCGACCTACATCGGCGACGGCGGCCTCGGGCAGCTCTTCACCGACGGCTTCCAGCGCAACTTCCCGACGCCGGTGATCGCGGGAGTGGTCCTCACGATCCTCCTGGCCGTGGTCGCGGACGCGGCCCTGGTCGCCGTCCAGTACGTCCTGACCCCCTGGCGGAGGCGGCGAGCCTGACATGTACGAACTCTTCAAGAACCTCGGCGGCTGGCTCACCAGCGGCGCCCAGTGGTCCGGCTCGGACGGCATTGCCCACCGCCTCGCCGAGCACCTCCAGTACTCCCTCCTCGCCACGCTCATCGCGGCCGCCATCGGCCTCCCGCTGGGCCTGCTGATCGGCCACACGGGCAAGGGCGCGTTCCTCGCCATCAACCTGGCGTCGTTCGGCCGCGCGCTGCCCACCGTCGGCCTGGTCGTGCTGGTCTTCCTGGCCGGCGGACTGTCCATGCTCCCGGTCTACGTCGCCCTGGTCGCCCTGGCGGTCCCGGCGATCGTCACCAACACCTACGCCGGGATGACCGCCGTCGACCCGGACGTGAAGGACGCGGCGCGCGGGCAGGGCATGCGCGGCCACCAGGTCCTGTTCCAGGTCGAGTTGCCGCTCGCCCTCCCGCTGATCATGACGGGCCTGCGCCTGGCGCTCATCCAGGTCGTCGCCACCGCCACGATCGCCGCGTACGTCTCCTTCGGCGGCCTCGGCCGGTACGTCTTCGACGGCCTCGCCCAGCGCGACCTCGTGCAGGTGCTCGGCGGCGCGGTGCTGGTCGCCGTCGTGGCCGTCGTACTCGATCTGCTGCTGAGCACCCTCCAGCGCTTCCTCTTCCGACACCGCACCGCCTAGGGACCCTCGATGAACCGACGCACTCTCCTCGGCAGCCTCTTCGCAGCCGCGTCCGTCCCCGCCCTCTCCTCCTGCGCGAGCGGCATCACCTCCCTCGACAACCAGGGCACGACCTCCGGCGGCGGCTCCAGCAAGGGCGGAGTCACCATCGGAACCGCCAACTTCACCGAGAACCAGGTGCTGGGGTATCTGTACGCGGCTGTGCTCACGGCAGCCGGTGTGAAGACGAACGTCCGCCCGAACCTCGGCACCCGCGAGATCCTCATCCCCGCCATGAAGGGCGGCGACATCGACCTCCTGCCGGAGTACCAGGGCGCCCTCCTGCACTACCTCGCCCCGAGGGCGACGGAGACCGAGGAGGGCGAGATGCAGAACGCCCTCGCCGTCGCGCTCCCCGCCGGCCTCCAGGTGCTGCCGTACGGCATGGCCGAGGACTCGGACGCCTTCGTGGTCACGCGGGGGACGGCGGAGAAGTACGGCCTGACCTCCCTGGCCGATCTGAAAAAGCAGAACGGCAAGCTGGTCATCGGCGCGGCGCCGGAGGTGAAGAAGCGACAGGTGGGTGTGGTGGGCCTCAAGGAGGTCTACGGCGCGGAGTTCAAGGAGTTCAGGTCCCTCGACTCCTCCGGTCCCCTGGTCAAGGGCGCCCTGAAGAAGGGCGACGTCGATGTGGCGAACCTCTTCACCACGGACACCGACATCCAGGCCAACGACTGGGTGGTGCTGACGGACCCCGAGAACCTCATCCCCGGCCAGCATGTCGTCCCGCTCATCGCCGACCGCAAGGCCGACTCCGCGGTCCGCAAGGCCCTGGCCCGTCTCGGCAACGTCCTCACCACGGCCCAGCTCACCGAGCTCAACCGCCAGGTCGACAAGGACAAGAAGGACCCGGAAGACGTGGCGAACACCTTCGCGAAGCAGCACGGGCTGGCCTGAGACGGTGTCCTGGGCTGCGGGACGGGGTTCCCGGTTCCCGTGGCCTGCGGGCCCCGGGGCGCCCGGCGCCCGCCGAACTCCCCGATCGGGTTCTACTCGCTCGCCGAGCCGGCGGACTGACCCTCCGCCGCCCTCGCGGACTGATCCCCCGCCGGCCTCGCGGCCACCGGAGCCGTCGACCCCCGGGGAATCACGTGCGTCGGCAGGACGATGTGGCGTTCCTGGTCGCCGTCCGAGTCGTCGATGAGCTTCAGGGCCAGTTCCCCCGCCAGCCGGGCCATCTCCGAGGGCGACTGCGCCACCGTCGACAGGTCGAACCAGTCCGCCAGCGGCTGATCGTCGAAGCCCAGGACCGAGACACGCTCGGGCACGGCGATCCGGGTCCTGCGGAGGTTCCAGATGAGAGCGACGGCGACCTCGTCCTGCTCGGCGAAGATCGCGGTCGGCGGCTCGCGCAGGCTCAGCAGGGTGCCGAGCGCCTCGGCGGCGGCGCGCTTGCTGCCGGGCCGCGTGGACACCACCAGGTCGTCGTCGAGCGGCACACCCGCCTCGGTGAGCGCCTGCTGGTAGCCCAGCAACCGCTCGTTGGAGCTGAAGGTGAAGCCGCTCGCGCCCTCGGTGGTGACGAAGGCGATCCGGCGGTGGCCGAGGTTGAGCAGGTGCCGGGTGCCGTGCAGGGCGCCGGCGACGTCGTCGACGTAGACGCTCGGACGTCCGTCGACGTGCGCGCTGACGTAGATCACCGGCATGCCGAGGTCGTCCAGCCGCGCCGTCTCCTCGTCGGTGAGGTCGAAGGAGAACACCAGCAGCGCGTCGGCGTTGCGGCGCGCCGGGAGGTGCTCGAAGAACGCCGTGCGCTCGGCCAGGTCCGGGATCTCGTAGACGTTGAGCTGGAGGCCGGCCGCCCGTAGCAGCGGGGCCAGGCTGGACAGCGCGGATCCCGTGAACCACGCGTTGAGCGTGGGCACCATCACGGCGACCGTGCCGGTCCTGCCCGTGACCAGGCTCGCCGCCTGCCGTGACACCGCGAAGTCGATCTCGCGCGCGGCCTTCTCGACCCGGGCGCGCACCTCCGGCGAGACCGTGGACAGGCCGCGCAGCGTGCGGGACACGGTGGAGGTGGAGACCCCGGCCCGTTCGGCGAACGTCGGCCATCGTGGGGTGCCGGTGCTGGGCTGCAGGCATGGGCCGGACGTTAGCACAGGGTTGCCCTTCCTGACGGGGTGTCGTGACAGCGCTTTCATGCATGGAGCACCCGTCCGGTCAGCCCATTACCCGCAAGTAACGCATTGACTTCGCCGCAGGGCCGCCCCTAGCTTGCAAACGTTGTCCCGGCGGGCCCGGAAGCTCCCCGGAGGGGACGCATTCACGCCGCTGACCTGCTCATTATCCCGCCGCGTTTCGTGACAGCGCAGTCTCACAAGCCCTGACCCCGGTTCCGTACGACCAGGAGAGACAGTGACGACCAGAACCACCAGCAGCGCCGCCGCCCTCACCGCCGCAGGGCTCCTCCTCACCGCCTGCGGCTCCTCGGGCGGCGGCTCCGGACAGGCCGGGACCCCGTCGTTCGAGGGGCGCGGCCCCATCACGTACGTGGCCGGCAAGGACACCACCGGCACCGTCCAGCCGATGCTCGACCGCTGGAACGCGGCGCACCCGAAGGAGAAGGTCACCTTCATCCAGCTGCCGACCGACCCGGACGCCCAGCGGCAGCAGATGATCCAGAACGCGGAGACGAAGTCCGACGCCTACACGGTGCTGTCCCTCGACGTCGTGTGGACCTCGGAGTTCGCCGCCCACCAATGGATCGACCGGCTGCCCGAGAAGCGGTATCCGCTGGCGAAGATGCTGAAGCCGGTGGTGGAGACCTCGCGGTACCGGGGCGGGCTGTACGCGGTGCCGTCCAGTTCGGACGGCGGCATGCTCTACTACCGCACCGATCTGCTGAAGAAGGCCGGCGTCGCGGGGCCGCCCACCACCTGGGCGCAGATGACCGCCGCCTGCGCCAAGGTGAAGAAGCTGCCCGAGGCGAAGGGCATGTCCTGCTACGCCGGGCAGTTCCAGAAGTACGAGGGCCTGACGGTGAACTTCGCCGAGGCGGTGAACTCCGCGGGCGGCACCGTCACCGACGCCGCCGGCAAGCCGGACGTCGACACCCCCGAGGCCCGCGAGGGCCTGGACTTCCTGGCCCGTTCCTTCAAGGACGGGACGATCCCGAAGAAGGCCATCACCTACCAGGAGGAGGACGGCCGGCAGGCCTTCCAGTCCGGCGATCTGGTCTTCCTGCGCAACTGGCCGTACGTGTACTCGCTGGCCCAGAAGAGCGGCATCAAGGGCAAGTTCGCGGTCGCGCCCCTGCCGGGCCTGAACGGTCCCGGTTCCTCCAGCCTCGGCGGCCACAACATGGCCGTGTCCTCCTCGGCGAAGAACAAGGCGACGGCCCTGGACTTCATCGAGTTCATGACGAGCGAGAAGAACACACGGACCCTGCTGGAGGACGCCTCCCTCGCCCCGCCGTACGCCTCGCTCTACGACGACCGGGCACTGGTCGGGCAGTACCCGTACCTGCCGGTGCTCAAGGAGTCCATCGTGCGGGCCGCCCCGCGTCCCCGGGTCGTGCCGTACGGCGATGTCACCGCGGCCGTCCAGCAGGAGGCGTACGCCGTGCTGAACGGGGACAAGAGCAGCGCGCAGGCACTGCGGGACCTGCAGAAGGCGCTGGGCAAGGCCGTGGCGCGGTGAAGGCCGGGGTCATGACCGAGGCGGTGGCACCGCCCGGGGCCCCCACGCAGGCCGGGCCGCCGGTGCGGCGGGGGCGGGCGACCGCGGGTGCCGGGCGGCTGGCCGCGCTGCTCGTCTCCCCCACCCTGCTGGTGCTCACGGTCGTCGTGCTCTACCCGACCCTGATGGCGCTCAAGGAGTCGCTGTACGGGGCGAAGGGCCTGGACCCGGCGACCGGGTTCATCAGCGACACCGAGCCGTTCGTCGGGCTGGGCAACTACGCCGAGATCTTCGGCGAGGCCGGGGCGCGCTTCTGGAACGCCTTCTGGAACACCACGTTCTTCACGGTCGTCACCGTCGGTCTGGAGACCGTGATCGGCGTGGCCATGGCGCTGATCATGCACCGGGCGTTCAGGGGCCGGGCGCTGGTGCGGGCCGGGATCCTGGTGCCCTGGGCGGTGCCGACGGCGATCTCCGGACTGCTGTGGCGGTGGATCTTCAACAGCGACGGCGTCGCCAACGCGCTGCTCGGACAGCAGATCCTGTGGACCACCGAGGGCTTCCACGCCAAGGTCGCCGTCATCGTCGCCGAGGTGTGGAAGACCGCGCCCTTCATCGGGCTGCTGGTGCTCGCCGGTCTCCAGGTGATCCCCCGGGAGGTCTACGAGGCGGCCCGGATGGACGGGGCCCGGCCGGTGCGGCAGTTCTGGCACATCACCCTGCCGCTGGTGAAGCCCGCGCTGCTGGTGGCGGTGCTGTTCCGCTGCATGGACGCGCTGCGGATGTTCGACCTGCCCTACATCCTCGTCGGCGCGCAGAAGCACTCGGTGGAGACGCTGTCGATGCTCGCGCAGAACGAGGCGTCCAACGTCCGCTTCGGACCGGCCTCCGCCTATGCGGTGATCCTCTTCCTCTATGTGTTCCTGATCGCGCTGGCC
This sequence comes from Streptomyces tuirus, assembly GCF_014701095.1. NCBI lineage: Bacteria > Bacillati > Actinomycetota > Actinomycetes > Kitasatosporales > Streptomycetaceae > Streptomyces > Streptomyces tuirus. The sequence continues at coordinate 4,314,033 of NZ_AP023439.1, read as the reverse complement.
TTCGTCCGGCTGCTCGGGACCGATCTCGCCGGGGGCGCGCCCGGTGCAAGGCGCCGTGGCAAGGAGGTGGCGGCATGACGCGCACGGTCGAGTGGCGGCGGTGGCTGTCGTACGCGGGGATCGCCGCGGTGGTGGCGTACTGCCTGGCGCCCTTCTACTGGATGCTGGTCTCCAGCCTGCGCCGCACGAGCGACATCTTCGACACCTCGCTCGTCCCGTCCCCGCTGTCCTTCGAGAACTACCGGGCCGTGTTCGACCCGGTGCAGGGCTTCGGGCGGGCGCTGCTCAACAGCCTGTTCGTCGCCGGGATCACGACCGTCCTGGCGCTGGTGCTGGCCACCTTCACCGCGTACGCGATGGCCCGGCTGGAGTTCCGCGGCAAGCGGCTGATCCTGACCCTGATCATCGCGACCTCGATGTTCCCGGTGGTGTCGATCGTGGTGCCGCTGCTGAAGCTATTCACGGACATCGGCTGGATCAACACCTACCAGTCGATGATCGTGCCGAGCATGTCGTTCGCGCTGCCGCTGGCGGTGTGGAACCTGACCACGTTCTTCCGGCAGATGCCGGACGAGCTGGAGCACGCCGCGATGGTCGACGGCTGCACCCGCGGCCAGGCCTTCCGCAAGGTCATCGTGCCGCTGGCCGCGCCGGGCATCTTCACCACGGCGATCATCACGTTCATCGCGGCCTGGAACGAGTTCCTCATCGCCCTGTCGATGACCAACAAGCCCGGCATGCAGACCGCCACGGTCGCCATCTCCAAGTTCACCGGCGCGACGACGTACGAGACCCCGTTCGGCAGCCAGATGGCCGCGGGTGTCCTGGTCACCGTCCCACTGGTGGTCATGGTGCTGCTCTTCCAGCGCCGGATCGTCGCCGGACTCACCGCCGGCGCCGCGAAGTAGCCCGTTCCGTACCCGAAGGAGTCCCACCCTTGTCCCCCACCGCCCCCTGGTGGCGCAGCGCCGTCATCTACCAGGTCTACATCCGCAGCTTCGCCGACGGGAACGGTGACGGGATCGGCGACATCGCCGGCATCCGCTCCCGCCTGCCGTATCTGAAGTCGCTGGGCGTGGACGCCATCTGGATCAACCCCTGGTACAAGTCGCCGATGGCCGACCACGGTTACGACGTCGCCGACTTCCGGGAGATCGACCCGCTGTTCGGCACCCTCGACGACGCCGAGCGGCTCATCGAGGAGGCGCACGAGCTGGGGATCCGGGTGATCCCCGACATCGTGCCGAACCACACCTCCGACCGGCATGCCTGGTTCCGGGCGGCGCTGGAGGCCGGGCCGGGCAGCCCGGAGCGCGAGCGCTACGTCTTCCGGCCCGGGCGCGGAGCCGACGGGGCTCAGCCGCCGAACGACTGGGTGTCCTGCTTCGGCGGCCCGGCCTGGACCCGGCTGCCCGACGGGGAGTGGTACCTGCACCTGTTCGCGCCCGAGCAGCCCGACCTGAACTGGGAACACCCCGAGGTGCGGGCCGAGTTCGAGTCGATCCTGCGGTTCTGGTTCGCCCGGGGCGTCGACGGCTTCCGCATCGACGTCGCCCACGGCCTCATCAAGCACCCGGAGCTGCCCGACCTGCCGCTGCGCCGGGACCCGGACGACGGGCTGCCCCGGCAGCACGTCGACCATCCGCACTGGGACCGCGACGAGGTGCACGAGATCTACCGGTCCTGGCGCAAGGTCGCCGACGAGTTCCCGGGCGACCGCTCCTTCGTCGCCGAGGCGTGGGCGGACACCCCCGAACGGCTGGCGGCGTACGTCCGCCCCGACGGTCTGCACACCGCCTTCAACTTCGACTTCCTGATGTCGAGCTGGGACCCGAAGGACCTGCGGTCGGTCATCGACGGCTCGCTCGGCATGCTCGGCGCGGTGGGCGCACCGGCCACCTGGGTGCTGTCCAACCACGACGTCATGCGCCACCCCAGCCGCTACGGCCGCCGGGCGGTCAAGCGCTGGGTGGCCAACGAGAGTTACCGGCCCGACGGGCCCCTGGACTTCGCACTGGGCACCCGGCGGGCCCGGGCCGCCGCCCTGCTCATGCTGGCCCTGCCCGGCGGCGCCTACGTCTACCAGGGCGAGGAACTGGGCCTGCCCGAGGTCGAGGACCTGCCCGAGTCCGTCCTCCAGGACCCCACCTGGGAGCGCTCCGGCCACACCGACCGCGGCCGCGACGGCTGCCGCGTCCCCATCCCGTGGTCGGGCCGCACCGCGCCCTACGGGTTCGGCACCGGCGAGCCCTGGCTCCCCCAGCCCGACTCCTGGGCCGACCACACCGTCGAGCGGCAGACCGGCGACCCGGGCTCCATGCTGGAGCTCTACCGGTCGGCCCTGCGCGTCCGCCGCGGCCAACCCGCCCTCGGTGACGGCACGATGACCTGGCTGGACGCCCCGGAAGGGGTCCTGGCCTTCCGCCGGGAGCCCGGTTTCGTCTGCGTGGTCAACCTCTCGGCCGAGCCGTACGACCTGCCCGGCCACTCCGCGGTGCTGCTGGCCTCCGGCCCGCTCGGGGACGGCCGGCTGGGGCCGGACCAGGCGGTGTGGCTGGCGGTCTGACCGCGCCGGCCGCCGCTGTGCACGACCCCGCACTGCGGCGGCCCGGGCGGCGGGCACCGTGCTGCGGGGTCTGCCGGCGCTCGGCCTGCGGGACGGGCTCGCGCACACCGGCCTGAAGCTGACGCCGGACGGCCCGGTGCTCATCGGGATCGACGCCGGCCCGCCCCAGGGGGCCGTGCGGTTCCGGTCCGCCGGGTCAAACAGCAGCGCCGGTCACGCTCCCCCGCCCCCCGTGAATCCGGTCGCCGTCCCGCCCACCGTGAACCCGGTCACCGTCCCGCCGCCCTCCCGGCGGTGGGCGAACGGCTCTCCCCCGTGCGCCAGGGCCACCTCGCGGACGATGGACAGCCCCAGGCCGGAGCCCGGCAGGGAACGGGCGTCGGCGGCGCGGTAGAAGCGGTCGAAGACCCGGGCGAGGTCGTGATCGGTGATGCCGGGGCCGCGGTCCAGCACCTCGACCCGGATGGTGCCGGGCCGGGCGGGCCCGGCGACGACGATCTCGACGGGGGCCCGGCCGCCCTGGTCGAACTTCACCGCGTTCTCGACGAGGTTGGACAGCGCCCGGGTCAGCATCCCGGGCCGCCCGTCGGTCGTGGTGTCGCCGCTCGCGCGCAGCAGGATCTCCCGGCCGCTGCGCCGCCGGGCCACCCCCGCCACCTCCTCGGCGATGTCGGCGAGGTCCACCCGGCGCGGCGGCTCGGTGTCGGACTGCCCGGCCGCGAGGTCCACCAGCTCGTTCACCAGGTCGGTCAGCTCCCGGGCCTCCTGGCCGAGGTCGACGACCAGTTCCTCGCGGGCCTTCGGCGGGAGTTCGTCGATCCGGCGCAGCAGGGAGATGTTCGTACGCAGTGAGGTCAGCGGTGTGCGCAGCTCGTGGCCCGCGTCCTGGACCAGTCGGCGCTGGTCCTCCTCGGACTGGGCGAGCCGGCCCAGCATGCGGTCGAAGGCCCGGCCTAGCCGGCCCACCTCGTCATGACCGGCCACCGGCACCTGGATGCCCAGCCGGCGGGTGCGGGCGACGTCCTCGGCGGCGTCGGTCAGCACGACCAGGCGGCGCGTGATCCGCCGGGCCAGCCACCAGCCGAACAGCCCGGCACCGACCACCACGGCGGCCATCAGCAACAGGGTCCGCCGCTGGAGCGCCCGCAGCAGGTCCTCGACGTCGCTGAACTCCTGCGCGACCTGCACCGCGCCCCGCCCGCCGCCGAGGGAGACGGTGGCGACTCGGTAGACGTCGCTGCCCACGTCGACGTCCTTGTGCTCGACGACCTGCCCGGACAGCGTCTCGGCGGCGATCCGCGCGTCGGTGCCGGTCACCGGCAGCCCCGGACTGCCCGCGTCGACGACGTGCCCGTCCGGGCCGAGCACCTGCACATCCGTGCGGGCGGGCCGTACGAGGTCGTGGCCGGGGGCGGCGGACGAGAAGTCGCCGGGGCTCATGCGGTTCTGCCGGACCTCGTCGCGCAGGTCCTGCACGACCTCGTCGAACACCGTCTGCTGGTCCACCCGCACCAGCCGGGCGGCGGCGCTGTAGGACAGGATGCCGACCAGGATCGTCACGGCCGCCGTGACCGCCGCGAACGACACGGCGAACGTGGTGCGCAGCGAGACCAGCTTCGGCCGCCGCCCGGCCGGCAGGCGGCCCAGGCGGCCCACTCAGTCCTCCCGCAGCACGTAACCCACGCCGCGCACCGTCTGGATCAGCTGCGGGGCGTCCGGCTCGTCGAGCTTGCGGCGCAGATAGCCGACGTAGACGGCGAGGTTCTTCGAGCCGGGCCCGAAGTCGTAGCCCCAGATGCGGTCGTAGATCGTGGAGTGGTCGAGGACGATGCCCGCGTTGCGCACCAGCAGTTCCAGCAGCTCGAACTCGGTGCGGGTCAGTTCCAGCTCGCGCGCGCCGCGCCAGGCCCGGCGCGCCTGCGGGTCCATGCGGATGCCGGCCGCCTCGACGAACCGTTCCGGGAGCGCCCTGGGCGCCTCGGTGGCCGGTGCGCCGCCGGCCCCCACCGGGCTGGTGCGGCGCAGCAGGGCGCGCAGCCGGGCGAAGACCTCCTCCACGTCGAAGGGCTTGACCACGTAGTCGTCGGCGCCCGCGTCCAGCCCGGCGATGCGGTCGGCCGTCTCGACGAGGGCCGTCAGCATGAGCACCGGCGTGCGGTCGCCCTCGGCGCGCAGCACCCGGCACACCTGGAGCCCGTCGATGCCGGGCATCATCACGTCCAGGAGGAGCACGTCCGGACGGTTGCGGTGGGCCTGCGCGAGCGCCTCGACACCGTCGGCGACCGCCAGGACCTGGTAGCCCTCCAGGGTGAGGGCACGCTCCAGGGCGTTGCGGATGGCGCGGTCGTCTTCGGCGAGCAGCACGGTGTGGGGCACGCGTCCAGTGTGCCAAGCCGCCCGGCCCCGGGAACCGTATGCGCTGGGCCGGGGCGTCCTTCTTACTCCCCTCTCACCAGGGGCCGGGCAACCCGGGAGCCGGGTCCTGCGGTCTCCTCACCGGCCGTCGCGGGCGAGCAGGGAGGCGTGCGTCGGGGCGTCCGGCACGTCCGCCGGGCGGTTCACGGCGAACTCCTTGCGCAGCACCGGCACGACCTCCTCGCCCAGCAGGTCGATCTGCTCCAGCACGGTCTTCAGCGGCAGCCCGGCGTGGTCGATCAGGAACAGCTGGCGCTGGTAGTCGCCCGCGTAGTCGCGGAAGGCCAGCGTCTTCTCGATGACCTGCTGCGGGGAGCCGACGGTCAGCGGGGTCTGCTCCGTGAAGTCCTCCAGCGACGGGCCGTGCCCGTACACCGGCGCGACGTCGAAGTAGGGCCGGAACTCGCGCACCGCGTCCTGGGAGTTCCTCCGCATGAACACGTGCCCGCCGAGTCCGACGATCGCCTGCTCGGGGGTGCCGTGGCCGTGGTGGGCGTACCGCTCGCGGTACAGCTCGACCATGCGCTTGGTGTGGTCGGCCGGCCAGAAGATGTTGTTGTGGAAGAAGCCGTCGCCGTAGAACGCGGCCTGCTCGGCGATCTCCGGGGAGCGGATCGAGCCGTGCCAGACGAACGGGGGTACGCCGTCCAGCGGGCGGGGCGTGGCCGTGAAGCCCTGGAGGGGCGTGCGGAACTTGCCCTCCCAGTCGACGACGTCCTCGCGCCACAGGCGGTGCAGCAGGGCGTAGTTCTCGACGGCCAGGTTGATGCCCTGCCGGATGTCCTGCCCGAACCAGGGGTAGACCGGGCCGGTGTTCCCGCGGCCCAGCATCAGGTCCACCCGGCCGTCGGCCAGGTGCTGGAGCATCGCGAAGTCCTCGGCGATCTTCACCGGGTCGTTGGTGGTGATCAGCGTCGTGGCCGTGGAGAGGATCAGCCGCTCGGTGCGGGCCGCGACGTAGCCGAGCATGGTGGTCGGCGACGAGGGCACGAAGGGCGGATTGTGGTGCTCGCCGGTCGCGAAGACGTCCAGCCCCGCCTCCTCGGCCTTCAGCGCGATGGCGACCATGGCCTTGATCCGCTCGCGCTCGGTCGGTGTCCGGCCGGTGGTGGGGTCGGGCGTGACGTCGCCGACGCTGAAGATCCCGAACTGCATGGTCGCTCACCCTCCAGGTTGTTTACGGTTCAACTATACCGGAGAACGGCGACCGGCCGGGGGCTATTCCCAGTGAGGGTCCCTGCCGGTCCGCGCCAGCAGCCGCTCGAACGCCGACGCGCCCTCACCCTCGGGCACCGGCTCCCCGAACACGCCCATCTTCCGGGCCGTCGGCGCCAGCTCGTCCACCGCGCCCGCCAGCTCCGCCACCACCGCCTCGTCGGCACCCGGGAAGTCCTGGCCCGTCGCCCGCGCCAGGTCCCACACGTGCACCGTCAGATCGAGCAGCGCCATCGAGCCGACCAGCCGCGCCGGCATGTCCATCGCGCCGGTCGTGCCCTCCTCGGCACCGGGCGCGGACCAGGCCGCCACCAGCCGGTCCGCCTCCCGCGCGAACCGCTCACGCCACCGGGGGTCCTCGGCGACCACGCCGGCCGTCTCGCCGAAGTCCGACGCCTCCTTCGCCGCCAGCCGCTGGAACTGCACGATCACCTGGAAGAGGTGATCGACCAGAGCCCGCACGTCGTACTCGGCACAGGGCGTGGGAGCGGCCAGCGCCGCGTCCGGAATGCCCCGCACCACCGGCACCGCCCGCTCCCTCGCCCGGGCCAGCAGCTCACCGATGCCGTGGGTCCTCACCGCGTTCGTGTCCATACCCCGACCGTAGGCAGGCCAGGGGCTGCCCCTCTTGAAGAAACGCGACGTACGATCCGGCCATGGAGGCACCCCGCCACGACACCCGCGGGATCGTCGACCCGTCCGGGCTGCTGGAGCGCGTCCGGTTCCGCCGCCACGAGCCCGCCGAACCCCTGCGCCGCTACGTCGAGTGGTACTGGTTCATCGACTGGGACCTGCCCGCGCCCTACGCCTCCCACGTCGTCCCGCACCCCTCCGTCAACCTCACCTTCCAGTGGGACGAGGGCGACGGGCCACCGTACGCCGAGGTCACCGGCGTCGCCCTGGGCCTGTACACCAGGAAGCTGACCGGGCGGGGCCGCGTCTGCGGGGCGAAGTTCCGCCCCGGCGGTTTCCGCCCGTACACCCCCGAGGAGCCCGTCTCCCGCTGGACGGGCCGCGCGCTGCCCGCCCGGGAGGTGTTCCCGCGGATCACCGGCGACACCGCCCGCTCGATCGTCACCGCCGCCGGCGACCGCGCCCGGGTGGCCGCCCTGGACGCCGTCCTGCTCTCCCTGCCCCATACCCCCGACCCGCAGGCCGACCTCGCGATCGATCTCGTCCGGCACATCCGCGCCGACCGCACCGTGCGCCGCGTCGGCGACTTCGCCCGCGCCGAGGGCGTGTCGGTGCGGGCCCTGCAACGGCTGTTCGCCACCTGCGTGGGAGTGAGCCCCAAGTGGGTCATCCTCCGCTACCGCATCCACGAGGCCCTGGAACAGGCCGGCACCCGCGAGGACATCGACTGGGCCGCCCTCGCCGCCGACCTCGGCTACGCCGACCAGGCCCACCTCGTACGGGACTTCACGGCGACGGTGGGAGTGCCGCCCACGGCCTACGCGACGGAGACCCGGGCCGGACGCGCCGGGCCCTAGCCCCCGCACCAGCCCCAAGACGCTCACCCCGACGCTGCGCTCACCCGCACGGTCACCCCGTCCGTCTCGTCCGCGTCGACTACGCGGACCGGGCGGAGAACCACTTCGACGAGGTCAAGGACGCCCGCGAGCGGTACGACGCGGAGACCGCCGACGCCTGAGCCGCCTCCTGAGCCGCCTCCTGAGCCGAAGCTTGAGTCGACGCCGACGCCCGAGCCGCAGCTTGAGCCGACGCCTGACGCCGACATCACGCGGCCGTACCGATCATGCGAAGCTGCTCACCATGCTCGTGCTCCGCTCCGTCGCCCTCTTCGCCGTCGCCGCCCTCTTCGAGATCGGCGGCGCCTGGCTCGTCTGGCAGGGCGTGCGCGAGAACAAGGGCTGGCTCTGGGCGGCCGGCGGCGTCCTCGCGCTCGGCGCCTACGGCTTCGTCGCGACCTTCCAGCCCGACGCCCACTTCGGCCGCGTCCTCGCCGCGTACGGCGGGGTCTTCGTCGCCGGTTCCATCCTGTGGGGCGTGGTCGCGGACGGTTACCGCCCGGACCGCTGGGACATCGCGGGCGCGCTGGTCTGCCTCACGGGCATGGCCGTCATCATGTACGCCCCGCGGGGGAACTGACCCCCGCCCGGCCTGCTCAGAACGGCTCGTCGGGCGGCAGCAACCCCAACTGCCCCAGGAAGTCCATCTCGTCGAAGTACAGCCGGTAGTCGACGATCCGCCCGTCCTTCACGGTGGCGATGTCCACCCCGCGGATCCGGACCTCCTTCTGCGTCGGAGGCAGCGTCTCGCCGTTGGGCAGCTCCAGCGGCCCGGTGTTCCGGCCGCGGTAGATGCCCTCGTCGATGGCCGTGTCCCCGGCCTCGTAGGAGTGCAGCACCTCGAACGTCGCCCCGGGGACGGCCTCGGTCATCGTCCGCCAGTACTCGACGATCGAATCGCGCCCGCGCAGCTCCCCCTCGTCGGGAGTGAAGGCGACCGCGTCCTCGGCGTAGAGCTCGGCGACGGCCTTCAGATCCGTGTGCGCGGTGACCGCCTCCGTGAGCCGGTCCATGACCTCACGCGCCTCGCCCATGATCCACCTCCGGGAGAACGGGGGATCACCCGTCCTCATTCTCCCACCGGAGGGCCCGCCTATCCTGGCCACGGGCCCGACGCGGACGCCGGGCCCGCCCACGCCCGATGAGCCGAGGAGCACCCCATGGCCACCGCCGCCCCGCCCGCAGCCTCCCGCATCGCCGTCGTCACGGGTGCGAGCAGCGGGATCGGCGCCGCCACGGCCCGGCAGCTCGCCGCGGCGGGCTACCGCGTCGTCCTCACCGCGCGCCGCAAGGACCGCATCGAGGCCCTGGCCGAGGAGATCACCACCGCGGGCCACCAGGCCACGGCATACGCCCTCGACGTCACCGACCGCGCCGCGGTCGACGAGTTCGCCACGGCGTTCAGGACGATCGGCGTGCTGGTCAACAACGCCGGCGGCGCGCTCGGCGCCGACCCGGTCGCCACCGGCGACCCGGCCGACTGGCGGCAGATGTACGAGACGAACGTCATCGGCACCCTCAACCTCACCCAGGCCCTGCTGCCCAAGCTGATCGCGAGCGGCGACGGCACGGTCGTGGTCGTCTCCTCCACCGCCGGCCACGGCACCTACGAGGGCGGCGGTGGCTACGTCGCCGCCAAGCACGGCTCCCACGTCCTCGCCGAGACGCTGCGCCTGGAGATCGTCGGACAGCCGGTCCGCGTCATCGAGATCGCCCCCGGCATGGTCAAGACCGACGAGTTCGCCCTGACCCGCTTCGGCGGCGACGAGGAGAAGGCGGCCAAGGTCTACCAGGGCGTCGCCGAGCCCCTCACGGCCGACGACGTCGCCGACACGATCACCTGGGCGGTCACCCGCCCCGCCCACGTCAACATCGACCTCCTGGTCCTGCGCCCCCGCGCCCAGGCGTCCAACACGAAGGTGCACCGGGACGCGTAGCGCCGGTCAGCCCTTCACGCAGACGACCTGCTTGATCTGCGCCACGACCTCCACGAGGTCGCGCTGCTGGTCGATGACCTGCTCGATCGGCTTGTAGGCGCCGGGGATCTCGTCGACCACCCCGGAGTCCTTGCGGCACTCCACGCCCTGGGTCTGCTCCTCCAGGTCCTTCGTGGTGAACCGGCGCTTGGCCGCGTTGCGGCTCATGCGCCGGCCCGCGCCGTGCGAGGCCGAGTTGAAGGACTTGGCGTTGCCGAGGCCCTTCACGATGTACGAACCCGTGCCCATGGAGCCGGGGATGATCCCGTACTCGCCGGAGCCGGCCCGGATCGCGCCCTTGCGGGTCACGAGCAGGTCCATCCCGTCGTAGCGCTCCTCGGCCACGTAGTTGTGATGCGCGCTGATCTCCGGCTCGAAGGTCGGCTTGGCCTTCTTGAACTCCTTGCGGATCACGTCCTTCAGGAGCGCCATCATGATCGAGCGGTTGTGCTTCGCGTACTCCTGCGCCCAGAACAGGTCGTTGCGGTACGCCGCCATCTGCGGGGTGTCCGCGACGAACACGGCGAGGTCGCGGTCGACCAAGCCCTGGTTGTGCGGGAGCTTCTGAGCAATGCCGATGTGATGCTCGGCCAGTTCCTTGCCGATGTTCCGGGAACCGGAGTGCAGCATCAGCCAGACAGAACCGGTCGTATCCGTGCAAACTTCGACAAAGTGGTTTCCTCCGCCGAGCGTTCCCATCTGCTTGGTGGCACGTTCCTGACGGAACTTGACCGCTTCCGCCACCCCGTCGAACCGCGACCAGAAGTCGTCCCACCCCGCGGTGGCCAGCCCGTGGAACCGCCCCGGTTCGACCGGCTCGTCATGCATCCCCCGCCCCACCGGAATCACCTGCTCGATCCGGGAGCGCAGCCGGGACAGGTCGCCGGGCAGGTCGTTCGCCGTCAGGGACGTCTTCACCGCGGACATTCCGCAGCCGATGTCGACCCCCACCGCCGCCGGGCAGACCGCACCCCGCATCGCGATGACCGAGCCGACCGTCGCGCCCTTGCCGTAGTGCACGTCGGGCATGACGGCCAGGCCCTTGATCCAGGGCAGGGTCGCCACGTTCCGCAGCTGCTGGAGCGCGCCCTCCTCGACCGAGGCCGGGTCGGCCCACATCCGGATCGGTACCTTCGCACCCGGTATCTCTACATACGACATAACGCCCTCAATCCCCCGTAAGCGAACAGAAGTCTTCAACAGCAAATACCGGAGCCAAGGTCGACGAAAGGGAAATCGGACCGGCGTTCACGGCAGTGCGTGCGATACACATTGTGTTCATCGCCCGGCCTGGGGCGGCAAGCCAATATCCGTGTCGAGAGGGGCCACCACGTGCAACGGAAGGCGTACGTACCCGGTATCGCCGTGCTCCTCGCGGCGGTCCTGGCCGGCTGCACCGGCGGCTCGGGCGACGAGGGAACGACGGACAGCTCCAACCCGGGCGACACCGGCACGGCATCGCCCGCCGCCGAGCCCGGCCGCTACCGCACGCTCCCCGAGCCCTGCGCCGAGGTCAGCGAGAGCACGCTCGACGAACTCCTCCCGGGCATCCGGCAGATCGGCGACGAGGAGCAGCGCGAGAAGGCCTACGAGGGCGAGCCGACGACCACGTTCGACACCGACCGCAAGGTCGGCTGCCGCTGGAAGGTGGACTCCCCGGACGCCACCGACCACCTGCTGATCGATTTCGAGCGGGTCGTCTCCTACGACAACGCCGTCAGTGACGACAGTCAGGCCGAGCAGCTCTTCGCGGAGCAGGAGGCCTCGGCCCATCTGCCCGTGCCGACCGCGACCGAGACGGCGTCCGCCGACAGCACCCCGGCGGGCGGTGCGAGCGCGTCCCCGAGCGGCTCCCCCTCTCCGTCCGGCTCCTCCTCGCCCTCGGCGTCCGTGTCCGTCGCCCCGACCGAGCTGCAGCCCCGGGTGCTGGAGGACCTCGGCGACGAGGCCTTCCTCGACGACGGGCTCAGCAGTTCCGGTTCGACGGCCAAGCAGCGGACGGTGACTGTGGCGTTCCGCACGTCCAACGTCATCGTGACCATCGAGTACGCGGAGCAGCCGGCGACCGTCGGCGTCGTCCCGGACAGCAAGGAAATGCAGGACAGGGCGCAGAAACTGGCCTCCCAGCTGGCGGATTCGCTGAGCGACTGAGCCCCTTTCACGGCCCCTTCACGCATACGCGCAAAGCACCCGAAGGAAGAACACATCGCTGCCTCAGCGCGTACGGTGACCAGTCGGACCCGTTCCGACCGCAGGGAACCACGAGCGTCATGAGTGAAGGAACCATGCAGCGACGAGCACAGCGAGTAGAGCGAACCCGGCGAGCGAAGCGCCTGAACCGCGCCCTTGTCTGCGCGGCCGCCGTCCCCGTGATGCTGGTCGCCGCCGGCTGCTCCTCGGACTCCGGCTCCGGCGACAGCACGGACGAGGCGGCGAAGGCGGGCGCGTCGGCGTCCGCGAGCCCGTCCCCGACGGTGCGGGCGGCGGCGTACGGCAAGCTTCCGGAGCCGTGCAAGGCGTTCTCGAAGAAGACGCTGGAGGATCTCGTTCCGAAGGGCAAGTCCGGCAAGGAGGGCAAGTCGGACGATATCTCGACCCGGGGCAGCTGCTCCTGGAACAGCCTCGACAACAACGGCGTGAAGGGCTCGCAGTTCCGCTGGCTGAACGTGTCGATGCTGCGCTTCGAGTCGGACGTCTCCCGCGGCCCGGCCGACAAGCTGGCCCAGGAGTACTTCGAGAAGCAGGTGCAGGAGGCCCAGGCCGTCGAGGGCGCGAAGAGCGTCAAGTCGGAGCCGGTGGCCGGTACGGGCGACCAGGCGACGGCCGTGCACTACGACCTGAAGAAGAAGGAAGGCACCTTCAAGCAGCAGACGGTCGTGGCGCGCGTCGAGAACGTCGTGGTCACGCTCGACTACAACGGCGCTGGTCTGGCCGGTGACAAGACGCCGAGCGGCTCCGACCTGCTGAAGGACGCGAAGAAGGCGGCCAAGGAGGCGGTGGCCGCGGTGTCCGAGGCGAACGGCAAGGGCGGCAAGGCGGGCGGCAGTCCGTCCAAGTCCGCGTCGAAGTCGCCGTCCAAGTCGCCGTCGAAGTCCGCGTCGAAGGAAGCCTCGGACGAGTCCTCGAAGGGCGCCTCGTCCTCGCCGTCGAAGAAGCCCGCGGCGAAGAGCTGAGCATCTCCGTCAGGAACCGGCCACCCGTTCTCCGCACACATGTGCCACCCTGTTGCGCGCAACAACACGCAAGGGGAGGGGAGTACGGGTGGCCGCGCCACTGCAACTGACTCGGATGCACCGCGTTCTCATCGGCGTGGTCGTGGCCGGTGCCGTGATCATCGCCGGTATCGGCTTCGCCGGTTCGTACGCGGCGGTCCGCGAGTTGGCCCTCAAGAAGGGCTTCGGGAACTTCTCGTACGTCTTCCCGATCGGCATCGACGCGGGCATCTGCGTCCTGCTGGCCCTGGATCTGCTCCTCACCTGGATCAGGATCCCGTTCCCGCTGCTGCGCCAGACGGCGTGGCTGCTGACGGCGGCGACGATCGCCTTCAACGGCGCGGCCGCGTGGCCGGATCCGCTCGGTGTGGGTATGCACGGGGTGATCCCGATCCTGTTCGTGGTCTCCGTCGAGGCGGCCCGGCACGCGATCGGCCGTATCGCCGACATCACGGCCGACAAGCACATGGAGGGCGTCCGGCTCACCCGCTGGCTGCTCTCCCCCGTCCCCACGTTCCTGCTCTGGCGCCGTATGAAGCTCTGGGAGCTCCGCTCCTACGAGCAGGTGATCAAGCTGGAGCAGGAGCGGCTGGTCTATCAGGCGCGGCTGCGGTCGCGGTTCGGGCGGTCGTGGCGCCGGAAGGCTCCGGTGGAGTCCCTGATGCCGCTGCGGCTGGCGCGGTACGGGGTGCCGTTGGCGGAGACGGCTCCGTCGGGGCTGGCGGCGGCGGGTATCGAGCCGGCGCTGATCCCGCCGGCTCCTCAGCAGGCGCTGGACGCGGGGGCCCCGCCCGCCTGGCCCGGGGGCGGTCCTGAGGCTTCCGCGCAGTCTGCCCCCCGCAGGGCGGCGACGCCTCCCGGCGAGCAGCGCCTGGAGCTCGACGGCGCCCCCGCTCCGGAGTTCCTGGATGCGGAGCCGGAACCCGACCAGAGTCCCTGGTTCAACACCCCTCGCGAGGTCGCGTACCAGGGTGGCTACGACCCCGCCTACGACCCGGAGCAGTACGCCCAGTGGTTCGCGGAGCAGCAGCACGCCGAGCAGTACCTGGAGGACCAGCCGCTCGAGGCGCCGTCCCCGGAGGACACGGGCAGTTTCCCGATCCCGGTGGGGCCGGGCCGCACCCGGGAGCTGGGTGAGGGCGGTGGCACCGTGCCTCCCGGTTCCGCGCCGGTCGCGGAGCCGGACGAGGAGTCGTTCTACCAGGTCTTCAAGCAGTCGATCAACGGCAGCTATCCCACGCCGCGTGAGCTCATGGACAACGTGGAGGCGGAGTTCGGCATCGGCCTGCCCGCGGAGGATGCGAAGCGGATGGTCAACCGCTTCACGAACCGTCACAACGCGGAACTGGAAGAGGACCACATCGCCTAGCCGGGGGCAATGCTCACCGTCGGCGTCCTGGACATGCGCTGGGTACTGACAGGAGCGGCCGGCGCGGTGGCCGCGGCCATCGTGATCCGGGCCGTCGCGGTATTCGGGACGGCGCAGACGGTCGCCGTCATCGCTCTCGGAACAGAAGGGGCCCTCCGGCCGGAGGGCCCCTTCCCTGTCGGTCGGCTACTGACCGAGCAGCGCGCGCACCCGGTCCTGTCCCACCGCCAGCAGCAGCGTGGGCAGCCGCGGCCCGGTGTCCCGGCCCACCAGCAGGTGGTACAGCAGCGCGAAGAAGGACCGCTGGGCGGTCTTGATCTCCGGCGGCAGCTCCTTCGGCGTGGCGTCGGCGGAGAACCCGGCCTGCACCTTAGGCACGCCGTACACCAGGTGCGTCAGACCGTCGAGCGACCAGTGGTCGGCCAGCCCGTCGAGCAGCAGCCGCAGCGACTGCTGGGAGGCCTCGTCGAGCGACTTCAGCAGTTCGGCGTCCGGCTCTTCCCGCACGATCGTCCGCTGGTCGGCGGGGACGTGCGTGTTGATCCAGGCCTCGGCCTTGTCGTAGCGCGGGCGCGCCTCGTCGAGCGAGGTCAGCGGCTGCTCGGGGTCGAGCTCGCTGAGGATGCGCAGCGCCTGGTCCTCGTGCCCGGCGGTGATGTCCGCGACGGACGCCAGCGTCCGGTACGGCAGCGGCCGGGGCGTGCGGGGCAGCTCACCGGCGGCCGTGCCCACGGCACGCGCGTGCGCGGCGACGTCGGCCGGCAGGGCGCTGCCGTCGGCGACCTTGGCGTCCAGCCGGTCCCACTCGTCGTAGAGCCGCTGGATCTCCTGGTCGAAGGCGACCTTGAAGGACTGGTTGGGCCTGCGGCGTGCGTACAGCCAGCGCAGCAGCTGCGGCTCCATGATCTGCAGGGCGTCGGCCGGGGTGGGCACACCGCCCTTGGAGGACGACATCTTCGCCATGCCGGAGATGCCGACGAACGCGTACATCGGCCCGATCGGCTGCTTCCCGCCGAAGATCCCGACGATCTGCCCGCCGACCTGGAACGACGAGCCCGGGGAGGAGTGGTCGACGCCGGAGGGCTCGAACACGACCCCCTCGTACGCCCAGCGCATCGGCCAGTCGACCTTCCAGACCAGCTTGCCGCGGTTGAACTCGTTCAGCCGGACCGTCTCCGAGAAGCCGCAGGCGGTGCAGGCGTAGGTCAGCTCGGTGGAGTCGTCGTCGTAGGAGGTGACGGTGGTGAGGTCCTTCTCGCAGTTGCCGCAGTACGGCTTGTACGGGAAGTACCCGGCGGCGGTGGAGCTGCCGTCGTCCTCGGCGGCGGCGCCGGAGCCCTCGGCGGCCTCCAGCTCGGCCTCGTCGACCGGCTTCTGGCCCTGCTGCTTCTTGGCCGGTGCCTTCTTCGTGCGGTACTGGTCGAGGATCGCGTCGATGTCGCCGCGGTGCTTGATGGCGTGCAGGATCTGCTCGCGGTACACACCTGAGGTGTACTGCTCGGTCTGGCTGATCCCCTCGAACTCCACGCCCAGCTCGGCCAGCGACTCGGTCATCGCGGCCTTGAAGTGCTCGGCCCAGTTCGGGTGCGAGGAGCCCTTCGGCGCCGGGACGGACGTCAGCGGCTTGCCGATGTGCTCCTTGTAGCTCTCCTCGTCGACCCCGGGGATGCCCTTGGGCACCTTGCGGTACCGGTCGTAGTCGTCCCAGGAGATCAGGTGGCGCACCTGGTGGCCCCGGCGGCGGATCTCGTCGGCGACGAGATGCGGGGTCATGACCTCGCGCAGGTTGCCGAGGTGGATGGGGCCCGACGGGGACAGGCCGGACGCGACGACGACGGGTTTGCCCGGGGCCCGGCGCTCCGACTCCTCGATGACCTCATCCGCGAAACGGGAGACCCAGTCGGTGGTCTCGGTGCTCTGAGCCACGATCGGCACGTCCTTCTTTCTGCATCGGGCAGCCGGTACGGTCGCACGGCTGACCGCACCATTGTCCCAGACCCCCTCGCGCCCGGAAAAACGGCTTTACCCCCATGGGATACTGGCCGGGTCCATCGATTTCCCCTAGGAGAACGGCACCCTCGCCCATGGCCTCGGTCACGTCCCTCAGCGACTCCGTCCACCAGCGCCTCGCGGCGGCCCTCTCGGCGGCTCTGCCGCAGGCCGGCTCCGCGGACCCGCTGCTGCGACGAAGCGACCGGGCCGACTTCCAGGCCAACGGGATCCTGGCCCTCGCCAAGAAAGAGAAGGCCAACCCGCACGAGCTGGCCACGCAGGTCGTCTCCGGGGTCGAGTCGGGTGAGCTGATCAAGGACGTCGAGGTCTCCGGCCCGGGCTTCCTCAACATCACCCTCACCGACGGCGCGATCACCCGGAACCTCGCCGCGCGCTACGCGGACGACACCGGCCGCCTCGGCGTGCCGCACGCCGGGCAGCCGGGCACCACGGTCATCGACTACGCCCAGCCGAACGTGGCGAAGGAGATGCACGTCGGGCACCTGCGTTCCGCGGTGATCGGCGACGCGGTGGTGCGGCTGCTGGAGTTCACCGGCGAGAACGTGGTCCGGCGCCACCACATCGGCGACTGGGGCACCCAGTTCGGCATGCTCATCCAGTACCTGGAGGAGCACCCGCACGAGCTGGACCACAAGGCCGACGAGGCCTCCGGCGAAGAGGCGATGTCGAACCTCGACCGCCTCTACAAGGCCGCCCGCAAGCTCTTCGACGCCGACGAGGAGTTCAAGACCCGTGCCCGGCGCCGGGTGGTGGACCTCCAGGCGGGCGACCCGCAGACGCTGGCCACGTGGCAGAAGTTCGTCGACGAGTCGAAGATCTACTTCTTCTCCGTCTTCGAGAAGCTGGACATGGAGATCCGCGACGAGGACATCGTCGGCGAGTCGGGGTACAACGACATGCTCGCCGAGACTTGCCGCCTCCTGGAGGAGTCGGGCGTCGCGGTCCGCTCCGAGGGCGCCCTGTGCGTCTTCTTCGACGACATCAAGGGCCCGGACGGCAACCCGGTCCCCCTGATCGTGCAGAAGTCGGACGGCGGCTACGGCTACGCGGCCACGGACCTCTCCGCGATCCGCGACCGCGTCTTCAACCTCAAGGCGAACAGCATCATCTACGTGGTGGACGCCCGTCAGTCGCTCCACTTCAAGATGGTCTTCGAGACGGCCCGGAGGGCGGGCTGGCTGGGCGACGACGTGAAGGCCCACCAGCTGGCCTTCGGCACGGTCCTCGGCAAGGACGGCAAGCCCTTCAAGACCCGTGAGGGCGAGACGGTCCGGCTGGTCGACCTCCTCGACGAGGCGATCGACCGTGCCTCGGCGGTCGTCCGCGAGAAGGCCCAGGACCTCTCCGAGGAGGAGATCGCCGAGCGCGGCGCCCAGGTGGGTGTCGGCGCGGTGAAGTACGCCGACCTGTCGACGTCGGCCAACCGCGACTACAAGTTCGACCTGGACCAGATGGTCTCGCTCAACGGCGACACCTCCGTCTACCTCCAGTACGCCTACGCCCGTATCCAGTCGATCCTGCGCAAGGCCGGCGCCTCCCGCCCGGCTGCGCACCCCGAGCTGGAACTGCACGAGGCGGAGCGCGCACTGGGCCTGCACGTGGACTCGTTCGCGGCGGCGGTGGCGGAGGCGGCGACGGAGTACGCCCCGCACAAGCTGGCGGCGTACCTGTACCAGCTGGCGTCGCTGTACACGACGTTCTACGACAAGTGCCCGGTCCTGAAGGCGGAGACGCCCGAGCAGGTCGAGAACCGCCTGTTCCTCTGCGACGTCACGGCCCGCACCCTTCACCGGGGCATGGGCCTGCTGGGCATCCGGACGCCCGAGCGGCTCTGACGCCGGGCGGCTTCGGCGCCGGTCCGCCGGCGTCCGGGGCCACCTGGGTCAGTCGCTGTCCGCCACGGCGGTCGTCGGCCGGGCCGGACTGTCAGTGCCCGGCTCTACAGTCACCACCATGGCGACTCTTCCCAACCCCCTGCCGAAGCTGGCGGCAGATCCCAGCGGCGGCTCGCTCGGCCTCCGGCTCCCCGCCGGGACGCTCCTCGACACCACCGACGAGGGCCCCTGGCACGAGCCGTTGCTGTGGTGCGCCGGTGAACGGGCCGCCCCGGGCGGCTGGACGGCACTGGAGCCGGCCCGTCGTGCGGGACTCCTGCCGGTCGTCCTGGAGACGGGCGACGGCCACGGCGGCCCGGACCGCTGGGAGCTGATGCCGGGCGAGGTGTCCTACCCCGGGGACCACGACGCCGAGGAGGTCCTGGCGGAGTACTGGGAAGAGCACGCCGCGCGGGGCGAAGCCCGGCCCGGCCCGGCCGACGCCGCACCCGGGGACCAGGACCCGGACACCGTGGCCGCCTGCACCGTGGACGCCCTGCTCGGCGACGGCGGCCCCCTCAAGGACCCCCGCCTCGCCCTCGTCCCGGCCCGCCGCAGCGCGGACATCCCCACGGCGATCGGCTGGACCGGCCCGGCGAACCACGAGGGTGACACGGCCCGGCTGAGCGCGGTGCTCCGCTCCTGGGAGGACCGCTTCGGCATACGGGTCACCGCCCTCGGCTTCGATCACCTGCTGGTGTCCGTGGCCGCCCCGCCCACGACTGCCGCCGCCGCGGAAGCCGTCGCCGCCGAGCACCTCGCGTTCTGCCCGGCCACCGTCCGGCAGGGCGCCCACCCGACCCTGCGCGCCTACGCCGAGCACGAGGTCCTCAACCGGCCGACGTGGCACTTCTGGTGGGACTGAGCCCCTCCCCCAGCCTGCGCAGCCCCTCCCCGATCTCCTCGGGCGTCTGCGTCACGAAGCACAGCCGCAGGGTGGCCCGGTCGGGTGTGCCCGCGTAGAAGGGGGCGCCGGGCACGTAGGCCACGTTCCGCCGGACCACCTGCGGCAGCAGGACCGTGGTGTCGTACGGCTCCGGCAGGCGCGCCCAGAGGAACATGCCGCCCTCGGGCCGGTGCCAGACCGACCCCTCGGGCAGCGCCCCGGCGAGCCCGCAGAGCATCGCGTCACGGCGCTCGCGGTACACACCGGCGACACGGGCCACATGGGCGTCCAGGTCGTTGTCGGCGAGGTAGCGGGCCGCGGCGAGCTGGTTGACGGTCGGGGTGTGCAGGTCGGCGGCCTGCTTGGCGACGGCACAGGCGCGCCGCAGTGCGCCGGGTGCCCGAAGCCAGCCCAGCCGCAGCCCGGGCGCCATGACCTTGGAGAAGCTGCCGAGCAGCACCGTGCGGTCCTCGGCGCCCGGGTGGGCGGCGATCCACGGCACGCGCTCACCGTCGTAGCGCAGCTCCCCGTACGGGTCGTCCTCGACGATCCACAGTCCGCGCCGGGCGGCGACCGACGCCACGGCGGCGCGCCGCTCGGCGGGCAGCGTCCGGCCGGTGGGGTTCTGGAAGGTGGGCACGGTGTAGAGCAGCTTGGGCCGCTCGCGCAGGACGAGTTCCTCCAGCGCCCCGGGGTCGATGCCGTGCTCGTCGCCGGGCACGGCCACGATCCGCGCTCCGGCGAAGCCGAAGGCCTGGAGTGCCGCCAGATAGCAGGGGTTCTCGACGAGGACGGTGTCCCCGGGTTCCAGCAGCGCGGTGGCCAGGAGCGACAGGGCCTGCTGGGAGCCGGTGGTGATGAGCAGGTCGTCGGGGCCGGTCGGCAGGCCGCGCGCGGTGGTCCGGGCGGCGAGCGCCTCCCGCAGCGCGGGTTCGCCCTCGGTCGTGGAGTACTGCAGCGCCCGCGCGGGTGCCTCGGCGAGCACCGCCTCGTAGGCGGCGGCGATGCCCCTGGCGTCGAACAGCTCCGGTGCCGGGAGCCCGCCCGCGAAGTTGATCACCTCGGGGCGGGAGGTGACGGCGAGGATGTCCCGTACGGGGGAGCCGCCGACGCCCCGCGCCCGCGCGGCCAGGGGCGGCACGGGAGCGTGGGTGGGCAGGGGCTCGGCGACGATCATGACACGGCTCCTTCGGCTGCGGTGACGCCTGGTGCCCCGCAGCGTAGGGAAATACGTGCCGTCTACAAGCAGCTTTCCGCCATCCGGACGCCCCGCCGGCGTGTAGTTCAATCAGCAACCACTAAGGCAGTCAACAACCGAACGGTTCAGCTGATTTGATGGTGCCCGTGCAGAACGCCCCACGCCCGACGACGACCCTCTGGCGCCCGACCGGTCCCAAGGAGCTGGACCTGGTCCGCGACCTCGACTGGCGCGCCTGGCCACCCCGGCTCCCCGAGCAGCCGATCTTCTACCCGGTCCTCAACGAGGACTACGCGATCCGGATCGCCCGGGACTGGAACGTCAAGCACGACGGCGCCGGCTACGTCACGCGCTTCCAGGTCGACGCCGACTTCCTGAGCCGCTACCCGGTCCAGCAGGCCGGCGGCAGCACCATCCTCGAACTGTGGGTCCCGGCCGAGGAGCTCGACGAGTTCAACTCCCACATCGTCGGCAAGATCGAGCTGGTCCACGAGTTCCACTGAGCCCGGCCCGTCAGGACTACTGCGTAGTCCCCTCCTCGACCCACTTCTCGCCGCCCAGCGGGAACTCGTAGGCCGGACGCCCGTTGTTGCCGCTCGTGCGGAAGGGGCGGCCGTGGTCGTCCACGGTCAGCGTGCCCGTCCGGTCGCCGCTGGACCAGGCCAGCTCCAGGTACCAGCTGACGTCGTACGCGGAGGCGTCGGCCCGGATGTAGTACACCTCCGGGTCGCTCTCACTCACCTTGAAGGGGAAGTCCGCGTGCCCCGCCTCGGGCACGACCCCCGGGCGCGCGGCGTCGAGGGCGACGGTGAAGAACCTGGTCGGCACGCCACCGCCGCAGCCGACGCCTGGATACCCCATGGCGTAGTCGTTCCAGGCGAGCGGCGCACGCTTCCCCGCCATACGGACCGTCAGCCGCTTGACGACCACGGTCTCCTGCCCCTTCCCCTGCACGGTCAGCTTCAGGAACTGCTCCCCCGACGGCACGGCCCCGTTCGCCGCCACCCAGCCGGGCGCGTCCTGCTCCGGCGGCGGCGGCCCGACGCGCCCCGGCGGCAGATCGATCAAGTAGCGCTGCGAGCAGGGGTCCTCCCAGGCGTGGGGTTCCGTGTCCACGGTGAGGGGAGCGGAGGCGGGGGCGGTGTCCCGCCCGGTGCCACCGGAGCCGGTACCGCCGCCGGTGCCGGTGCCTGTGCCGGGCGATGCCGAGGCGGGGGACGCGGCAGGCCCCTTGCCCTTCCCGTCCTTGTCCTTCCCCTCGCTGCCCGCCGACGACGAAACTGCCGAGGGCGACACGGACGCCGCCGTGCCCTTCCCCTCCTGCCCGCCGCCACCGCCCGAGGCCGCCGCCGTCCCGCGCCGCCCCTCGTCGTCCGACCCACCGGAGGGAACGGCCACGGCGAGACCGACCGCGCCGAGCACCACGGCCACGGCGACACCGACGAGCAGGGCGCGACGGGGGCGGGGGCGGCCGGCGGGCTCCGGCGGTGCGGGTACGTCGGCCTCAGCGGAAACCGCCTCTGCGGAGGTCACGTCCGTCAGGGGCACCTCCGAAGCGCCACTGCCACTCCCCGAACCCCCGCTCCCCTTGCGCACCCGCCCCGCATCCGCCAGCACCCACCGGCGGTGCAGCTCGACGAGTTCCTCCGGCGACGCCTTGCACAGCCGGGCGAGCCGCTCCACCGGCGCGTAATCGGTCGGCACGGCATCCCCGTTGCAGTACCGGTGCAGCGTCGACGTACTCATGTGGAGCCGCTTGGCGAGCACCCCGTAGCTCAGCCCCGAGCGCCCCTTCAACTCCCCCAGCAGGGCGGCGAATGCCGCCGCGGTCGTGCCTTCCGACACCGCTCCTCCATGCCCCGTGTCCCGTTCCCCCGTTCCAGGGAATGACTGTTCTCCCTGGTCACAGCATGTGCGGGCGTTCCAACGTCCCTGATCTCCCGCCTCGTCTGGCGGCCGGGACGGACCCCCGCACAAGCTCTGGTCATCCAAGCACGCCGCTCCCGGCCCACCGGCAGCGCGACCCGCGAGGTCACGCTTCCCCACTGCCTTTGTCCGAAAGGAAACACAAGACATGCGCAAGTACCACGCCCTCCCCGTCGCCCTCCTGGCCGCCCTCGCCCTGACGGCCTGTCAGGACGGCACGGGCACGAAGGACGAAGGCGCGGCACACCCCGACCCGGCCTCGGCGACCGCCACGGCGACGCACCCGGCCGAGGACGGGGGTGGGGACAGCGGGACGGGGACCGGCGGCACGACGGGTACGCAGCCCACCAAGGCCGCCAAGGTCGACAGGTCCACGAAGGCCGACACCTCCGCGAAGGGCGACAAGTCCGCGAAGGGCGAGGCCGCGAAGGGCGCCACGGCGACCCGCGTCTCCTGCAACGGCTCCAACACCACCGTCACCGCCCAGCCGGTCCGCCGCCCCCTCAACCACATGCTGCTCACGGTCAAGAACACCGGCTCGAAGATGTGTGACCTGACCTACTACCCGGTGCTGCGCTTCGACGAGATGCAGTGGGTCCCGCGGCCGGTCAAGGACTCCAAGCCGCATGCGGTGACGACACTGGCCCCCGGCGAGTCCGGCTACGCGGGCGTCTCACTGTCGGCGGCCGACGGCAGCGGCGAATGGGGCACGACCAGCCACAAGCTCACGGTCGGCTTCCAGGGCCGCACGCCGAACAGCGACGGCGGCCCCTCGGCGCTCCCGGCCCTGCCGGCCAAGGGCGTGTACTACGACAGCACGCTCACGGTCACGTACTGGCTGGCCGACATGGACGACGCACTGTCCTACTGATCCTTCAGCTTCTGGGCCACTTCGGTGGCCCAGTAGGTGAGGATGTTCCGCGCGCCGGCCCGGCGGATGCCGGTCAGGGCCTCCATGATCGCCCGGTCCCGGTCGATCCAGCCCTTCTCGGCGGCGGCCTCGATCATCGAGTACTCGCCGGAGATCTGGTAGGCGGCGACGGGCACGTCCACGGCGTCCGCGACCCGGGCGAGGATGTCCAGGTAGGGCCCGGCCGGCTTGACCATCACCATGTCGGCGCCCTCCTCCAGGTCCAGGGCGAGCTCCCGCAGCGACTCGCGCACATTCGCGGGGTCCTGCTGGTAGGTCTTCCGATCCCCTCGCAGGGACGAGCCGACGGCCTCCCGGAAGGGCCCGTAGAAGGCAGAGGCGTACTTCACGGTGTAGGCGAGGATGGCGACGTCCTCCCGCCCGATCTGGTCGAGCGCGTCGCGGATGACCCCGACCTGCCCGTCCATCATCCCGCTGGGCGCGACGACATGGGCGCCGGCGTCGGCCTGCACCTGTGCCATCTCGGCGTACCGCTCCAGGGTCGCGTCGTTGTCGACCCGGCCCTGCTCGTCGAGGATGCCGCAGTGCCCATGGTCGGTGGTCTCGTCGAGGCACAGGTCGGACATGACGAGCAGATCGTCGCCGACCTCGGCCCGCACGTCCCGGAGGGCGACCTGGAGGATCCCGTCCGGGTCGGTCCCCGGCGTCCCGAGCGCGTCCTTCTTCGACTCCTCCGGCACGCCGAACAGCATGATCCCGGAGATCCCCGCAGCGACCGCCTCCGCGGCGGCCTTCTTCAGACTGTCCCGGGTGTGCTGCACGACCCCCGGCATGGCGGTGATCGGCACGGGCTCGCTGACGCCCTCCCGCACGAAGGCCGGGAGAATGAGATCGGCGGGGTGCAACCGGGTCTCGGCGACCATCCGACGCATCACGGGGCTGGTCCGCAACCGCCGAGGGCGAGTACCGGGAAATGATCCGTACGTCGTCATGCCCCTACGCTACGCCCGCCCCAAACCCCCCGATACCGACGCCTTGTCGGCCACCTAACTGCGCACACCCGCCCCGCCCAGCTACGCACACCCGCCCCGCCCAGCTGCGGGCATGCGTGCCGCTAAGGGCGGCACGCGTGGGCGCAGCGGCACCCCGCCACGCCGGGCTGCGTGCCCACCCACCCCCAGCACAAACGCCGAGCACCCCCGAAGCCCCCAGCCCCCACATGCGCCCCCACACCCCCAGGTCCATCCTGAAACAGCAGGACAAGTAGAAGAGCCCCGACGGCCGGCCCACCCCACCGCCGCCGTCCCTCCGTACCCGCCCCCACGGAGGACCCGATGACAGCCCACCCCCACACCCCCGACCTCTTCGCCCTCTCAGAGATCCACGGCCCCGTCCTACGCCCCGGCGAACGCGCCTACGCCGACGAGGTGACCGGCTTCAACCTGGCCTCCCTGCACACCCCGGACGTCGCCATCGGCGCCACCGGCGCCGACGACATCGTCACCGCCATGCGCTGGGCACACGCCACCCACACCCCCGTCGCCGTCCAGGCCACCGGCCACGGCGCCAACTTCCCGATCGAGCACGGCCTGCTGATCAACACGTCCCGCATGACGGACGTCGACGTCGACCCCACCACCCGCACCGCCACCATCGTCGCCGGCGCCAAGTGGAGCCACGTCATGGCCGCGGCCGCCCCGCACGGCCTGGCGGGCCTGTGCGGCACCTCCACGGACGCGGGCGTCGTCGGCTACACCCTCGGCGGCGGACTCCCCGTCCTCGGCCGGACCTACGGCTACGCCGCCGACCTGGTCCGCTCCTTCCAGGTCGTCACCCCGGACGGGCACCTGCGCGAGTCGGACCCCCAGCACGAACCGGAACTGTTCTGGGCGCTGCGCGGCGGCAAGGGCAACGTAGGCGTCGTCACCTCGCTCGTCACGGAACTGCTGCCCGTGCCCCGGCTCTACGGCGGCGCCATCCACTGCCACGCCGAGCACACCGAGACCCTGCTGCGCACCTGGACGGACTGGACCCGCACGGTCCCGGACGAGATGTGCAGCATGTTCTCGGTGCTGCGGCTGCCGCCGATCCCGCAGATCCCGGAGCCCCTGCGCGGCGGCTTCTGGGCCCGGGTCGCGATCGCGTGGCCGGGCGACCCGGCCGAGGGCGAAGCCCTGATCGCGCCGCTGCGCGAAGCCGCCCCCGTGGCCGTCGACACCGTCGAGGAGATGGACCACGCGGCCCTGGACCGCATCCACATGGAACCGCAGGATCCGCTCCCGGCCCGCGAGTGCTGCACGCTGCTGCGCGACCTGACGCCCGACGCCGTCGACACGTTCCTGGAGCAGGTCGGCCCCGGAGCCGGCGCCGAGCACCCCCTCCTCGTGGCATCCCTGCGGCACATGGGCGGCGCGCTGTCCCGCCCGTCCGCCGTCGAGGACGCCGTCTGCGCCCGCGACGCCCGCTACTTCATGGAGTCGGTCGGCATCATGCCCGCCCCACCCGTGGCCGAGGCCGTCGAGCAGGCGACCCGCCGCCTCTACCAAGCCATGGCCCCGTACGGAACGGGCCGCACCATGGTCAACATCCACGGCACCCCGGGCGACGAACAGGACCGCGCCCGCGCCTGGACCCCGGAGGTCTACGCCCGCCTACGCCACGACAAGTCCGTCTACGACCCGGACAACCTCCTGCGCTACGGCCACGCGGTGACTCCCGCGTAGCCGCAGCCAGTGAGGGTCGCTCAGGTCGTCGACCGCCTCCGCCGCGCCCCCGGCCGCCGCTCGCTCGGCCGCGTCACCGGGTCGCCGGCCTCCACCGCCGCGGCCCGGCGCTTCGCGCCGAAGTCGGCCAGGGCTTCCGCCAGCTTGTGGACGGACGGCTCGGGAGCCATGACGTCCACCCGGAGCCCGTGCTCCTCGGCGGTCTTCGCCGTGGCCGGGCCGATACACGCGATCACGGTGACGTTGTGCGGCTTGCCGGCGATGCCGACCAGGTTCCGCACGGTGGACGACGAGGTGAAGAGCACGGCGTCGAAGCCACCGCCCTTGATCGCCTCGCGGGTCTCCGCCGGCGGCGGCGAGGCCCGCACGGTCCGGTAGGCCGTGACGTCGTCGACCTCCCAGCCGAGCTCGATCAGCCCGGCGACCAGCGTCTCCGTGGCGATGTCGGCACGCGGCAGGAACACTCTGTCGATCGGGTCGAAGACCGGGTCGTAGGGCGGCCAGTCCTCCAGCAGACCGGCGGCCGACTGCTCACCGCTCGGCACCAGGTCCGGCTTCACACCGAACGCGATCAGCGCCTTCGCCGTCTGCTCGCCGACGGCCGCGACCTTGATGCCCGCGAAGGCACGCGCGTCGAGGCCGTACTCCTCGAACTTCTCCCGCACGGCCTTGACCGCGTTGACCGAGGTGAAGGCGATCCACTCGTAGCGGCCCGTGACGAGCCCCTTGACCGCGCGCTCCATCTGCTGGGGCGTGCGCGGCGGCTCGACGGCGATCGTCGGCACCTCGTGCGGCACGGCCCCGTACGACCGCAGCTGGTCGGAGAGCGACGCCGCCTGCTCCTTGGTCCGCGGCACGAGCACCTTCCAGCCGAACAGCGGCTTGGACTCGAACCACGAGAGCTGGTCGCGCTGGGCGGCGGCGGAACGCTCACCGACCACGGCTATCACCGGCCGGCCGCCGTCGGGCGAGGGCAGCACCTTGAGCTGCTTCAGCGTCTGCGCGATCGTGCCGAGCGTGGCGGTCCAGGTGCGCTGCCGGGTGGTCGTACCGGCGACGGTGACCGTCATCGGGGTGTCCGGCTTGCGCCCGGCGGAGACGAGCTCGCCGGCCGCCGCGGCGACGGAGTCCAGCGTCGTGGACACGACGACCGTGCCGTCCGACGCCCCGACCTCCGTCCAGCACCGGTCCGACGCCGTGCGCGCGTCGACGAACCGCACGTCCGCGCCCTGCGCGTCCCGCAGCGGCACACCGGCGTACGCGGGCACGCCGACGGCGCTCGCGATGCCCGGGACGACCTCGAAGGGCACCCCGGCGGCGGCGCACGCCAGCATCTCCTCGGCGGCGTACGTGTCGAGGCCCGGGTCCCCGGACACCGCACGCACGACCCGCCTGCCGCCCCGTGCGGCCTCCATGACAAGATGTGCGGCATCCCGCACCGCGGGGGCGGCGACGGTGGTTGACGTGTCGTCAACTACCGTCAGCTGGGGCGTTCCTGTGCCCGGCGCCGGATCCTGGGAGGGATCCGGATCCGTGTGCACTTCGGACACGCCCTGCCTGGCGTGCTGACGTACGACGTCGAGCACTTCGTGCTCGGCGACGAGGACGTCGGCACTCGCCAGCGCCTCCACGGCGCGCAGAGTCAGCAGTCCCGGATCTCCGGGTCCGGCACCCAGGAAGGTGACGTGCCCGTGTTCAGGACCGGCGGAAAGGGTGGTGGGGCTCACTGTGCTCGCTCCCCCATCAGACCGGCCGCGCCCTGGGCGAGCATCTCGGCCGCGAGTTCGCGACCGAGCGCCATTGCCCCGTCGTGCGTCTCGGGCACGGGACCGGTGGTGGACAGCTGCACCATGCGCGTGCCGTCGGTGGTCCCGACGACGGCGCGCAGGCGCATTTCCTTGACAATCTGCCCGTCGGCCTGGGGGTCCCCCCGCTCGAGCGGATCCGAGAGTGGGGGCAGGTCGGCCAGCGCGCCCACGGGAGCGCTGCAACCGGCCTCCAGGGCGGCGAGCAGTGATCGCTCGGCCGTCACGGCGATCCGTGTGAACGGGTCGTCGAGTTCGGCGAGCGCGGCGACGAGGTCCGCGTTGGCCGCGGTGCACTCGATCGCCAGGGCCCCCTGGCCGGGGGCGGGCAAAACCGTGTCGACCGACAGGAAGTCGGTCACTTCGTCGCCGCGGCCGATCCGGTTCAGTCCGGCGGCGGCCAGCACGACGGCGTCGAGCTCTCCGCTGCGTACGAACCCGATGCGGGTGTCGACGTTGCCGCGGATCGGGACCGTCGCTATGTCCAGGCCGTGGCTGCGGGCGTACGCGTTGAGCTGCGCCATGCGGCGCGGCGAACCCGTACCGATGCGGGCCCCGGAGGGCAGGTCGGTGAACTTCAGCGCGTCCCGGGCGACGATCACGTCCCGCGGGTCCTCGCGCACCGGCACGGCGGCGACGACCAGGTCGTCGGGCTGCGTGGTCGGCAGGTCCTTCAGCGAGTGCACCGCGAAGTCGACCTCGCCCTTGAGGAGCGCGTCGCGCAGGGCGGTCACGAACACGCCGGTGCCGCCGATCTGGGCGAGCGCCTCACGCGACACGTCGCCGTACGTGGTGATCTCGACGAGCTCGACGGGCCGCCCGGTCACCCGGCTCACGGCTTCCGCCACCTGCCCGGACTGGGCCATGGCGAGCCTGCTGCGCCGGGTGCCGAGCCTCAGCGGCTCACGCGTGTCAGTCATGCCGGCCCTCGGTCTTTCTCGGTGGTGCTGTCCTCGGCCCGGGAGACGGCGGCCACCGTCTCGGGGTCGAGGTCGAACAGGGTCCGCAGCGCGTCCGCGTACCCGGCGCCGCCGGGTTCGGCCGCGAGTTGCTTGACCCGCACGGTCGGCGCGTGGAGCAGTTTGTCGACCACGCGCCGCACGGTCTGGGTGATCTCCGCTCGGTGCTTGTCGTCGAGTCCGGGCAGCCGGCCGTCCAGCCGGGCGATCTCGCCGGCCACGACATCCGCGGCCATGGTGCGCAGGGCGACCACGGTCGGTGTGATGTGCGCGGCCCGCAGTGCTGCCCCGAAAGCCGCGACCTCGTCGGAGACGATACGCCGTACCTGGTCCACATCGGCAGCCATCGGAGCGCCCGCGGAGGCCTCCGCCAGCGACTCGATGTCCACCAGCCGCACCCCGGCCAGCCGGTGCACGGCCGCGTCGATGTCGCGCGGCATCGCCAGGTCCAGCAGGAAGAGCACGGGCTCGGGCCGCTGCGGCTCCTCCACCGGCTCGGGCCGGCGCCGCTCGGGGATCCGCCCGACGGTGGCGACGGTCGCGGCGAGCGCGGCGATGGCGTCGGTGTCCGCGGCCGGGTCGAGCGTGCCGGTCTGCCCCGCCCGGGCCGTACCGCCCGTGCGCTGGGTGCCGCCCACCGAGCCGTTGTCCACCCACGCCGCGTGCTGTTCGAGGTCGGCGGCGGCCATCCCGGCCACGGCGGCCTCGCCCAGTACGGAGAACCCGGCGGTGCCCTGCACCGCGGAGAGGTCGAGCGGGCAGCCGTCCTCGCTGCCGAGGCTCGTGCCCGCCGCACCGCCGCGCTGCGCCCCGGAACCGGTCGCGGGGCCGGACTCGCCGCCCGGCGCCCCCGGTCCGTCCTCGCCGGACCCGGCGGCCGGCGCCGGCGTACGGCCCTCGACCGCCCCGGCGACCGACTCGGCCGTCAGGACCAGGCCCGTCGCACCCGTGCAGGAGACGGTGACGTCGGCACGTGTCAGCTCGGCCGGCACCGACTCCATCGGTACCGCGCGGGCCGCCACGTCCGTGTCGTCGCCGTCCATCAGGATCTGGGCGAGGCGCTCGGCGCGGTCGAAGGTGCGGTTGGCGACGACGATCTCGGCGACCCCGGCCCGCGCGAGCGTGGCGGCGGCCAGGGAGGACATCGACCCGGCCCCGATGACCAGGGCCTTCTTGCCCCGCGCCCACTGCTGTACGTCCCCGCCCCGGGCCAGCTGCTCCAGGCCGAAGGTGACCAGGGACTGGCCGGCGCGGTCGATGCCGGTCTCGGAGTGGGCGCGCTTGCCGACCCGCAGGGCCTGCTGGAACAGGTCGTTCAGGAGCCGGCCGGCGGACTGCAGGTCCTGCGCCCGGGCCAGGGAGTCCTTGATCTGGCCGAGGATCTGCCCCTCGCCGACGACCATCGAGTCCAGCCCGCAGGCCACCGAGAACAGATGGTGGACGGCCCGGTCCTCGTAGTGCACGTAGAGATAGGGGGTGAGCTCCTCCAGGCCGACGCCGCTGTGCCGGGCGAGCAGCGTGGACAGCTCGGCGACACCGGCGTGGAACTTGTCCACGTCGGCGTAGAGCTCGATGCGGTTGCAGGTGGCGAGCACCGCGGCCTCGGTGGCCGGTTCGGCGGCGACCGTGTCCTGGAGCAGCTTGACCTGCGCGTCCGCGGTCAGCGCGGCCCGCTCCAGCACGCTGACCGGGGCGCTGCGGTGGCTGAGTCCGACGACGAGGAGGCTCATGCCGGCATCACGGCGGGCATGTCCCCGTCCGGCCCCTGGTCGGTGGAGTCGCTGCGGGCGGCGGCGGTGGGGACGCCACCGTCGGAGGCGGCGGCCTCCTCCCCGGCCTTGCGCTGCTCGTGGAAGGCGAGGATCTGCAGCTCGATGGAGAGGTCGACCTTGCGCACGTCGACGCCCTCGGGGACGGACAGCACGGTCGGCGCGAAGTTCAGGATCGAGGTGACACCGGCGGCCACGAGCCGGTCGCAGACCGCCTGGGCGGCACCGGCGGGGGTGGCGATGACACCGATCGACACGCCGTTGTCCTGGATGATCTTCTCCAGGTCGTCGGAGTGCTGCACCGGGATCCCGGCGACGGGCTTGCCGGCCATGGCCGGGTCGGCGTCGATCAGCGCGGCGACCCGGAATCCACGGGAGGCGAACCCGCCGTAGTTGGCGAGGGCGGCGCCGAGGTTACCGATACCGACGATCACTACCGGCCAGTCCTGGGTGAGCCCCAGTTCGCGGGAGATCTGGTACACGAGATACTCGACGTCGTAGCCGACACCCCTGGTCCCGTAGGAGCCGAGGTAGGAGAAGTCCTTGCGCAGCTTCGCGGAGTTGACCCCCGCCGCCGCCGCGAGCTCCTCGGAGGAGACCGTGGGGACCGAGCGCTCCGACAGCGCGGTCAGAGCGCGGAGGTACAGCGGAAGCCGGGCGACGGTGGCCTCGGGAATCCCTCGGCTGCGGGTCGCCGGTCGGTGAGTTCGGCCAGTTGCCACGGTGCTCCTGCGGGTAGAGCGGGGCTGTAGGCGGTCATACGTCCCTACATGACCGCCCCGTCGAATGCAGGCTATGTCTTTGTGAACGCGTGCACAAAGATGGTGTCCGATTTGCCCGGCCAACGTGACCGGGGTCACGCGCCCCCGGCGCACGCGCAGGGAACCGGCGCATACGCACCACCGTTCCTTGTCTTTCGGGGGCAAAACCGCACACTCTCCTCAGTGAATCCCGCCCCCGAGACCAAGTCACCATCGATCCTAAGCGACCCGACGGTCACTTTGGACTGATCGGTCAGTCGCTCGGCGGGCGGGATCAGTCGGTCAGCGCCTTGCGCAGGCGGTCCTCGTTCACGCGCCAGAACGTGTGCTGCCTGCCGTCCACCAGCACGACCGGGATCTGCTCCCAGTACTGGTCGTGCAGTTCCCGATCCTCGGTGATGTCCTTCTGCTCCCAGGGGACTCCGAGATCACCGCACACCTTCTCCACAACGACCTGTGCGTCATCACACAGATGACAGCCGGGCTTGCGGATCAGCGTGACGAGCCGGTCCCGAGAGGGCGTGCGACGGAAGAGGGGACTCATGTCGGCCATTGTCGCGCGGCCGCGCCCGGGCGGAACCCTCGTCGAAGCGCCAGGGGACGCGCCGACCGCGCCCGTCCCACGCGGCATCTTTAACGACACGCTTGCCGAGAGTTCACAGGCTCCGAACGTTCCGGCTCCGGAACCCCCGAACAAACTGGCTATGCTCACGCCATGGCCGCTCTAGGATGGCTCACCCCCCGTAGGCGCTCCGCCACGGCGCGGAGCGTTTTGGCAGGCGAGGCCTCGGCGGAGGCAGCCCGCAAGTCCACGCAGGAAGTCGCCGGCACGACCGAGGTACCGCAGTTCCCGGTGCACGGCGACGACCGGGCCGCCGCCTTCTTCGACCTGGACAACACCGTCATGCAGGGCGCGGCCCTCTTCCACTTCGGACGCGGCCTGTACAAACGGAAGTTCTTCGAGACGCGCGACCTCGCGAAGTTCGCGTGGCAGCAGGCGTGGTTCCGCCTCGCCGGCGTCGAGGACCCCGAACACATGCAGGAGGCCCGCGACTCCGCCCTCTCGATCGTCCGGGGCCACCGCGTCGCCGAACTGCAGTCGATCGGCGAGGAGATCTACGACGAGTACATGGCCGAGCGCATCTGGCCCGGCACCCGCGCCCTCGCCCAGGCCCACCTGGACGCCGGCCAGAAGGTGTGGCTGGTCACGGCCGCCCCCGTCGAGATCGCCACCGTCATCGCCCGCCGCCTCGGCCTGACCGGCGCCCTGGGCACGGTCGCCGAGTCCGTCGACGGCGTCTACACCGGCAAACTCGTCGGCGAACCGCTGCACGGCCCCGCGAAGGCCGAGGCCGTCCGCGCCCTGGCCGCCGCCGAGGGCCTGGACCTCGGCCGCTGCGCCGCCTACAGCGACTCGCACAACGACATCCCGATGCTCTCGCTGGTCGGCCACCCCTACGCCATCAACCCGGACAGCAAGCTGCGCAAGCACGCCCGCCGGCTGGACTGGCGGCTGCGCGACTACCGCACGGGCCGCAAGGCCGCCAAGGTCGGCATCCCGGCCGCGGCGGGCGTCGGCGCGGTGGCCGGCGGCACCGCGGCCGCCATCGCCCTGCACCGCCGGCGCCGCTGACAACCGATCAAACCGGGACACCATCGTTTAGGGCCTGACAATCGCCGTAAATCCAACTGGCGTACCCCCACAACCTCGTGTCCAGTCCTCTTGGCTGCACACGGCCACAACACGCCCCGGACTCAGCCGCAATCCGAACCGTTTCGATCAACAAGCGTTCAAACTCCGGCACTTGATCCGGCGTCAATCGGTTACGGAAGCAACGTAATCGATGATTTGAGCAACTCGGTGTAGCAGTGCCTGCACGAAGCGTTATTCTCCTCAGACGCAATCCGGTACCCCTCCGTCGCTACGACGGGTGAAAGGTCCCGCACTGCACGTGATGGAAGCTCTGCCTCTGGGAGTCCCGTGTACCCACACGTCGGGGTTGACGCCTCGGGCCTGGCTACGCTGCGCGCAACGGTCCACGACCTGTTGCGCGGCTTCGTCCCCACCGCGTACGCCGTCCCCGCATTCGCCACCGCCGCGCCCGTCGGTCCGTGCTACGCACTGGCCGACGGCAGCGCCGCGGTCGGCAGACGAGGCCGCCCGTCCGGGGCGGCCACCGCCCGCCGCCCGGCGGCGGACAGCGACAGCGCCCGGATGATGGATCTCGTGGAGCGTGCCCAGGCCGGCGAGTCCGACGCCTTCGGCCGCCTCTACGACCAGTACAGCGACACCGTCTACCGGTACATCTACTACCGGGTCGGAGGAAAGGCGACCGCCGAGGACCTCACCAGCGAGACCTTCCTGCGCGCCCTGCGGCGCATCGGCACGTTCACCTGGCAGGGCCGTGACTTCGGCGCCTGGCTCGTGACCATCGCCCGCAACCTCGTCGCGGACCACTTCAAGTCCAGCCGGTTCCGCCTCGAGGTCACCACCGGCGAGATGCTCGACGCCAACGAGGTCGAGCGCTCCCCCGAGGACTCCGTCCTGGAGTCCCTCTCCAACGCCGCCCTGCTCGACGCCGTACGGCGGCTCAATCCGCAGCAGCAGGAGTGCGTGACGCTCCGCTTCCTCCAGGGCCTCTCCGTCGCCGAGACCGCCCGGGTGATGGGCAAGAACGAGGGCGCCATCAAGACCCTCCAGTACCGGGCCGTCCGCACCCTGGCCCGGCTCCTCCCGGAAGACGCCCGCTGACCGACCCGCACGCTTGGCGACATCCAACTCACGTTCCGTGACGGTGCGTTGACTTCGGCATCCGATCAGCCGGTGTCCGTAACCCAAGTGCCGCGCCGCTCGTTGTGCGGGATGCAGGCTCCCTGTGGTCACCCCCTGGCCGGCTCCGGTCACTCGATCGTGTGGTCGTGGTCAGGGTGTGCAACCCTCAGGACCCCCTGGGGAGTCGACCGTCATGACGAGAGGAGGTGCCGCCAGTGATCGCGAACGTATCGGCGCACCGGCGGGCGAACGCCTTCGCCCAGGCCCTGGAGGAGCAGCCCGAGCAGGGCACGGCGGCCGAGCAGCCCGAAGGATCGGCACCG
Organism: Streptomyces tuirus; assembly: GCF_014701095.1. NCBI lineage: Bacteria > Bacillati > Actinomycetota > Actinomycetes > Kitasatosporales > Streptomycetaceae > Streptomyces > Streptomyces tuirus. Next base: position 4,279,870 of record NZ_AP023439.1, on the reverse strand, counting down.
GCCCGGGCGGCCGCGGAACCGAGCGAGCAGGACCGCCATCTGGCGCTCGCCTCGGGGCTCGGCGCGCTGCCCAAGCCGGAGCTCGACCCGGAGGTCAAGGTCGTTCAGCGGGCCCAGCTGGTGGCCGCTTTCGAGGCCATGCTTCAAGAGGGCACCGCGGGCGGCGGGGCGACGGACAGCGCGGTCCCCGAGCAGCGATCCCGGGCTCGCGGCGCGCACCGCGCGAGTTCGCTGAAGAAGTTCCGGCCGCGTTCCCGGCTCGCCAAGGGCCTCACCGCGGGCGGACTGAGCGTAGGGGTGGCGGCGAGCGCCTTCGGCGGAGTCTCCGCCGCCAGCTCGGACGCCCTGCCCGGCGACTCGCTCTACGGCCTCAAGCGCGGCATCGAGGACGTCACGCTCGGCCTCGCCGACGGGTCGGACGAGCGCGGCCGGGTCTACCTCGACCACGCCTCCACGCGGCTCGGCGAGGCACGCCGCCTGATGGAGCGCGGCCGCAGCGGCCCCCTGGACCACGAGTCCCTCGGCGAGATCCGCCGTGCCCTGTCCGGCATGCGGCACGACGCGTCGGAGGGCCACCGCCTGCTGAGCGAGGCGTACCAGCGCGACCCGGACTCGCTGGGCCCCATCCAGGCCCTGTCCGCGTTCTCCCACTCCCACCGCGAGGCCTGGGGCGAGCTGCGCGAGCGACTGCCCGTCCAGCTCGGGGACGTCAGCGAGCAGGTGTCGTCCGTGTTCGACGCCATAGACGAGGACGTCGCCCCCCTGCAGTCCCTGCTGCCCGAGCCGTCGGCCCCGAGCGGCGGCGACGGCAAGCGGCGCGGCGCCTCCGAGTCGGCCCCCGGCGGCTCCTCCGGCACCGACCGCTCGGCCCGCCCCAGCGACAGCGGCGGCAGGCACAGCGACGAAGGCCGCAGCGGCAGCCCCAGCCGCTCGGCCGGCTCCGGCAGCGACGACGACGGCCTGCTCGGCGGCAACACCGGCGGCCTCCTCGACCCGCCGAAGGACGGCGAGGCGAGCACCTCCCCGTCCGCGGAGGGCAACACACCCGTCCCCGAGCCGGATGTGACGCTCCCACCGCTCCTGCCCGGCCTCCTGCCCGGCCTGGGCATCGACAGCGAGGACGCGGACTAGACGGCGACGGTGGGGTGCCCCCCGAGGAGGGGCGCCCCACGGTCGTCAGAAGAACACCGACCGCCGCTGCACCAGCAACTTGGCCCCTCTTGTCTGCTGCCCTCGCACTGCTCCGCAGGCTTCGGACAGCCGTGCCGGACTCCGTCCGGCGGATCCGAGCGACCGGGCAGGGTCACACGCTGTTGCGGACGTCGGCGTCAGAAGAACACCGACCGCCGCTGCACCAGCAACTTGTAGAGCGTGTGCTGGATCTGCTCCCTGACCTGGTCGGTCAGGTTGAACATCAGCATCGGGTCCTCGGCCGCCTCCGGCGGATAGCCGTCCGTGGGGATCGGCTCGCCGAACTGGATCGTCCACTTGGTCGGCAGCGGGATCGCCCCGAGCGGTCCGAGCCACGGGAACGTGGGCGTGATCGGGAAGTAGGGGAAGCCCAGCAGCCGCGCGACCGTCTTGGCGTTGCCGATCATCGGGTAGATCTCCTCCGCCCCGACGATCGAGCAGGGCACGATCGGCGTCCCCGCGCGCAGCGCCGTCGAGACGAAACCGCCGCGGCCGAAGCGCTGGAGCTTGTAGCGGTCCGCGAACGGCTTGCCAAGGCCCTTGAAGCCCTCCGGCATCACCCCGACCAACTCGCCCTGCTCCAGCAGCCGGGACGCGTCCTCGGCGCACGCCAGGGTGTGACCCAGCTTGCGGGCCAGCTCGTTGACCACCGGCAGCATGAACACCAGGTCCGCGGCCAGGAGCCGCAGATGCCGGCCCGCCGGGTGGTTGTCGTGCACGGCGACCTGCATCATCAGGCCGTCCATCGGCAGCGTGCCGGAGTGGTTGGCGACGATCAGGGCACCGCCCTCGGACGGGATGTTCTCGATGCCCTTGACCTCGACCCGGAAGTACGTGTCGTACAGCGGGCGCAGCAGGGACATCAGGACCTGATCGGTGAGCTCCTCGTCGTAGCCGAAGTCGTCGACCTCGTAGTCCCCGGTGAGGCGGCGGCGCAGGAAGGCCAGGCCGCCCGCGATCCGCCGTTCCAGCCCGCCCTCGCCGTCCCGGGAAGGCTGCGGCGGCTGTTCATCGGAAGTCACAGGAACATCATCCTGCGGAACAGCCCTGGTGGGCAGGGGCTGCACCTCACGCACCGGCACGGACTCCGCGCCCGAGCGGCGGTTCCCGGCGCTCCGGCGCCGCTGCGGGCGCTGCACGGCGCTCCCGCGGGACCGGTCGTCGTCGAACGGAATGACCTTGGCGTCCGCCATCGTTGATGCGCTCCTCAGTTGGCGCTCTGCGTCGGGGAGTGTCCGCCGCCCGCGAGAGGCGAGTCGGCGATCCGGTCGACGGCCCCCGCAAGGGCCTCCGGCGGAAGAAGTCCGGGGCCCTGGCTGCGGGCGAAGTCCGCGAACGTCTCCGCGGTCGTGTACTTGGGCTGGAATCCCAGCGTCTCGCGCATCTGGCCCGTGGCCACCACCCGGCCGTGTGTGAGCAGCCGGATCTGCTCGGGCGAGAAGTCCGTCATGCCCAGCGTACGCACCAGCGAGCCCGCCCAGGTGACGGCCGGCAGCAGCAGCGGCACGGTGGGCCGCCCGAGGCGCCGGGAGCACTGGGAGAGCAGCAGCACACCGTCGCCGGCGATGTTGAAGGTGCCGCTGTTGAGCGTGCCCCGCCGGGGTTCGTGCGAGCCGATCCGCAGCACCTCGATCACATCGTCCTCGTGCACGAACTGCAGCCGCGGGTCGTAGCCGAACACCGTCGGCAGGACCGGCAGCGCGAAGTACGAGGCGAGCGGCGTGTCCGCGGTCGGGCCCAGGATGTTGGCGAACCGCAGTACGCACACGGCCACATCGGGCCGGCGGCGCGCGAAGCCGCGGACATACCCCTCGACCTCGACCGTGTCCTTGGCGAAGCCGCCACTGGGCAGGGACTTGGGCGGAGTCGTCTCGGTGAACACGGCCGGGTCGCGGGGCGCGGAGCCGTAGACGTTGGTACTGGACTTCACGACCAGCCGTTGCACGGCCGGGGACTTCTGGCAGGCACCGAGCAGCTGCATGGTGCCGATGACGTTGGTCTCCTTCAGGGAGGCCCGGTTGCCGCTGCCCAGCGGCGTGCCCGTCACGTCCAGGTGGACGATCGTGTCGGCGCCCGTCTCGGCGAGCACCCGCGCGATCCCGGGCTGCCGGATGTCGGCCTGGATGAAGTCCGCGCCGCCCAGATGGTGCTCGGGCGGCACCGCGTCCACGGCGACGACCCGGTCCACCTCGGGGTCCCGCTGGATGCGCCTGACGAACCGGCCCCCCAGCTGGCGGGCCACTCCGGTCACGAGCACGACCTTGCCCAAGATCAGCGCCTTCCTTCCAGAACGTCTTGCCCCCCACCGCGTTCCCCCGTGGGGCCAACTTAGCGGGTTGTTGTTGCGCTGTGATGACCGCCCGATGCGTGAAGTGACCGAAGCAGCCGGACGCAGGAGCGCGGGGCCGCGGGCGCGGAACCCGCGGCGGATATGCGTGTGGCCCCCCACCGGTGGGTGGGGGGCCACAGCAACGCTTTCGCGGCTCGCGCGTCGCGAACTTACTTCTTGTTACGACGCTGAACGCGCGTGCGCTTGAGCAGCTTGCGGTGCTTCTTCTTCGCCATCCGCTTGCGCCGCTTCTTGATAACAGAGCCCACGACTACCCTCGCTCACTTCTCATCACTCGGTGTTTGGGCGCCATGGGCCCATACGACCTACGAGGGGCCAGCCTACCCGTCCGAGCGCTGAGGTCGTAATCGAGGAGGCCGGGGGGATCCCGAGTGCCCTGTGGGGATCGCCCCGGCCCCGCCGTCAGGCGGTTTCCACCCCCACGTAACTCTCGCGGAGGTACTCGTGAACCGCTTGCTCCGGGACGCGGAAGGACCGCCCCACACGGATCGCGGGCAGATGACCGCTGTGCACCAGCCGGTACACGGTCATCTTCGACACTCGCATCACCGAGGCGACTTCCGCCACGGTAAGGAACTGAACCTCGTTCAGAGGCCTCTCGCCAGCTGCAGCCATGACACACCTGAACCTTCCGCACTCGACGGCCACCGGCTTCCCCTTCCGGTGACTCTTCGTCGCTGCGTGCTCACTCCCCAATGTAGGTGCCAGTGATGCGAGTGGGGAAGAGGTGCACCCATCGGCGGCCTACTGTGACAGACACGCCCGATTGAGTACGTAGCGGGTAAGCGGCAGGTAGTAATCGGACCGCACGCCGTCATCAAGTGGAACGGCCACGGCCACGGACCCCTCGGCCTCCCCCACGAACAGCGCCGGGTCGTCCGTATCGGCCGGCCCGATGGCCTCGAACCCCAGCTGACCTGCCCCGCAGACCCACCCGTGGTCCCCGATCACCAGCTCGGGAAGGGGCCCGCCGGCCTCCGCACAAGCGGCCAGTACGGTACGAACCGGGAGAGGTGAGTGCGTATGTGCGCCGGGCTCACAACCGGGGCGTTCCCCGTCCGGGGTCCGCACCAGCGCGACTCCCCGTACGTAGTCGAGGTTGTACGTGCGTAGGCCGAACCGGGTCGTTATGTCGACACGGCGACCCTTCGCCGGGGTGAGAACGGCACATCCAGCCGCCGACAGCGCGTCTGCCAGAGCGCCGTAGAAACCGAGCAGCCGATGCGGGTGCCCGGTCCCGAGAAGCACGGGAGCGCCCCGCCCGGCGGCTTCGGCGAGGCGTTCCGCGAAGGCGTCCAGCGCCGCCAGGGTCCGCTCCGGATCGATCACGTCCTGGCCGGAAACCCGCCGCGAATCGGCCGAAACACCACACCGGTCCGCCATCAGCTCGATCAACTCCCGCTGCCCCCAGGCACCTTCGGGGTCGATTCCGAGCAGCACCCGGGGGTCCCGGGCGGCGAAGAGCCGATAACTGCGCAGGCTCTCCTCCCGCGACGTCGCCACGGTCCCGGCGAGCCGAGCACCCACCAGATGCGCACGCAGGGCCTCGGGGGTCAGCACAAGAAGATCGTGCGTGACCGGAACTCCCCCTGTCCCGGGAACCCGCGAACACCGCACGGTCGGCCTACACCCGGCGGCACCGCCTCACGCCAGCAACCCCCGCAGCGGGAACACCGACCGCCGCGTCGCCAGCACCGCCTGGTCCAGCCGGTCCGCCGGGTCGTAGCCCTCGTCCCAGCCGGACCAGCTCACGGGCCAGCGGCCGTCCGTCATCCGCGCCGGCGCCAACTGCCGCGTCTTCGCGAACACTTCCTGACGCCAGCCCTCGGGGATCATCGCCTCGGGCTTCACGGCCCGCCCGGCCGCGATCGCGACCAGGTGCGTCCACGAGCGCGGCACCACGTCGACCACCGCGTAACCGCCCCCGCCCAGGGCCACCCACCGCCCGTCGGCGTACTCGTGCGCCAGGTCGTGACAGGCCACCTGCACCGCCCGCTGCGCGTCCAGCGACACCGCCAGGTGCGCCAGCGGATCCTCGAAGTGCGTGTCGGCCCCGTGCTGCGTCACGAGCACCTGCGGCCGGAAGCCGGCGATCAGCTCCGGCACGACCGCGTGGAACGCCCGCAGCCACCCCGCGTCCCCCGTCCCGGCCGGCAGCGCCACGTTCACCGCCGAACCCTCCGCGGAGTCCGCCCCGGTCTCCTGCGGCCATCCGGTCTGCGGGAACAGCGTCTGAGGATGCTCGTGCAGCGAGATCGTCAGCACCCGCGGGTCCTCCCAGAACGCCGCCTGCACCCCGTCCCCGTGATGCACGTCGACGTCGATGTACGCGACCCGCTCCGCCCCGAGCTCCAGCAGCCGCGCGATCGCCAGCGAGGCGTCGTTGTAGATGCAGAACCCGGACGCACCACCCGGCATCGCGTGGTGCAGCCCGCCCGCGAAGTTCACCGCGTGCAGCGCCTCACCCCGCCACACGGCCTCCGCCGCCCCCACCGACTGCCCGGCGATCAGCGCCGACACCTCGTGCATCCCGGCGAACGCCGGATCGTCCAACGTCCCCAGCCCGTACGACTGGTCCGCCGCCCCCGGATCCGCCGACGCGGCCTTCACCGCCCCGATGTAGTCCGGGCGGTGGACGAGCCGCAGCGTCGACTCCCCGGCCGCCTTCGCGGCGACGACCTCCACCTCGCGGTCCAGCCCGAAGGCGTCGACCAGTCTCCGGGTCAGGGCGAGCCGGACCGGATCCATCGGGTGCCCGGGACCGAAGTCATAGCCCGTTACTGCCTCGTCCCACATCAGCTGTGCGCGGCCGCTCATGCCCGCCACCGTATCGGTCCGGTTGAGCCGCGAACGACCGGGCGTACACCAGCGTCACCAGCACCAACACCATCGGCACGAGCATGGCCCCGCGGTAGCTCCACAGATCCCCGAGCGCCCCGACCAACGGCGAACCGATCAAGAACCCCACGTAGTTGAAGACATTCAGCCGCGCCACGGCGGCGTCCGACGCTCCCGGGAACAGCCTCCCGGCCGCCGCGAACGTCTGCGGCACCAGCACGCACAGTCCCAGCCCCAGCAGCGTGAACCCGACCATCCCGACCCACGCCCCGGGCGCGGCGGCCACCACGGCGAATCCACCCGCAGCCAGCAGCGCCCCGCCCCGCACCACCGCGACCGCCCCGAACCGCCGCACCCCGAGGTCCCCGATCGCCCGCCCCAGCAGCGTGGTGACCATGTACACGTTGTACGGCACCGTCGCCATCTGCTCCGAACTCCCGAGCACGTCCTGAAGGTACTTGGCACTCCAGTTGGAGACCGTCGAGTCCCCGATGTACGCGACCGTCATCACCAGACACAGCGGCAACAGCAACCGGAAGACGAGAACCTGGCCCTCCCCGCCCGGCTTCTCCACCTCCCCAGCCGCACCGCCCCGGTCGTCGACGTACCACCGGCTCCCCACCAGCACGGCCGGCAGCAGCACCAGCACGACCGGCAGATACGACACCCACAACGCCAGCTGCCAGTGCGCCCCCACCCAAGCAAGCGAGGCTCCGACGATCCCGCCCAGGCTGTACGCCGCGTGGAAACTGAGCATGATGCTGCGCCCGTACGATCGCTGCAGGCTCACCCCGAGCATGTTCATCGACGCGTCCAGCACGCCGACGGCGAGGCCGAACGCCGCGAGCGCGATCCCGAGCTCCACCATCCGCTCCCCGGCCCCGACGCCGAGCAGCGCCAGCAGCACCACGGGCTGGGACCACCGCAGCAGCCGGCTCGGCCGCACCCGCATCACCAGCCGCTCGGTGGTCACGCTCCCGATCCCCGCGAGGATCGGTACGGCGGCGAGAAACGCGGGCAGCAGCGCGTCGGAGACCCCGTACCGGTCCTGGATGGCCGGGATCCTCGTCACGAGCAGAGCGAAGGCGACCCCCTGCACCAGGAAGCCGAACGCCAGCGACCCCCTGCCGCGCCGCAGCACATCAGTCATGGCGGCGAGCGTAGGGCCCAGGCCTACCCGTGGGTAGATCCGGCCAAAGATGAATTTTCCTCAGCTTCGGCGGGTCCGGGTCTCCGGGAGCGGCTCACACCAGCAGGTCGACCAGCTGCCCCATGTCGGAGAAGAGCCGGGTGGCTCCGGCCAGCTTCTCCGCCGGCGTCATGGCGGTGAACCCGTACACGTCCATGTCGGCGGCGACAGCGGCCTGCACTCCCAGCGGACTGTCCTCGACGACGACACACCGCTCCGGCGCGACCCCCATCCGCTCGGCCGCGAACAGGAACAGGTCAGGGGCCGGCTTGCCCCTCCCGACGTCCTGCGAACTGAAGATCCGCTCCTCGTCGAACCACCGGTCGAGCCCGGTCGTCCGATGCCCGACGCGGATCCGCTCATGGCTACCGGAGGAGGCCACGCAGTACGGCACCCCGTCGGCGGCCAGCTTCTCCAACACCTCGGAGGCCCCGGTGACGGCCACGAGTTCCTGCTCGAAGGCCGTGAACACCCGCGTGTGAAAGACGTCGTCGAAGTCCTCCGGCAACCGCTGCCCGGTCCGCTCCAGGACCAGCTCGTGAATGCGGTGCATCGCCGATCCCATGTAGTCCCGAATGGACTCCTCGTAGGAGGTGGGGTGCCCCAGCTCGGTGAGGTACGCCGCGAGCAACCGGTTGGAGATCGGCTCACTGTCGACGAGAACACCGTCATTGTCGAAAATCACGAGGTCATAGCGCATGGATTCGAGCTTAAACGCAGAAAACCCCCGCATCCGAAGATGCGGGGGTTTTCCCAAAAATTGTTCGGCGGCGTCCTACTCTCCCACAGGGTCCCCCCTGCAGTACCATCGGCGCTGTAAGGCTTAGCTTCCGGGTTCGGAATGTAACCGGGCGTTTCCCCTACGCTATAACCACCGAAACACTATGAAACTGACAACCGGCACTTTGGTTGTTCGTGGTTTCAGAACCAACACAGTGGACGCGAGCAACTGAGGACAAGCCCTCGGCCTATTAGTACCGGTCAACTCCACACGTTACCGTGCTTCCATATCCGGCCTATCAACCCAGTCGTCTACTGGGAGCCTTACCCTCTCAAGGAGGTGGGAATACTCATCTCGAAGCAGGCTTCCCGCTTAGATGCTTTCAGCGGTTATCCCTCCCGAACGTAGCCAACCAGCCATGCCCTTGGCAGAACAACTGGCACACCAGAGGTTCGTCCGTCCCGGTCCTCTCGTACTAGGGACAGCCCTTCTCAATATTCCTACGCGCACAGCGGATAGGGACCGAACTGTCTCACGACGTTCTAAACCCAGCTCGCGTACCGCTTTAATGGGCGAACAGCCCAACCCTTGGGACCGACTCCAGCCCCAGGATGCGACGAGCCGACATCGAGGTGCCAAACCATCCCGTCGATATGGACTCTTGGGGAAGATCAGCCTGTTATCCCCGGGGTACCTTTTATCCGTTGAGCGACGGCGCTTCCACAAGCCACCGCCGGATCACTAGTCCCGACTTTCGTCCCTGCTCGACCCGTCGGTCTCACAGTCAAGCTCCCTTGTGCACTTACACTCAACACCTGATTGCCAACCAGGCTGAGGGAACCTTTGGGCGCCTCCGTTACTCTTTAGGAGGCAACCGCCCCAGTTAAACTACCCATCAGACACTGTCCCTGATCCGGATCACGGACCCAGGTTAGACATCCAGCACGACCAGACTGGTATTTCAACGACGACTCCCCCTGAACTGGCGTCCAGAGTTCACAGTCTCCCAGCTATCCTACACAAGCCGAACCGAACACCAATATCAAACTGTAGTAAAGGTCCCGGGGTCTTTCCGTCCTGCTGCGCGAAACGAGCATCTTTACTCGTAGTGCAATTTCACCGGGCCTATGGTTGAGACAGTCGAGAAGTCGTTACGCCATTCGTGCAGGTCGGAACTTACCCGACAAGGAATTTCGCTACCTTAGGATGGTTATAGTTACCACCGCCGTTTACTGGCGCTTAAGTTCTCAGCTTCGCCCCACCGAAATGGAGCTAACCGGTCCCCTTAACGTTCCAGCACCGGGCAGGCGTCAGTCCGTATACATCGCCTTACGGCTTCGCACGGACCTGTGTTTTTAGTAAACAGTCGCTTCTCGCTGGTCTCTGCGGCCACCCCCAGCTCACCGTGCAAAACGGATCACCAGGTGTGGCCCCCCTTCTCCCGAAGTTACGGGGGCATTTTGCCGAGTTCCTTAACCATAGTTCACCCGAACGCCTCGGTATTCTCTACCTGACCACCTGAGTCGGTTTAGGGTACGGGCCGCCATGAAACTCGCTAGAGGCTTTTCTCGACAGCATAGGATCATCCACTTCACCACAATCGGCTCGGCATCAGGTCTCAGCCTTATGTGCGACGGATTTGCCTATCGCACGGCCTACACCCTTACCCCGGGACAACCACCGCCCGGGATGGACTACCTTCCTGCGTCACCCCATCACTCACCTACTAACCGCTTGGTTCGGCGGCTCCACCACTCCCCTTTGCCCGAAGGCTCCGGGGCGGCTTCACGGCCTTAGCATCACGATGCTCGATGTTTGACGCTTCACAGCGGGTACCGGAATATCAACCGGTTATCCATCGACTACGCCTGTCGGCCTCGCCTTAGGTCCCGACTTACCCTGGGCAGATCAGCTTGACCCAGGAACCCTTAGTCAATCGGCGCACACGTTTCTCACGTGTGAATCGCTACTCATGCCTGCATTCTCACTCGTGAACCGTCCACAACTCGCTTCCGCGGCTGCTTCACCCGGCACACGACGCTCCCCTACCCATCCACACAGGCGTTGGCCCTCATGTGTGAATGACACGACTTCGGCGGTACGCTTGAGCCCCGCTACATTGTCGGCGCGGAATCACTAGACCAGTGAGCTATTACGCACTCTTTCAAGGGTGGCTGCTTCTAAGCCAACCTCCTGGTTGTCTCTGCGACTCCACATCCTTTCCCACTTAGCGTACGCTTAGGGGCCTTAGTCGATGCTCTGGGCTGTTTCCCTCTCGACCATGGAGCTTATCCCCCACAGTCTCACTGCCGCGCTCTCACTTACCGGCATTCGGAGTTTGGCTAAGGTCAGTAACCCGGTAGGGCCCATCGCCTATCCAGTGCTCTACCTCCGGCAAGAAACACACGACGCTGCACCTAAATGCATTTCGGGGAGAACCAGCTATCACGGAGTTTGATTGGCCTTTCACCCCTAACCACAGGTCATCCCCCAGGTTTTCAACCCTGGTGGGTTCGGTCCTCCACGAAGTCTTACCTCCGCTTCAACCTGCCCATGGCTAGATCACTCCGCTTCGGGTCTTGAGCGTGCTACTCAGTCGCCCTATTCGGACTCGCTTTCGCTACGGCTTCCCCACACGGGTTAACCTCGCAACACACCGCAAACTCGCAGGCTCATTCTTCAAAAGGCACGCAGTCACGAGAACAAGGCAAGCCTTGTTCCGACGCTCCCACGGCTTGTAGGCACACGGTTTCAGGTACTATTTCACTCCCCTCCCGGGGTACTTTTCACCATTCCCTCACGGTACTATCCGCTATCGGTCACCAGGGAATATTTAGGCTTAGCGGGTGGTCCCGCCAGATTCACACGGGATTTCTCGGGCCCCGTGCTACTTGGGTGTCTCTCAAACGAGCCGCTGACGTTTCGACTACGGGGGTCTTACCCTCTACGCCGGACCTTTCGCATGTCCTTCGCCTACATCAACGGTTTCTGACTCGTCCCACGGCCGGCAGACCGTGAAAGAGAGATCCCACAACCCCGCATACGCAACCCCTGCCGGGTCTCACACGTATACGGTTTAGCCTCATCCGGTTTCGCTCGCCACTACTCCCGGAATCACGGTTGTTTTCTCTTCCTGCGGGTACTGAGATGTTTCACTTCCCCGCGTTCCCTCCACATGCCCTATGTGTTCAGGCATGGGTGACAGCCCATGACGACTGCCGGGTTTCCCCATTCGGAAACCCCCGGATCAAAGCCTGGTTGACGACTCCCCGGGGACTATCGTGGCCTCCCACGTCCTTCATCGGTTCCTGGTGCCAAGGCATCCACCGTGCGCCCTTAAAAACTTGGCCACAGATGCTCGCGTCCACTGTGCAGTTCTCAAACAACGACCAGCCACCCGTCACACACCACTTACGTGATGCTTCACCGGGGCCGGCGACTGAGGAAAACCATTCCCTCAGACACCCAACAGCGTGCCCGACACACTCCCCGCTCCCCTCAACGTTCCACGCTCCGAAGAGCAGTACTAGAAGGAGAAGACGATCAAGTGTGCCGAGTAGTCAACGTTCCACCCATGAGCAACCAGCATCAGACATTCGCTGATGTACTGGCCTCTGAACCAGGCAAGCCCGGTTAAGAAGTGCTCCTTAGAAAGGAGGTGATCCAGCCGCACCTTCCGGTACGGCTACCTTGTTACGACTTCGTCCCAATCGCCAGTCCCACCTTCGACGGCTCCCTCCCACAAGGGGTTGGGCCACCGGCTTCGGGTGTTACCGACTTTCGTGACGTGACGGGCGGTGTGTACAAGGCCCGGGAACGTATTCACCGCAGCAATGCTGATCTGCGATTACTAGCGACTCCGACTTCATGGGGTCGAGTTGCAGACCCCAATCCGAACTGAGACCGGCTTTTTGAGATTCGCTCCACCTCGCGGTATCGCAGCTCATTGTACCGGCCATTGTAGCACGTGTGCAGCCCAAGACATAAGGGGCATGATGACTTGACGTCGTCCCCACCTTCCTCCGAGTTGACCCCGGCGGTCTCCCGTGAGTCCCCAGCACCACAAGGGCCTGCTGGCAACACGGGACAAGGGTTGCGCTCGTTGCGGGACTTAACCCAACATCTCACGACACGAGCTGACGACAGCCATGCACCACCTGTACACCGACCACAAGGGGGACCCTGTCTCCAGGGTTTTCCGGTGTATGTCAAGCCTTGGTAAGGTTCTTCGCGTTGCGTCGAATTAAGCCACATGCTCCGCCGCTTGTGCGGGCCCCCGTCAATTCCTTTGAGTTTTAGCCTTGCGGCCGTACTCCCCAGGCGGGGCACTTAATGCGTTAGCTGCGGCACGGACAACGTGGAATGTTGCCCACACCTAGTGCCCACCGTTTACGGCGTGGACTACCAGGGTATCTAATCCTGTTCGCTCCCCACGCTTTCGCTCCTCAGCGTCAGTATCGGCCCAGAGATCCGCCTTCGCCACCGGTGTTCCTCCTGATATCTGCGCATTTCACCGCTACACCAGGAATTCCGATCTCCCCTACCGAACTCTAGCCTGCCCGTATCGACTGCAGACCCGGGGTTAAGCCCCGGGCTTTCACAACCGACGTGACAAGCCGCCTACGAGCTCTTTACGCCCAATAATTCCGGACAACGCTCGCGCCCTACGTATTACCGCGGCTGCTGGCACGTAGTTAGCCGGCGCTTCTTCTGCAGGTACCGTCACTTTCGCTTCTTCCCTGCTGAAAGAGGTTTACAACCCGAAGGCCGTCATCCCTCACGCGGCGTCGCTGCATCAGGCTTTCGCCCATTGTGCAATATTCCCCACTGCTGCCTCCCGTAGGAGTCTGGGCCGTGTCTCAGTCCCAGTGTGGCCGGTCGCCCTCTCAGGCCGGCTACCCGTCGTCGCCTTGGTGAGCCATTACCTCACCAACAAGCTGATAGGCCGCGGGCTCATCCTGCACCGCCGGAGCTTTCGACCCTCACAGATGCCTGCGATGGTCAGTATCCGGTATTAGACCCCGTTTCCAGGGCTTGTCCCAGAGTGCAGGGCAGATTGCCCACGTGTTACTCACCCGTTCGCCACTAATCCCCACCGAAGTGGTTCATCGTTCGACTTGCATGTGTTAAGCACGCCGCCAGCGTTCGTCCTGAGCCAGGATCAAACTCTCCGTGAATGTTTTCCCGTGATCGGGATGACACGCACGAGAGCGGAACAGTCAGGCGGAATAGGCCCGACCGTTCACAGCGTCCTCGCTGTGTTTTCTTCAAAGGAACCTCGACCATCGAATGTCCGATGGACGGGGTATCAACATATCTGGCGTTGACTTTTGGCACGCTGTTGAGTTCTCAAGGAACGGTCGCTTCCTTTGTACTCACCCTCTCGGGCTTTCCTCCGGGCTTCCCTTCGGTCTTGCGTTTCCGACTCTATCAGATCTTTCCGATCCGATTTCCTCGGTGCTTTCCAGGTTCCCGCTTTCGCGTTTCCCTTTCCGGCGGTTCCGACTCTATCAGATCCTTTCGGGCCTGATCCCCGGTCAGCGGGGTTTGTCTTCGCGGCTGTTGGGCCGTTCCGACGAGTGAGACTTTAGCGGATTCCCCGGCTCCCGAGCGAATCGGGGGCCTCGTCCTTTCGAACGTGGATTCCTCATTCCGTAAATACACATGCCAATGAAGCGACGACAGACGTGCTGCGCGTCGAATAGTGGTGGGTACTTGCGGAGTGGCTGCCCGGGGACCGACCGGAGTCGGCGCTCACGTCGGGCAACTCGGAGAACACTACGGATGGGCGTAGGACGTGTCAACCCAGGGGCGGACGGCACCGCGGCGACGTAGCCTGGGCCTCATGACGACGCGTACGTGCACCCAGCTGTGGTGGGCCGCCTGACGGCGGCCGTGCTCACGTATGCACTCGACGGCCGCCGCTTCGGCGGCCGTTTTCGTTTCTCTCTCCCGGATCCACGGAGGGGCGGCCGCCCGGGGCGGCGGTCCCGACCAGGAGGTGGAGAGATGACACGGGTCTTCAGCGGGGTCAAGCCGACGGGGCATCTGACGCTGGGGAACTACCTGGGGGCCATGCGGCGGTGGGCCGCGGTCGACCAGCACGAGGCCGACGCCCTGTTCTGCGTCGTCGATCTGCATGCCCTGACCGTGGACCACGATCCCGCGCGGGTGCGCAGGCTGAGCCGGCAGTCGGCGACGCTGCTGCTGGCGGCCGGGCTGGATCCGGAGCTCTGCACGCTGTTCGTGCAGAGCCATGTGGACGAGCACGCCCGGCTCTCCTACGTACTGGAGTGCGTGGCCACCGACGGGGAGATGCGGCGGATGATCCAGTACAAGGAGAAGGCGGCGCGGGAGCGGCTGCGGGGCGGGAGTGTGCGGTTGTCGCTGCTGACCTATCCCGTCCTGATGGCGGCGGACATCCTGGCGTACGGGGCCGGTGAGGTGCCGGTCGGGGACGATCAGCGGCAGCATGTCGAGCTCGCCCGGGATATCGCCGTGCGGTTCAACCAGCGGTACGGGCATACGTTCGTGGTGCCGCGGGCCACCCGGCCGGGGGTGGCGGCCCGGGTGATGAACCTGCAGGATCCGGCGTCGAAGATGGGCAAGAGCGATGACGTCGGGCCGGGGATCGTCTATCTGCTGGACGAGCCGGACGTGGTGCGCAAGAAGGTCATGCGGGCGGTGACCGACAGCGGGCGGGAGGTCGTGTACGACCGGGAGGCCCGGCCGGGGCTCGCGAACCTGCTGGAGATCCTCGCGGCGTGCACGGGTGGCGAGCCCGAGGCGCTCTGTGGTGCGTACACGTCGTACGGGGCCTTGAAGAAGGACACCGCGGAGGCTGTGGTCGAGGTGCTCCGGCCGTTGCAGGAGAGGCACAAGGAGTTGTGCGCCGATCCGGGTCATGTGGAGGGGGTGCTGCGGGCCGGGGCGGAGCGGGCTCGGGGGATGGCACGGCCGACGGTGGATGCCGCGTACCGGGCGATCGGGTTGTTGCCCGCTGTGGCGGAAGTGGAGAAGACGGCCGGTGCCGGTGCGGTGGTGACGGTGTGAGGTGACGTGGCCGCGGGGGCGGGTGCCGGGCCCGCCCCAGGTGGTCAGCTGTTGTTGCCCGAGGCCAGGGCGCGGCTGCGGTCGCGGGCGGCTTCGAGGGCGGCGATGAGAGCGGCCCGTACGCCGTGGTTCTCGAGTTCGCGGATGGCGTTGATCGTCGTGCCGGCGGGGGACGTGACGTTCTCGCGGAGCTTGACCGGGTGTTCGCCGCTGTCGCGGAGCATCGTCGCGGCGCCGATGGCGGACTGGACGATGAGGTCGTGGGCCTTGTCGCGGGGCAGGCCGAGGAGGATGCCGGCGTCGGTCATGGCTTCGACCAGGTAGAAGAAGTAGGCCGGGCCGGAGCCGGACAGGGCGGTGCAGGCGTCCTGCTGGGACTCGGGGACGCGGAGCGTCTTGCCGACGGCGCCGAAGATCTCCTCGGTGTGGGCGAGGTGGCCGGCGGTGGCGTGGGTGCCGGCGGAGATGACGGACATCGCCTCGTCGACGAGGGCGGGGGTGTTCGTCATGACGCGGACGACCGGGGTGTCGGGGGCGAGGCGCTCCTCGAAGTAGGCGGTGGGGATGCCGGCGGCGCCGCTGATGACCAGGCGGTCGGCGGGGACGTGAGGGGCGAGCTCGTCGAGGAGGGTGCCCATGTCCTGCGGCTTGACCGTGAGGATCAGGGTGTCGGCGGTCTTGGCGGCCTCGGGGTTGGTGACCGGGGTGACGCCGTAGCGGCTGCGGAGTTCCTCGGCTCGTTCCTGGCGGCGGGCGGTGACCAGGAGGTCGGACGGGTTCCAGCCGGCGCGGATCATTCCGCTGAGCAGGGCTTCGCCGATCTTGCCGGTGCCGAGGACTGCGACTTTCTGGGTCATGGCGCGGGGTGCCTCCGAAGGGTGCGTCGTCCGGGGTCCATCCTCGCACCGGGGAGTGGGAGACGGCTCGGGTGTCCGCTGGGCGGGATGTCGCGCCGGGCCGGCTTACGCCGTGCGGCGCCTGAGGGTTGCCGCGCCCAGGATCAGGACCAGGAGTGCGCAGCCGGCGACGATCAGGGCGTCGCGGACGAACGTGGCGGTCATGTCCGTGTGGCGGAGGACCTCGTTCATGCCGTCGACGGCGTAGGACATGGGGAGGACGTCGGAGACGGCTTCCAGGGCCGGGTGCATGGTGTCGCGCGGGGTGAACAGGCCGCACAGGAGCAGCTGGGGGAAGATCACCGCCGGCATGAACTGGACCGCCTGGAACTCGGAGGCCGCGAAGGCCGAGACGAAGAGGCCGAGGGCCGTGCCGAGGAGGGCGTCGAGGAGGGCCACCAGGAGGAGGAGCCAGGGGCTGCCGGTGACGTCGAGGTCGAGGAACCAGACCGCGAGGCCCGTGGCCAGGGCGGACTGGATGATCGCCAGGGTGCCGAAGGCGAGGGCGTAGCCGGCGATGAGGTCGCCCTTGCCGAGCGGCATGGCGAGGAGGCGTTCGAGGGTGCCCGAGGTGCGTTCGCGCAGGGTGGCGATGGACGTCACCAGGAACATCGTGATCAGCGGGAAGATCCCGAGGAGGGACGCGCCGATGCTGTCGAAGGTGCGGGGGCTGCCGTCGAAGACGTAGCGCAGCAGGAACAGCATCACGCAGGGGATGAGGATCAGCAGCGCGATGGTGCGGGGGTCGTGGGTGAGCTGGCGCAGGACCCGGGCCGCGGTGGCGGTGGTGCGGGAGGCGCTCAGGGCCCTCGGTGGGGTGGTGGGGCGGGCCGTGGTGGTGGTCATCGGGTCGTCTCCTTCGTGCGGGCTGCTGCTTTCGCCTCGTCGACCAGGCGCAGGAAGGCCTCTTCGACCGTGGTGGCGCCGGTGCGGGTGCGCAGGGCGTCAGGGGCGTCGTCGGCGAGGAGTTCGCCGTCGCGCATGAGGAGGAGGCGGTGGCAGCGCTCGGCCTCGTCCATGACGTGGGAGGAGACGAGGAGGGTGGCGCCGCGGCCGGTCGCGATGTCGTGGAAGAGGTTCCACAGGTCGCGGCGCAGGACCGGGTCGAGGCCGACGGTCGGTTCGTCGAGGACCAGGAGTTCCGGGGAGCCGAGGAGGGCGACGGCGAGGGAGACGCGGTTGCGCTGGCCGCCGGAGAGATTTCCGGCGAGGGCGTCGGCGTGGGTGGTGAGGTCGACGTCGGCTATGGCGCGGGTGACGTCGGCGTCGCGGCGGTCGGCTGCCGGGCGGCCGGGGTCGAGGATCGCGGCGAAGTAGTCGAGGTTCTGGCGGACGGTCAGGTCGTCGTAGACGGACGGGGCCTGGGTGACGTAGCCGATGCGGGTGCGCAGGGTGGGGTGGCCGGCGGGGTGGCCGAGGACGTCGAGGGTGCCGGTGACCTTGGCCTGGGTGCCGACGAGGGCGCGCATCAGGGTCGACTTGCCGCAGCCCGAGGGGCCGAGGAGGCCGGTGATCTGGCCCCGGGGGACGGTGAAGCCGAGGTTGCGCAGGACCGTGCGGGGGCCGCGTATGACGGTGAGGTTCTCGGCGTGGACGGCTGGGGTGTCCGGGCCCGGGAAGTGGTTGGAGGTGGGTGCCGGGGCCGGGCGTGGCGAGCCAGGAGCATTATTCATCATGCGATGAATAATGCTCCTGGCGGTCGGGCGCGTCAAGCGGCTGCGGGGGCGGGTTTGGGGTGGGTGCGGGTCAGGGCGGGGTGGGCGGAGTTTGAGCGGGGCGGGCCCCCGCTGGGCGGGCCCTGCCGCCGGACGGATGCCGAAGTGGGTCGGACCGTCGGGCTGTTCGGGAGTCGGTAGCGCGGGGACGTGCCCTAACGGCGGGCGAGGCGGGTGAGGGTGACGCCGTTCGGGAAGGCGGTGCGCTCGGCGACCTCGAAGACGGTGGGGTCGAAGGCGCCGTCGAACGCCGGCACTCCTGCGCCGGCGACCACCGGGTAGTGCTTGACGACCAGTTCGTCGATCTCGGGCAGGAGGGCACCGGCGAGCTTGCCGCCGCCGCAGAGCCACACGTTCAGGCCGGTGCCCTCCTCCTTCTTCAGTGCGCGGACCAGGCCGAGCGGGTCGCCCGGGACGACGGTGACGGCCGGGTCGGTGTCGAGCCGGAGCGTGCTGGAGACCACGTACTGACGCAGGTGCGCGTAGGGGCTGGTGATGCCCTGGTCGAAGCCGGCGCGGTAGGTGCCGAGGCCCATGACGACGGTGTCGAAGTACCGGTTGGGGGTGTCGGCGAGGCCGGCGGCGGCGCGGTAGGCGGTCGGGACCGTCTCGGGGTACAGGGTGTTGGCCCAGGCGCTGTAGGCGGCGCTCTGCCGTTCGTCGCCGGCGGGAAAGAAGTCGTACTCGCCGTTGGGGCCGGCGATGCGGCCGTCGAGAGTGACAGCGATGTAGTACACGAGCTTTCGCATCTCTGATAACTCCATGCGTAGTACTCTCTGTGAAGTGGTCTGAAGCTAGTACTACAACTGGAGTGGTGTCAATGGTGCGACGGAACGACCAGCGGCGTGCCGCGCTCGTCGACGCGGCGATCGAGGTGCTGGCCCGGGAGGGTGCACGGGGTCTGACGTTCCGGGCGGTGGACGCCGAGGCCGGCGTACCGGCGGGGACCGCGTCCAACTACTTCGCCAACCGCGACGACCTCCTCACCCAGGCCGGCGCCCGGGTCTACGAGCGGCTTCAGCCCGACGACGCGACGATCGCCCGGCAGCGGGCGGCCGGCCGCGACCGGGAGACCTACGCCGTGCTGATGCGGGAACTCGTCGGACGGGTCGCCGGCTTCCGCACCGGGTACCTCGCCCTGCTCGAACTGCGCCTCGAGGCCACGCGCCGTCCCGAACTGCGCAAGGTCCTCACCGAGCGGGTGCGCGCCGACGTCGACGCCAACGTCGCGTACCACGAGGCTTCCGGCCTTCCCGGCGACGCCATGGCCGTCAAGCTGCTCATCCTGACCCTGAACTGGCTGATCGTCGAGCAGCTCACCCTGCCTGACGTCTTCAGCGAGGCGGAGCGCGAGCAGCTGGTGACGGCGGCGGTCGAGCGCATCGTCGCGGAGCGGTAGGGACGGCCGGCCGGAGAGCCAGGGCCTAGGCGCGGCGGCGGTTCTTCGGGTTGCCCGAGCGGCGGGTCGTGCGCTTCTCGTACTGCCTGCGGGCCTCTTCGTACTCCTCGCGGTGGAGCTTCTCGCCGGGGGCCTCGGTGAGGGAGCGGAAGAAGTAGGCGAGGAGGGAGCCGACGAAACCGACGGTCAGGAGGCCGCGCAGGGACGCCTGGCGGTCCGGGTCGTGGCGGCGGGTGAAGCCGTCCCAGGTGTGGCGGAAGGCCATCGCGCTGCAGATCGCGAACATCGCGACCATGAGGAGCGTGACGAAGCCGCCGATCGCGGCGATCCGGAGGCCCTGGTAGGCGAGGCGGAGGACGAGGCAGGAGGCCGCGGCGGCGGCGAGGGAACCGGCGGCGACCGCGACGCGGCGGGCGGTGTAGCCGTTGTCGTGGTTCAGCCAGGTCGTGCCGAAGAAGCGCAGGGGCTCCGGGCGGGGGCCGGGGGTCCTGGCCGTGGAGCCCGCGGGGGCGGCAGGGGTGCTGTCGTCTGCACTCACGGGTCGATTATGACCCTCGCCGGACCGCGGGCTCCCAGCCGGCTGGGACCTGGGGTTTGGATCAGGAGCAGCGCGGGCGGACGTAGCCGTCGCTGCCGGTCTGTACGTAGGCGTCCGAGACGTACTCGCCGTCGTCGATGTTGTCCCAGATGTTCGTGGTGCCGTACGGGCCCGACACCGTCGTGCCGGGGCGCTGGCAGAAGATGGTGACCCTGGCTCCCTCGGGCAGGACGCGGACCAAGGCGTAGCCGGTGCCGGGGCCGCTGCGGACGTTCAGGCGGACGCCCGGGGCGACGGCGTACGAGCGCAAGGCCGACGCCGCCATGGTGACGGCTTCCCCCTCGCCTCTGTCTTCGAGTTCCTCGACATGGTCGACAGACATGCGTTTCTCCCCCGTTGAACCCCATGACTGTCATGGGGTGTCGTTGATTCCCCCGAGTCGCGCCATGAAACACGTGTGCGCGACTCGTGCGTGGAGGCTAGCAAGCCGCCTCTGCCCCGTACGAGTCTTCGACTAGGCTCCGTGCGTCGCGCGCGCGGACGAACAGCACGGGGGTGGTCCCATGGCGCCACAGCGGAACGCCGGAGCGGGCGCGGAAGCGGAACTTCCCGAATACGCCGGTCACTACCGTCTGGAGTCCTGTCTGGGCTCGGGCGGCATGGGTGTCGTGCATATGGCCCGGAGCGCCTCCGGGATGAAGCTCGCGGTGAAGGTCGTACACGCCCAGTTCGCCAAGGACCCCGATTTCAGGGGGCGTTTCCGGCAGGAGGTGGCGGCGGCGCGAAAGGTGAGCGGCGCCTTCACCGCATCCGTCGTCGATGCCGACCCGGACAGCGAACGGCCTTGGATGGCGACGCTGTTCATCCCGGGACCGACCTTGTCCGACCACGTCAAGCGGAACGGCCCCATGGAGCCCGGCCAGTTGCGGCGCCTGATGGCGGGGCTGGCCGAGGCGCTGCGTGACATCCATCGTGCCGGGGTCGTCCACCGGGATCTGAAACCGAGCAACGTCCTGCTCGCCGACGACGGGCCGAAGGTCATCGACTTCGGCATCTCCCGGCCGCTGGACAGCGAACTGCGCACCGAGACCGGGAGGTTGATCGGTACGCCGCCCTTCATGGCGCCCGAGCAGTTCCGGCGCCCGCGCGAGGTGGGTCCGGCCGCCGACATCTTCGCGCTCGGGTCGGTGATGGTGCACGCGGCCACAGGGCGGGGGCCGTTCGACTCCGACAGCCCGTACATCGTCGCCTACCAGGTGGTGCATGACGAGCCCGACCTGACCGGTGTGCCGGACGAGGTCGCGCCGCTGGTGCTGCGGTGTCTGGCGAAGGAGCCGGAAGAGCGGCCGACGCCGGACGAGTTGATGCGGGAGCTGCGGTCCGTCGCGGCTTCGTACGACACGCAGACGTTCATACCGGCTCAGCGGACCGGGGACACCGAGGGTTCCTGGCCGCCCGCCGGGAGACCCGCCCGTGCCGTGGAAGCGGCCGGTGCCGCGGGGGCCGGTCACGCGGTGGAGGCCGGTCATGCGGTGGAGGCCGGTCACGCGGTGGAGGCCGGTCACGCGGTGGAGGGCGGTCACGCGGTGGAGGGCGGTGATGGGGTGAAAGCCGGGCGTGGCAGGGGGCCGCGGCTCGGCAGGGGGACGCTCCTCGGGGCCGGGGCGTTCGGCCTCGCCGTCGTCGGCGCTCTGGCCTCGCTCCCGCTGCTCGACGGTGACGGCGGCTCACCACAGGCCGCCTCCCCGCGGACCACGTCCGCCGCGTTCAGCGGATGGCAGACGACACCGGCTGCCGGGGACAGCGCACCCCTGTGCTCCCATGGGGCGGGACGGCTGCTCTGCGCCACGTCCGGGCTGGTCTTCGCGCTGGATCCGTCCGACGGACATCTGTTGTGGCGGCACCCCGTCGGCGGTGGAACGCGGAACGAGCCGCCGGTGCTGGCGGGCGGCCTGGTACAGCCCTCGCCGAACCAGGGCCGTCGCCTGGAGGCGCTCGATCCGGCCTCGGGCAAGGTGCGCTGGCAGCGGGACACTCCCGGGGCCGGCAGTGCGGTGTACGCCGGCGCCATGCTCCTGGTCACGGATGCCGGCGGGAAGGTCACCGGCGTGGACGGCGCCTCGGGTGACCCGCGGTGGAGCACCCGGATCCCCGGTCATGAGGTGCCGCTCTTCGCCACGTTCACCGGTGACCCGTCGGCGTACGCCGTCAGCGCGTCGGGGGACGGGAAGAGCACCCGGCTCACCGTGGTGGACCCGCAGACGGGTGACGTGCGGTCGGACGTCCGGCTCGACGGGACGCTGCAGCCCATCGGCGCCTCGGACGGCTCGGTGTTCCTCCTGTCCGTCGACGCGGTGCGCGGCGATGCGCGGGGCGTGGTCCGCCACACTCCGAAGACGGGTGAGACCCGCCGGGTGCCCCTCACCGTCCCCCTCCAGCAGGCCCATGGCACCGTGCGCGGGAACCGGGCCTACCTCATGGGCACCGGGGGGTCGATGGTGGCCGTCGATCTCGGGGCGCGTAAGCAGCTGTGGAGTCTGGAGACGGGAACGATGCGGGGGTCCACGCCGGTCGCCGGTGACCGGTACGTGTACGTGACCGCGTCGGACGGGCGGCTGCTCGCCGTCGACGCGCGGCGCGGGAAGCTCGCCGGCGCGACGTCTTCCCGGCTGGGCGACCGGTCGGACCGGGTCCCGGCCGCACTGCCCGAGCCCGTGGTCGTGGGCGACCGGGTCTACGGCAGTGCGCAGGACGGGACCGTCTTCGCGGTGAACGGGCGCGATCCGGCTGCTTGGTAGGCCGGGGGACCGGCTCCGGCAGCCTGGTAGCCGACAAGCACCGGCTCCGGCGACACGGCAGCGGAGGGCACCGGTCTGGAGCCTGCGGGCACGCGCGAGGGCCGCCCCCGGAACGCGAACGCGGGAGACGGCCCTCGGCGCGAGAGGAGGTCAGCCCAGCTTCGACACGTCCCGCACCGCGCCCTTGTCCGCGCTCGTCGCCATCGCCGCGTACGCCCGCAGCGCAGCCGAGACCTTGCGCTCGCGGTTCTTCGGGGCGTACACGCCGTTCAGCGCCTGGTCGCGGCGGGCCAGTTCGGTGTCGTCCACGAGCAGTTCGATGGAGCGGTTGGGGATGTCGATGCGGACGCGGTCGCCGTCCTCGACCAGGGCGATGGTGCCGCCCGCGGCCGCCTCGGGCGAGGCGTGGCCGATGGACAGGCCGGAGGTGCCGCCGGAGAAGCGGCCGTCCGTGACCAGCGCGCAGGTCTTCCCGAGGCCGCGGCCCTTGAGGTACGAGGTCGGGTAGAGCATCTCCTGCATGCCGGGGCCGCCCTTGGGGCCCTCGTAGCGGATGACGACCACGTCGCCGTCCTTGACCTGCTGGGTGAGGATCTTCTGGACGGCCTCCTCCTGCGACTCGCAGACGACCGCCGGGCCCTCGAACGTCCAGATCGACTCATCGACGCCGGCGGTCTTCACGACGCAGCCGTCGACGGCCAGATTGCCCTTGAGGACCGCGAGGCCGCCGTCCTTGGAGTAGGCGTGCTCGGCGGAGCGGATGCAGCCGCCCTCGGAGTCCTCGTCCAGGGCCTCCCAGCGCTCGGACTGGGAGAAGGCCTCGGCGGAGCGGACGCAGCCGGGGGCCGCGTGCCACAGCTCGACCGCCTCGGCGGACGGGGAGCCGCCGCGCACGTCCCAGGTCTTGAGCCAGTCGGCGAGGGAGGGGCTGTGCACGGAGTGCACGTCCTCGTTGAGCAGCCCGGCCCGGTGCAGCTCGCCCAGCAGGGCGGGGATGCCGCCGGCGCGGTGCACGTCCTCCATGTAGTACGTGCGGTCCTTGGCGACGTTCGGGGCGACCTTGGCGAGGCACGGCACCCGGCGCGAGACCGCGTTGATCTCGTCCAGGCCGAAGGGGACGCCGGCCTCCTGGGCGGCGGCCAGCAGGTGCAGGATCGTGTTGGTGGAGCCGCCCATGGCGATGTCGAGGGCCATGGCGTTCTCGAAGGCCGCGACGGACGCCACGCTGCGGGGCAGGACCGTCTCGTCGTCCTGCTCGTAGTAGCGGCGGGTGATGTCCATGACGGTGTTGGCCGCGTTCACGTAGAGCTGTTTGCGGGCCGTGTGCGTGGCGAGGACCGAGCCGTTGCCCGGCAGGGAGAGGCCGATGGCCTCGGTCAGGCAGTTCATCGAGTTGGCGGTGAACATGCCGGAACAGCTGCCACAGGTCGGACAGGCGTTCTCCTCGATGCGCAGCATGTCCGCGTCCGAGATCTTCTCGTTCACGGCCTCGGACATCGCGTCGACCAGGTCGAGCGTGCGGACCGTGCCGTCGACCAGGGTGGCGCGGCCGGACTCCATCGGGCCGCCGGAGACGAAGACCGTGGGGATGTTCAGCCGCAGGGCGGCGTTCAGCATGCCCGGGGTGATCTTGTCGCAGTTGGAGATGCAGATCAGGGCGTCTGCGCAGTGCGCCTCGACCATGTACTCCACGCTGTCCGCGATCAGGTCGCGGGAGGGCAGGGAGTACAGCATGCCGCCGTGGCCCATGGCGATGCCGTCGTCGACGGCGATCGTGTTGAACTCGCGCGGGATGCCGCCGGCGGCGACGACCGCCTCGCTGACGATCCGGCCGACCGGCGCCAGGTGCGTGTGCCCGGGGACGAACTCGGTGAAGCTGTTGGCGACCGCGATGATCGGCTTGCGGCCGATGTCGCCGCCCGGTACACCGGAGGCGCGCATCAGGGCGCGGGCGCCCGCCATGTTGCGGCCGTGGGTGACTGTGCGGGACCTCAGCTCGGGCATCGTCGCTCGCTCCTTCAGAGACTGCGTCAGAGGATTCGGAGATTTCTGACTGCCACCGAGCGTACGCCGGTCATCCAGTGGGCGGGACGGTGCGTCCGGAATGCGGGACGCCTGTCTCGGCGGCGCGGCACCCGCACGCCATACTGCTCGATCACCCCCACGCCCTACGGCTCGATCACCCGCAAGCCTTACGGATCGGTCAGATGTCCCTGTACGACGGGTGCGAGCCGGGCGATGACCTGCTCCGGGTCCGCCGAGGCCAGCGGCTCGACCTTGAGGACGTAGCGCAGGATCGCGGTGCCCACGAGCTGCGCCGCGGCGAGCTCGGCCCGCAGCTCGGCGTCCGGCAGCTCCAGCCGTACGGCGATGCGGCGCAGCACCTGGGCGGCGATGATCCGCCGGAAGACGGCGGCCGCGGTGTCGTTGGTGAGGGCGGACCGGACGATGGCGAGCAGCGGCGCGCGGGTCGCCGGGTTCTCCCAGATGCCGAAGAAGAAGCGGGCCAGGCGCTCCCCCACCCCGTCCAGCGGGCCCTCCTCGACGGCCTTCGGGGCCTGCAGGGCGGGTCCGAAGGCCAGGGTGATGGCCGCCTCGAAGACCTGCTCCTTCGTGCCGAAGTAGTGGTGCACGAGGGCCGAGTCGACGCCGGCGGACTTGGCGATGCCGCGCACGGACGTCTTCTCGTAGCCGCGCTCGGAGAACTCGTCGCGGGCGGCGGTCAGGATGCGGTCGCGGGTGTCCGCCGACTCCGTGCGCGGGGGGCGGCCGCGGCGGCGGGCCGCGGTTCCGGACCCGTCGCCGTCGGCCGGCCGGCCGGTCATGACCGCGGCACCTTCACGGCCGAGGCCAGGTGCAGGCGGGTGAAGGCCAGGGCCTCCGCCAGGTCGGCCTCGCGCTCCGCGCTCGACATCGCGCGGCGGGTGTTGACCTCGATGACGACGTGCCCGTCGAAGCCGGTCAGGGCGAGCCGCTCCAGCACCTCGGCGCAGGGCTGGGTGCCGCGGCCGGGCACCAGGTGCTCGTCCTTGGCGGAGCCCCGGCCGTCGGCGAGGTGGACGTGGCCGAGCCGGTCCCCCATGCGGTCGACCATGGCGAGGGCGTCGGAGCGGGCGGTCGCGGTGTGGCTGAGGTCGATCGTGAAGTGCCGGTAGTCGTCCTTCGTCACGTCCCAGTCGGGGGCGTACGCGAGCATCTCGCGGTCGCGGTAGCGCCAGGGGTACATGTTCTCGACGGCGAACCGCACGTCCGTCTCGTCGGCCATGCGCCAGATGCCGCTGACGAAGTCCCGGGCGTACTGGCGCTGCCAGCGGAACGGCGGGTGGACCACGACCGTGCTCGCGTCGAGCTTCTCCGCCGCCGCGCGGGCCCGCTGGAGCTTGGTCCAGGGGTCGGTGGACCAGACGCGCTGGGTGATGAGCAGGCAGGGGGCGTGCACGGCCAGGATCGGGATCCGGTGGTAGTCGCTCAGTCTGCGCAGGGCCTCGATGTCCTGGCTGACCGGGTCGGTCCAGACCATGACCTCGACTCCGTCGTAGCCGAGGCGCGCGGCGATCTCGAAGGCCGTGGCCGTCGACTCCGGGTAGACCGAGGCTGTCGACAGGGCGACCTTCGCGTCCGGGATCTTCACGGCTGGCTCTGCCATGCAGGACAGATTACGGGGTGTGGTCTCGGTGGCGTGGGGGGCCTCTTGGCCGTTGTGGTGTTTGCCATAGACGGGCGGGCCCCTACTCCGACTCCATGTGATCCAGGCGACGCAGGATCACGCCTTCTCTCAGCGCCCAGGGGCATATCTCGACGCGCTCCACGCCGAAGAGGTCCATCGCGGCCTCGGCGACCAGGGCGCCCGCCAGGAGCTGCCCGGCCCTGCCCTCGGAGACGCCCGGCAGCTCCGTGCGCTCCTGCTCGGTCATGGCGGCCAGGCGCGGGACCCAGCCCTCCACGGACTCCCGCTTGAGCTCGCGCTGGACGTAGGGGCCCTCGGCGGAGCGGGCGGCTCCGGCGATGCGGGCCAGCTGCTTGAAGGTCTTCGACGTGGCGACGACATGGTCGGGGGTGCCGAGGCGGCTGAATTCGCCGACCGTGCGGGCGATCTCGGTCCGCACGTGCCGGCGCAGGGCGCGCACGTCGTCCGGGGCGGGCGGGTCGCCGGGGAGCCAGCCCGCGGTGAGGCGGCCGGCGCCCAGCGGCAGCGAGGCGGCCGCGTCGGGCTCCTCGTCGATGCCGTAGGCGACCTCCAGGGAGCCGCCGCCGATGTCCAGGACCAGCAGCTTCCCGGCGGACCAGCCGAACCAGCGGCGGGCGGCGAGGAAGGTCAGCCGGGCCTCCTCGGAGCCGGTGAGGACCTGGAGCTCGACGCCGGTCTCGGCGCGCACGCGGTCGAGGACGTCGTCGGCGTTACGGGCCTCCCGTACGGCGGAGGTGGCGAACGGGAGGACCTCTTCGACGCCCTTGTCCTCCGCGGCCTGGAGCGCCTCCTGGATGACCGAGACCAGCCGGTCGACGCCGTGCGGGCCGATCGCGCCGTCGTCGTCGAGGAGCTGGGCGAGGCGCAGTTCCACCTTGTGCGAGTGCGCGGGCAGCGGGCACGCGCCGGGGTGCGCGTCCACCACGAGCAGATGCACCGTGTTCGATCCCACGTCGAGGACACCGAGTCTCATGTACGGAACGCTACTGCCCGCGGGGCCGTCCGCTGTCCTCGGTGGGGGCACGAGGCCCGTACCCTGGACTCGTGCCAAAGACGAAAAAGGCGAAGCGCGACAAATCACCGGGTGTCGTGGAGTCCGACGAGAAGGGCCTCGACTTCGCTCGCGCATGGGTGGAGTTTCCTGATCCGGCGGACGACGAGCAGGTCTTCCGCTGCGATCTGACATGGCTGACCTCTCGGTGGAACTGCATCTTCGGCAGCGGCTGCCAGGGCATCCAGGCGGGCCGCGCCGATGACGGGTGCTGCACGTTGGGTGCCCACTTCTCCGACGAGGACGACGAGAAGCGCGTCGCCGAGCACGTGGCCAGGCTCACGCCGGACATCTGGCAGCACCATGCCGAGGGCACGCGGGGCGGCTGGGTCTCCGAGGACGAGGACGGCGAGCGGCAGACGCGGCCCTTCCAGGGCTCGTGCATCTTCCAGAACCGGCCGGGCTTCGAGGGCGGCATGGGCTGCTCGCTGCACATCCTGGCCCTGAAGGAGGGCCGCGAGCCGCTGGAGACCAAGCCGGACGTGTGCTGGCAGCTGCCGGTGCGGCGGACGTACGAGTGGATCGACCGGCCCGACGACACGCGCGTCCTGCAGGTGTCGATCGGTGAGTACGACCGTCGCGGCTGGGGCCCGGGCGGCCACGACCTGCACTGGTGGTGCACGTCAGCGACCTCGGCGCACGGCGCGGGCGATCCCGTGTACGTCTCCTACCGGCCCGAGCTGATCGAGCTGATGGGCAAGGCCGGCTACGACCGGCTGGTCGAGCTGTGCGAGGAGCGGCTGGCCTCGCAGCTGCCGCTGCTGGCACCGCACCCCGCGGATCCCGTGACTCCGGCGCACCCGGGCGATCCGGTGGCCTGAGGGCCCGGCTACGACGTGACCGGGCTCGGGTCACCGCTGTCCGAGGGCGGTGGTGTCGAGCCCGTGGGGTCGGTCGGGGCCGGGTCCGTCGGCGTGGGCGTGGGGTCCGGGTCGCTCGACGGCGGCGGAGTGGTCGGCGTCGGGTCGGGGTCCGGGGCGGAGGTCGTGGGCGTCGGGTCGGGGTGGGTCGGCGGCGGTCCGCCCGGGTCGCTGGGGCGGGGGTCCGGACCGGGGTGGGAGGGGCTCGGCGCGGTGCCGTAGCCGTCGATGCGCACGACGGCGCCCACGGGTGCGACCGCGACCTGCGCGTGCCAGGGACCGGCGGGCTCCCGCAGGTGGTCGACGTACACCTTGATCGTCACCGACTCGCCGGGCCGGAGCGTTCCGGAGGACTGGCTGAGGTAGAGCCAGGGGGCTCCCGTGGACGCGGACCAGCGGACCGGGGCCGGGCCGCTGGCGGTCAGCGTGATCAGGGTGGTGTCGCCGCTGTTGTCCGCCGTGACCTCCAGGGCGCTCTCGCGTCCCGCGCCGGCGACGCCGATGACCTCGACGGAGACGTCGGCCTTGCCGTCCTTGCCGAAGCGGGGGCCGGGGCGGGCGCTGGTGTTGCCGGCGTTCTCGTAGCCGCCGCCCGCCATCTCGCCGTCCAGGGCGAAGGGGTCGTCCGCCTCGCGCGCGGAGGCCGAGCGGCCGTCCTGGCCCTCGCCGGTCGGGGTGCCCCGGTAGGCGGCCCACAGGGCGAGCACGGGGGCGGCCACGACGGTGGCGACGACGGTCGTGGTCAGGGCACGCGCCCGCAGGCGGTCCCTGCGGGCGGCGTGGTCCTTGGGGTCCATCGGGAAGCCGCGCCGGTCGAAGCGGGGTGCGGCGCCCCGCTCGCGGGGGTGGTGGGCCATCGCGACGTGCAGGGCCGCGCGGGGCGCGGGCAGGACGGGCAGTTCGGCGGGCGTGACGCTGGTGCCGGGCCAGCGGCCGGGGATGGCGCGCTCGGCGGTGCGGCGGCAGCGCGGGCAGTCGTCGACGTGCCGGACGAGTTCGCGGCGCAGGGCCGTGCCGAGCACGAGCCGGCCGTCGCCGACGAGGTGCGACACGCTCGGACACGCCCCGGTCTCGACCACGGCGAGGGCCGCACGCGTGCGTTCCACCTCGCAGGCGGCGGAGGCGAGCAGATCGCGGGCGGCGGCCGGGTCCATGCCGAGGACGGCGGCGACCTCGCGGGCGGCGAGGTGGTGGCGCACGGCCAGTTCGAGTGCCTCGCGCTGCTCCGGCGTGGTGCCGGCGGCCTCCGGCCAGGCCAGCAGGGCCAGTTCGCGGCGGCGCCGCTCCTGGACCTCCTCGGAGGCGGCCGGGGTGGCCGGACGGTCGGCGCGCTGCCGGTCGGTGCGGCCCGCGGCATGGCTGCTCTGACGTTTCTGCTTGGCCTCGGCCAGCTTGCGCAGGCACGCCCAGCGGGCCAGCGCGTACAGCCAGGCCCTTCGGTCCGCGGGTGCCTGGGGGAGGTGCCGGCCGCGGCGTTCGGCGAGTGCGAGGACGTCGCCCAGGGCGGCGGTCGCGGCGTCGTGGTCGCACAGCACGGACAGGCAGTAGGTGAACAGGCCGTCCAGGTAGGGCTCGTAGCGCGCGGGCGGTCGCTGCGCCAGCGTGCGCGCCGCCCCGCGGTCGCGCGCCTCCCGGTGCGCCCGGTGGGCGCCGGCCGTACGGGCCGAGCGGGTGGAGATCTCCGGAGTACTGCTCATCATTCGGCGACCGTAGGGGGCCGGGAGTGGCACCTTCAGGCGGCTTGAGCACATTTAATCCGTACGGGTGAAACGATCCCTCAATCGGGGACATGAACCGGTCGTTCCGCGGCTGGCGCGGGGTGGCGAACCCCTGGCGCGCAGGGGGACGCCGTCGGCCGGTCCATCGATGTCAGTGGCGGCGACTACGGTTCCGTCCATGGCTGCCCGTACGAAGACCACCAAGGACCGCCCGTCCTACCGCTGCACGGAATGCGGCTGGCAGACGGCGAAGTGGCTCGGCCGCTGCCCCGAGTGCCAGGCCTGGGGGACGGTCGAGGAGTACGGCGCGCCCGCGGTGCGTACGACGACCCCCGGCCGGGTCACCACCTCCGCCCTGCCCATCGGCCAGGTGGACGGCCGCCGGGCCACCGCCCGTCCCACCGGCGTGCCCGAGCTGGACCGGGTGCTCGGCGGCGGCCTGGTCCCCGGCGCGGTGGTGCTGGTCGCGGGCGAACCGGGCGTCGGCAAGTCCACGCTCCTGCTGGACGTGGCGGCCAAGTCCGCGAGCGACGAGCACCGCACCCTGTACGTCACGGGTGAGGAGTCGGCGAGCCAGGTCCGGCTGCGCGCCGACCGCATCGGCGCCATCGACGACCACCTCTACCTGGCGGCCGAGACGGACCTGGCCGCGGTGCTGGGCCACTTGGACGCGGTGAAGCCGTCGCTGCTGATCATGGACTCGGTGCAGACGGTGGCCTCCCCCGAGATCGACGGCGCCCCGGGCGGCATGGCCCAGGTGCGGGAGGTCGCCGGGGCCCTCATCCGGGCCTCCAAGGAACGCGGCATGTCCACGCTCCTGGTGGGCCACGTCACCAAGGACGGCGCGATCGCGGGCCCGCGCCTGCTGGAGCACCTGGTGGACGTCGTCCTGAGCTTCGAGGGCGACCGGCACGCCCGCCTGCGTCTCGTGCGCGGCGTCAAGAACCGCTACGGCACCACCGACGAGGTCGGCTGCTTCGAGCTGCACGACGAGGGGATCACGGGTCTCGCCGACCCCAGCGGGCTCTTCCTGACCCGCCGGGCCGAACCCGTCCCGGGCACCTGCCTGACCGTCACCCTGGAGGGCCGCCGCCCCCTGGTCGCGGAGGTCCAGGCGCTCACGGTCGATTCGCAGATCCCCTCCCCGCGCCGCACCACCTCGGGCCTGGAGACCTCCCGCGTCTCGATGATGCTCGCGGTGCTGGAACAGCGGGGGCGGATCAGCGCCTTGGGCAAAAGGGACATCTACTCCGCGACGGTCGGCGGGGTGAAGCTCACCGAGCCGGCCGCGGACCTGGCCGTCGCCCTCGCCCTGGCGAGCGCGGCGAGTGACACACCTCTCCCGAAGAACCTCGTCGCGATCGGCGAGGTGGGCCTGGCGGGCGAGGTGAGACGGGTCACCGGAGTGCAGCGCAGACTGGCCGAAGCCCACCGCCTGGGCTTCACGCACGCGCTGGTCCCGGGCGATCCGGGCAAGGTCCCGGCGGGCATGAAGGTCCTGGAAGTCGCGGACATAGGGGATGCCCTGAGGGTCCTTCCCCGCTCCCGTCGCAGAGAGGCCCCACGGGACGAGGAGGGTCGCCGGTAGACTTTGCCCTGGTCTCGCCCGTCCGTGCGAACCGAGCGCGCGACACGGGGGCGCCCAGAACCTGCGACCGGAGGAGTGCAGTGGCAGCCAACGACCGGGCATCTGCTCCCGGAAAATCCGGCGGGAGCGCCGGTACCGATGGCCTGATGCGCGCCTCCCTGAGCGCCGTGGCACCCGGCACCGCCCTGCGTGACGGCCTGGAGCGCGTGCTCCGCGGCAACACCGGCGGACTCATAGTGCTCGGCTCCGACAAGACGGTCGAGGCGCTGTGCAGCGGCGGTTTCGTGCTGGACGTCGAGTTCACCGCGACCCGGCTGCGCGAGCTGTGCAAGCTGGACGGCGGCATCGTGCTGTCCTCCGACCTGTCGAAGATCCTGCGTGCGGGTGTGCAGCTGGTCCCGGACCCGACGATCCCGACGGAGGAGACGGGCACCCGGCACCGCACGGCCGACCGCGTCAGCAAGCAGGTCGGTTTCCCGGTGGTCTCCGTCTCCCAGTCGATGCGGCTGATCGCCCTGTACGTCGACGGTCAGCGCCGCGTCCTGGAGGACTCGGCGGCGATCCTGTCCCGCGCCAACCAGGCACTCGCCACCCTGGAGCGCTACAAGCTCCGCCTCGACGAGGTCGCGGGCACCCTGTCGGCGCTGGAGATCGAGGACCTGGTGACCGTCCGGGACGTCTCGGCGGTCGCCCAGCGCCTGGAGATGGTGCGCCGCATCGCCACGGAGATCGCCGAGTACGTGGTGGAGCTCGGCACGGACGGCCGGCTCCTGGCCCTCCAGCTCGACGAGCTGATCGCGGGCGTGGAACCCGAGCGCGAGCTGGTCGTGCGGGACTACGTCCCCGAGCCCACGGCCAAGCGGTCCCGCACGGTCGACCAGGCCCTCGCCGAACTCGACGCCCTCACCCATGCCGAGCTGCTCGAACTGTCCACGGTGGCGCGGGCGTTGGGCTACACCGGTGCGCCCGAGACCCTGGACTCGGCGGTCTCCCCGCGCGGCTACCGTCTCCTCGCCAAGGTCCCCCGGCTCCCCGGCGCGATCATCGACCGCCTCGTCGAGCACTTCGGCGGACTGCAGAAGCTGCTCGCCGCGAGCGTCGACGACCTCCAGACGGTGGACGGCGTGGGCGAGGCCCGGGCCCGCAGCGTCCGCGAGGGGCTGTCGCGGCTGGCGGAGTCCTCGATTCTGGAGCGGTACGTCTGACGCGTACGACACAAAGCCGGCACGGCTGAGGGCGGTACCCGGCAAGGGGTACCGCCCTCGGGCGTTTCTCTGCCGCCTCTGCCGCCTCTGCCGCCGAGGCCCTAGTCGGCCGAGAGCACAAACGACGTCTGGACCTTCGCGAAGCCCGGCGCCTTGGCTTCCACCAGGTATGTGCCCGACCCGGCCGAGCCCGCGCGGGGTGTGGCGCACTCGGGCGCGCTCGGCTTGCGGTCCCACTTCAGGGTGTAGGTGATGTTGCTGCCGGCGGCGACCCGGTACAGCTGGTGCGCGGCGGCCTTGGGGCAGTCCTCGGAGGACCAGTAGTCGTCGTCGCTGCTCGCCGGGGCGATCGTGAACACCGCGTTCTTCGGCCCGAGATCGATCTTGCAGTCGCTGCCGGAGATGTTCCGCGCGGTGAGCAGGAACGTGGGCGTCTGCTCGGGGTCGTAGGTGTTGTGGCGGCTGCGCAGGCTGAACTTCACCGCGCTCGCCGTGCAGTTGGGCAGGGTGGAGCCGGCCGGCAGGGTGTCGCCCGCCCCTACGCCGCCCGCGGCGGTACCGCTCCCCGAGCCGCCGGTGCCGCCCGCGCCCTCGGAGCCGCCCGAGCCGCCGGAACCGGAACCGTCGCCGGACCCCGAGCCGTCCCCGGAGCCGTCTCCCGCGCCGTTCCCGGAGCCGTCGCCCGCGCCGCCGGAGCCCTCGTCCCCCGACTCGTCGCGCCCGCCCGGGGCTTGACTGATGGCGGGGCCCGAACTCGACGGGCCGGGCGTGATGGAGGGCGCGGGATTCTTGCCGTTGGCGCCGTTGTCGTGATCCTTGCCGCCTCCGCCGCCCATGGTCACGATCCACAGGGTCAGCAGCGCCAACACGGCGACTACAGACACCAGTACGACCCTCCGACGCCAGTAGATGGAGGAGGGAAGCGGCCCGACCGGATTGCGCAAAGATCCCACGGCGCAAACCTTACGAGAGATCGGCGCGTTCGCCGGTCCCACCCGCCGCTCGGAGCGACAACTTTTCCGGATCATCATTCCGGAAATCACGTTCCCACCCTGGCCTTTCGCCCCGTGGGGGACACCATGATCGCGGGGTGTGACGGTATCGGCCCGCCCCTTACCGTCCGTGACGGCGGGCAGGACACCCCGATGTGGGTACGGCGCGGGGCCGGGGCCTGCGTTCCCGTGCCGGTGCGGCGCTCTTCTCCTCGCGCGAGACGCCTGTGCGACCCCGCGCCGCGCCGCACGGCGCACGGCCGGTCGGGGACGCCCGCGCGCGCTCGCCGGAACGCCCGCGCGCCGCTCGGCAGTTCACCGGGCGGCGCGGGTGAACTTCCCTCGGTGAAGGGACCGTTGGGGGTCACGGAGGGGGTGGGGGCGGCACCCTCCGACGACCCGCGGCTCGAACGGGAGATCTGCCGATCTTCGGGTAACCGCCCCGGTGTGGTGGCGGTGTGCCCGATTCGGCACCTCTGCGTGGCACCATCGAAGGGCCATGACTGCTCCCACGAAGCCCCCGCATCCCGCCGTCTCCGCCGACAGCCCCTCCGGGCCGCCCCTCGGAGAGAACCTGCACTCCCCCGTCATCGACTGGTTCGGCGAACACGCCCGTGACCTGCCGTGGCGGCGCCCCGAGGCCGGGGCGTGGGGGGTGATGGTCAGCGAGTTCATGCTCCAGCAGACGCCGGTGAGCCGCGTCCTGCCCGTCTACGAGCAGTGGCTGGAGCGCTGGCCGCGCCCCGCCGACCTGGCCAAGGACGCGCCCGGCGAGGCCGTCCGCGCCTGGGGCCGGCTCGGCTACCCGCGCCGCGCGCTGCGGCTGCACGGCGCCGCCGTCGCCATAACGGAACGGCACGGCGGTGACGTACCGGCCGACCACGCACAGCTGCTCGCGCTGCCCGGCATCGGCGAGTACACGGCCGCCGCCGTCGCCTCCTTCGCCTACGGGCAGCGGCACGCGGTGCTGGACACCAACGTGCGGCGGGTCTTCGCCCGCGCGGTCACCGGCGTGCAGTACCCGCCGAACGCCACCACCGCCGCCGAGCGCAAGCTGGCCCGCGCGCTGCTGCCCGAGGACGAGCCGACCGCCGCCCGCTGGGCCGCCGCCTCCATGGAACTGGGCGCGCTGGTGTGCACGGCGAAGAGCGAGTCGTGCCACCGCTGCCCGATCGCCGCGCAGTGCGCGTGGCGGCTGGCGGGCAAGCCGGAGCACGACGGACCGCCGCGCCGCGGCCAGACCTACGCGGGCACCGACCGGCAGGTGCGCGGGCGGCTGCTCGCCGTGCTGCGGGAGGCTCATGGGGCCGTGCCCCAGGCGGCGCTGGACCGGGTGTGGCACGAGCCGGTGCAGCGGGCCCGCGCCCTGGACGGTCTTGTCGCCGACGGTCTGGTGGAGCCGCTGGCGGGCGGCTCGTACCGGCTGCCGCTGACCTGACGGACCTACCCGGCCAGCAGGCCTGACGCACAGACAGGTCACAGCCGCGGGCCGCCGTCCGTCACAGAGCCAGAGCGGACAAATCACCCCGAATCGCGCCCAACACCCCCACCGCTCTACCCCGTTACGGCTTCCGTTACACAACCGACGGACAGCCGAGCGCTGGCCGCAGGCTGCCTCGGACAGTGCCGTGACAACGCCTCCGTACCTTCAGACGCGTTCCCGGAAGACACGGGACGACTGAAGACCACAGGCAGTACACGGGCGGCGGGGAGCCGGCCCGAACGGGGAAACGGGAGGCGGTTCACCATGGCGCAGGGCGAGGTGCTCGAGTTCGAGGAGTATGTCCGCACCCGGCAGGACGCGCTGCTGCGCAGTGCCCGCCGCCTGGTCCCGGACCCGACGGACGCCCAGGACCTGCTGCAGACGGCACTGGTGCGGACGTACGGCCGGTGGGAGACCATCGAGGACAAGCGGCTGGCCGACGCCTATCTGCGCCGGGTGATGATCAACACCCGCACCGAGTGGTGGCGGGCGCGGAAGCTGGAGGAGGTCCCGACCGAGCAGCTCCCGGACGCCTCGGTCGACGACGCCACCGAACAGCACGCGGACCGCGCCCTGCTGATGGACATCCTGAAGGTGCTCGCCCCGAAGCAGCGCAGTGTCGTGGTGCTGCGACACTGGGAGCAGATGTCCACGGAGGAGACGGCCGCCGCCCTCGGCATGTCGGCAGGAACGGTCAAAAGCACGCTGCACCGGGCGCTCGCCCGGCTCCGCGAGGAGCTGGAGTCCCGCGATCTGGACGCACGCGCGCTGGAGCGTGAGGAGCGGGAGCGGTGCGCGGCCTGACCGGCGAGGGTTCTGCACGGACCCGGGGCAGTATCCAGGCGGTGAGCGCGGCACTGGCCGTGCCCACCGCCCTCGCCCTTTTGGTGTCCGGGTGCGGTGCGGGCGGCACCGGCGCCCGTGACGAGGGCCCGGCGCACGCCGACTCGGTGGCGGGCGCCGCCGCCGCCACACCGTCCGCCGCGCCGTCGAAGGCCCCGAAAACCGTGAACGCGGTCAAGCTCGTCAAGGACGATCCCAAGGTCGCGCCCGAGGTGAAGCGCGAGCTGAAGCCGTGCGTCGCCGACGAGTACCCGGTCGACGTCTCCTACGGCAATCTGACGAAGGGCTCGGCGGACGACGTCGTCGTCAACGTGCTGACCTGCGGTGACGCGGTGGGCGTCGGCACTTACGTGTACCGCGAGCGGGACGGCTCGTACCAGAACGTGTTCAAGGCGGAGGAGCCGCCGGTCTACGCGGAGATCGACCGCGGGGACCTGGTGGTGACCAAGCAGGTGTACGAGAAGGGCGACCCGGTGTCGAGTCCCTCCGGGGAGAACGTGATCACGTACAGATGGACCTCCGGCCACTTCGCCGAGAAGTTCCGCACGCACAACGACTACGGGAAAGTCGGCGGCGACAGCGCGACGCCGGTGCCCGCGAGCTGACGCGGGCAGGGCCGCGTGAACCGATCGGGCCGTTCGGACCGATCCCCCGGTGAACGCATCACCGGGACCGTGCGTCCCAGCAGGAGAACGCACCTTATGGATCACAGAGGACTGAGAGCACCGGGATGGCAGACCAGACCCACGTCCTGTTCGTCGAGGACGACGACGTCATCCGCGAGGCCACGCAGCTCGCCCTGGAACGGGACGGCTTCGTGGTCACCGCCATGCCCGACGGGCTGTCGGGCCTGGAGGCGTTCCGGGCGGACCGCCCCGACATCGCGCTGCTGGACGTCATGCTCCCCGGACTCGACGGTGTCAGCCTGTGCCGCCGCATCCGCGACGAGTCGACCGTGCCGGTGATCATGCTGTCGGCGCGGGCCGACTCCATCGACGTCGTGCTGGGCCTGGAAGCGGGCGCCGACGACTATGTGACCAAGCCGTTCGACGGTGCTGTCCTGGTCGCCCGGATCCGCGCGGTGCTGCGCCGCTTCGGGCACGCCGGCGGCGGCCGGGGCGAGGAGGCCGAGGCCCCGGCCGGCAGTGGCGTGCTGGCCTTCGGGGACCTGGAGGTCGACACCGAGGGCATGGAGGTCCGCCGCGCCGGGCAGCCGGTGGCGCTGACGCCGACCGAGATGCGGCTGCTGCTGGAGTTCTCGTCGGCTCCGGGCACGGTGCTCTCCCGCGACAAGCTGCTCGAGCGGGTGTGGGACTACGGCTGGGGCGGGGACACCCGCGTCGTCGACGTACACGTACAGCGGCTGCGGCAGAAGATCGGCCAGGACCGGATCGAGACGGTCCGCGGGTTCGGCTACAAGTTGAAGGCCTGAGCAGGGGCAGGGGTATGAGGGGGCACTTCCGGCGCCTGGTCGCCGCGGGCTTGGAGCGTGCGGGCATCCGTACGGGCCTCAGATGGAAGCTGAGCGCGGCCATCGCGCTGGTGGGCGCGCTGGTGGCGATCGCGCTGAGCCTCGTCGTGCACAACGCCGCCCGGGTCTCGATGCTGGACAACGCGCGTGACCTCGCCGACGAGCGGATCATGATCGCCCAGCGCAACTTCGAGCTGTCCGGGCGGATGAACTTCCCCAACACCAAGATCAACGACCCGGATCTGCCGCATGCGCTGCGGGAGCGGGTCGAGGCGGGCCGGCGGGCG
Source organism: Streptomyces tuirus (assembly GCF_014701095.1). Lineage (NCBI taxonomy): Bacteria > Bacillati > Actinomycetota > Actinomycetes > Kitasatosporales > Streptomycetaceae > Streptomyces > Streptomyces tuirus. The sequence goes on along the minus strand of NZ_AP023439.1, from coordinate 4,241,996 downwards.
ACGTACGTGGCGGACCGGCCGGGCGAGGTGCCCGACATATGGGCCGCCGTGCCGCTGAAGAACGGGCAGGTGATGTCGCTGCACTCGGGCTTCACCGACCGCAGCTCGGACATCCTCCAGGACCTCGACCAGGCCCTGCTCATCGGGTCCATCGCGGTCGTCCTCGGCGGCAGCGCGCTCGGGGTGCTCATCGGCGGGCATCTGTCGCGGCGGCTGCGCAAGGCGGCCGTCGCGGCGGGCCAGCTCGCGGGCGGTGAGACGGACGTGCGGGTGCGGGACGCCATGGGCGGGGTCGTGCGGGACGAGACCGACGACCTGGCGAGCGCGGTGGACGCCATGGCGGACGCGCTGCGCCAGCGCATCGAGGCCGAGCGGCGGGTCACCGCCGACATCGCGCACGAGCTGCGCACCCCGGTGACCGGGCTGCTGACCGCGGCGGAACTGCTGCCGCCCGGGCGCCCGACCGAGCTGGTGCTGGACCGGGCGAAGGCCATGCGCACGCTGGTCGAGGACGTGCTGGAGGTGGCCCGTCTTGACGGGGCCTCCGAGCGGGCGGAGCTGCAGGACCTCATGCTGGGCGAGTTCGTCGCCCGGCGGGTGGCGGCCAAGGATCCGGCCATCACCGTGCGCGTCGTGCACGAGTCGGAGGTCACCACCGACCCGCGCCGCCTGGAGCGCGTCCTGTTCAACCTGCTGGCCAACGCGGCCCGGCACGGCAGGCCGCCCATCGAGGTCAGCGTCGAGGGCCGGGTCATCCGGGTGCGCGACCACGGCCCGGGCTTCCCCGGGGACCTGCTCGCCGAGGGGCCGAGCCGCTTCCGCACCGGCAGCAAGGACCGGGCCGGGCACGGGCACGGTCTCGGCCTGACCATCGCGGCCGGGCAGGCCCGGGTGCTGGGCGCCCGGCTGACCTTCCGCAACGTCCGCACCCCCGGGACGCCGGAGCACCTCCCGGCCGAGGGCGCGGTCGCCGTGCTGTGGCTGCCGGAGCACGCGCCGACGAACACGGGGAGCTACCCGATGCTGCCGGGGTCGTGAGGGGGGGTCGGCAGATCAGCTGGACCAGTCCTGGTCCATGTCGAGGCCGCCCTCGCGGCGCTGGGTGAAGGAGAACCAGTTGCCGGAGTCGTCGCGGAACAACGCCTCCGTGCCGTACGGGCGCTCCTGCGGCTCCTGGAGGAACTCCACGCCCCGGTCCTTGAGCTTCTTGTAGTCGCCGTGGATGTCGTCGGTGGTCAGCACGCCCGCGCCGAGCGCGCCCTTCGTCACCAGCTTGCGGAGCATTTCGGCGGACTCGGGGTCCATCGCGGGCCCGCCGGGCACCATCAGCGTCAGCTCGACGTCGGGCTGGTTCGGCGAGCCGACCGTGAGCCAGCGCATGCCGCCCTCGCCCATGGTCATGTCCGTACGGACCTCCAGGCCCAGTTTCTCCGTGTAGAACTCCTTGGCCCGGTCCTGGTCGAGGACCCAGACGGTCGAGATGGCGAGACCCTTGATCATGGCGTGCTCCTGCTCTGACGCTGCGGCTGCGGCCGGTTGTGCCCGCCCTGTCACGGTAGGCAGCGGGGGTGTCAGCCCGCTTCTCCGGAATTGCGCTTCTCGCCGGCGCCGGGCGCGGTACGGAAGCCGCCGGCCCAGAGCATGGCGTAGCAGCCGGGTATGAGGGCGGTTCCCCGGCCCACGTGCTTCGTGCGGTACTCGCTGGGGGTCAGTCCCGTCCAGGCCTTGAAGCGGGCCGAGAACGTGCCGACACTGCTGAAGCCGACCAGGTGGCAGATCTCCGTCACCGACAGGTTCGCCGTGCGCAGCAGGTCCTCGGCGCGATCGATGCGGCGGTGCGTGAGGTACTGGCCGGGGGTCTCGCCGTAGGCCTCCTTGAAGGCACGGATGAAGTGGTAGCGCGAGTACCCCGCGTGCGCGGCGACGGTGTCCAGGTCCAGCTCGGGGTCGGCCCAGTCCCGGTCCATTACGTCCTTGGCGAGCCGCATCCGCCGCGTCCTGTCCATGCGCTCGATGGTGGCACGGGGGTCTGACAGCGGCCCCGCTGCCGGCGGCCGGGGGCCGTGGATCGCGCGGCGGTGCACCGCGCGGGCCGGCATCGCGCGACCGGCTTCCCGCGACCGGACGTCGAGCGGCCTGCATCCCGCGGCCCGACATGTCACGGCCAGGCATCCCGCGACCGGGCACCGCGCGGTCGCATCCCGCCACCGGACATCGAGCGGCCGACATGTCACGGCCAGGCATCCCGCGACCGGGCATCCCACGGCCCGGCACCCCGCGCCCGGCACCCCCGCACCCCCGCCCCCCGGCACCCCCGCACCCCGAGCCGCGACATGCCGAAGCCCCCGGGCGGACACTCCCAGGGGCCTCGTGCGGTGGGGTCGGTCAGACGGCCTCGACCATGGGCGGCTGCGCCGCCGGGGTGTCCGGCTTGCCGTCCTCCTCCTTGGGTCCCGCTCCCTTCAGCGGGACCTCCTTGACGAACACGGCCGCCACCAGGGCGATCACCGCCACCACCGCGCCGAGCAGGAACGCCGTGTGCGTGCCGGCGGAGACCGCGTGCTGGTAGGCCTCCCGGATCAGCACCGGGAGCTTCTCCAGGCTCTTGGCGTCGAGCTGCGCCGACTGCTCGGTCACCTTGGAGCCCAGCGCACCGGCCCGCTCGCTCATGACGTCCTGGACGCGGTTGTTGAACAACGCGCCCATGATCGCGACGCCGAAGGAGGAGCCGAGCGTGCGGAACAGGGTGGTCGACGAGGACGCGACGCCCATGTCCTTCATCTCCACGCTGTTCTGCGCGACCAGCATGGTGATCTGCATCAGGCAGCCCATGCCCAGCCCGACCACGGCCATGAAGACACCGGAGGTCAGCCGGGAGGTCCCGGTGTCCATCGTGGACAGCAGATACAGGCCGGCGATCATCAGCGCGCTGCCGGCGATCGGGAAGACCTTGTACTTGCCGGTGTTCGTGGTCACCCGCCCGGCGACCATCGAGGTCACGAGCATCGCCCCGAGCATCGGCAGGAGCAGCAGCCCGGAGTTGGTCGCGGAAGCACCCTGCACGGACTGCTGGTACAGCGGCAGGAAGAGCGTCGCGCCGAACATCACGAAGCCGGTGATGAAGCCGATGACCGACATCAGCGTGAAGTTGCGGCTGCGGAAGATGTGCAGCGGCAGCACCGGTTCGGCGGCCCTGGTCTGCCAGAACACGAACCCGACCAGCGCGGCGACCCCGATGCCGATCAGCTCCATGATCCGCGCGGAGCTCCAGGCGTACTCCGTGCCGCCCCAGGTGGTGACGAGCACGATCGCGGTGATGCCGACGGTCAGGAGCGCGGCGCCCAGATAGTCGATCCGGGCCTGGGAGCGCTGCTTCGGCAGGTGCAGCACGGCACCGACGGCGGCGAGCGCCACCGCTCCGAGCGGCAGGTTGATGTAGAAGGCCCAGCGCCAGCCCCAGTTGTCGGTGATCGTGCCGCCGACCAGCGGGCCGCCGATCATCGCCAGCGCCATGACGCCGGCCATCATGCCCTGGTACTTGCCGCGCTCGCGGGGCGGGATCAGATCGCCGATGATCGCCATGACGCCGACCATCAGACCGCCGGCGCCGAGGCCCTGCACCGCGCGGAAGCCGATCAGCTCGCCCATGTTCTGGGCCATGCCGCTGAGCGCGGAACCGACCAGGAAGATCACGATGGACGTCATGAACGTGCCCTTGCGGCCGTACAGGTCGCCGAGCTTGCCCCACAGCGGGGTGGAGGCCGCGGTCGCGAGCGTGTAGGCGGTGACGACCCACGCGAGGTGCTCGAGCCCGCCCAGCTCACCGACGATCGTCGGCATCGCGGTGCCGATGATCATGTTGTCGAGCATCGCGAGCATCATCGCGATCATCAGCGCGAGCAGGACCACCCGCACGCTCTTCGGTTGTTTCCCCCCGGCGTCGGCCGCCGGTGTGTCCGTCGTGTCCGCCATCGCTTCCCACTCCCCCAGCTACCGCTACTTACTTGCCGACCGGCTAGTGACTACACTCGGAAGCTAGTCGCGTAACTAGCCGGGCGTCAAGTAAGTTTTCCGGAAAGCGGGGGGGCGTAGGAGGATGGGCGGCACCATGGACGGCACCAAGCAGCGGCGCCGCGGGGACACCCGCCGGCGCATCCAGGACGTGGCCCTCGAACTCTTCGCGGAGCACGGCTACGAGAAGACCTCCCTGCGCGAGATCGCCGAGCGCCTCGAGGTCACCAAGGCCGCGCTCTACTACCACTTCAAGACGAAGGAAGAGATCCTCGTCAGCATCTTCGAGGACCTCACCCAGCCGATCGAGGACCTGATCGAGTGGGGCCGGCAGCAGCCGCACACCCTCGCGACCAAGCAGGAGATCATCCGCCGCTACGCCGACACCCTGGCCGAGGCGACGCCGCTGTTCCGCTTCATGCATGAGAACCAGGCGACGGTACGGGACCTGCGGATCGGCGAGTCCTTCAAGGCCCGTATCCACAGCCTGCGCGACATCATCGTCGACCCGGACGCGGACCTGGTCGACCAGGTCCGCTGCGCCAGCGCCATCTTCACGCTGCACGCCGGCATGTTCCTGCTCCAGGACATGGGAGACGACCCCGAGGAGAAGAACAAAGCCGTCCTCGAGGTCGCCACGGACCTGGTGACCCAGGCCCACCGGGGAGCCGGGGGCTCCTAGGGCCTGGGGGATCACACCGAGATCACCGCCGGGATCACACCCGAGATCACACCCGAGATCACCGCCGGGATCTCACCCGGGACGACCCCTGGGGTCACACCTGGGGTCAGACCTTCACGCCCTTGGCGCGCAGGAACTTCACCGGGTCGACCGCCGAGCCGTAGTTCGGGGTCGTACGGATCTCGAAGTGCAGGTGGGGACCGCTCGAGTTGCCGGTGTTGCCGGACTTGGCGATCTCCTGGCCGGTCTTGACGATCTGGCCGACGTGCACGGTGACCTTCGACAGGTGGGCGTACTGGGAGTACGTGCCGTTGCCGTGCTTGATCACGACGGCGTTGCCGTACGCGGGACCGTCGCCGGCGCCGTTGCCGCCGGCCTTGACCACGGTGCCGCCGTGGGCGGCGACGACCTGGGTGCCGCTCGGCACGGCGAAGTCCTGACCGCTGTGCTTGCTCGCCCACATGCCGCCGTTCTGGGCGAAGCTCGCGGAGAGGCTGTACTTCTTCACCGGGTCGACCCAGGAGGGCTTGGCCTTCTTGGCAGCCGCCTTCTTGGCGGCGGCCTTCTTCTCGGCCGCCTTCTTCGCGGCGACGGCCTTGGCGGCGGCGGCCTTCTCGGCCTTCACGGCCTCGGCCTTGGCGACCTTGGCCTGGGCGGCGGCCTGCGCCTGCACGGCGGTGGCGGCACCGGACGCGGCCGTGGTGTCGGCGGCGGACGCGACCCCGGCTCCCAGTGCGACCGAGACACCAAGGCCGGCGGCCAGCACGGTCGCACGGGTGCGGAGCTGGGACGTACGGGAAGAACGGGACGTGACGCGCTGGGACATCGAAACCTCGTATGGAAGGGGACGGAGAAAACCACCCGGCGCACTGACGCTCGCCGCGGTGGCTATCCCTTGGTAACCCGAAGTCCGACAAACTCCCAAAAGCGTGATCTACGACGCTACTTAGTAATTTGGTTCAGTGTTCTACGTCTCTTGACACAGCAGTCATTCGGGATGAAACGGGCCCTAGCGCGCACTTTCCCCCTCACCCTGGGGCAAGAATCCCTTTCATCCCGATCCTTTATCCACTATTCCCGCTAGTAACGGACATATCGCCTGTGCGGCATGTCACCGGGGGCCCTCTCCAGCCATTCCGGAAATGTGGCGCACGCCTCTAGGCACTTACCGCCCGGTAACCCTACGGTTCCCCTCGCGCCACCCTCGCGCACGAGCATGCACACGACATGTTGGCAGCGTCACTGACGTGAGAGGACCCCCACGACATGCAGACCCGACGCCCCTGGTTGCGCCGCGCATCAGTGACCGCCGTCTCGGCGGCGGCCCTCGTGGCCATGGCCGCACCGGCCGACGCCGCGACCACCAGCCGGGCTTCCACGACCGCCACAGCGGCGACCGCCACCTCCCCCTCCGCCACCGCCGCGGACGTCGACTACGGCACCTGGCAGCAGGACTGTCAGGCCGTGATGGACCAGGCCCTGCCCTATCTGAAGCAGCGGATCGCGGCCACGCAGCCCGGCGAGAAACAGGCCATCGTCTTCGACATCGACAACACGACGCTGGAGACGGACTTCGGCTTCAGCTACCCGCAACCGGCCAACAAGCCGGTCCTGGAGGCCGCCAGATACGCCCAGGAGCGCGGCGTCGCCCTGTTCTTCGTGACCGCCCGGCCGGACATCATCGCCCCGTTCACCCAGTACAACCTGAAGCAGGCCGGCTACCAGGTCTCAGGGCTCTACGTCCGCGGCTTCCTCGACCTCTTCAAGAACGTCGCCGACTACAAGACGGCCCAGCGCGTCGACGTCGAGCGCAAGGGCTACACGATCATCGCGAACATCGGCAACAGCGCCACCGACCTGTCGGGCGGCCACGCCGAGCGGACGTTCAAGCTGCCGGACTACGACGGACAGCTGTCCTAGGGAACCACGACGGGCGGCTGCCTCAGGGGAGGCGTCCGGGCATGCAGAAGGGGCCGGTGCTGTTCAGCACCGGCCCCTTCTCACTGGGTCGCTACACTCAGGCGTCCTTGCTCAGGTTCGGGCCCGTGCCACCGGCCGCCTGCTCGATCGGCGGGACGTCCGGGAGGGGCGCCTTCTCCTCGCCGCGGAAGGTGAAGGTCTTGGTGTCGCCCTCGCCCTCCGTGTCGACGACCACGATGTGACCGGGGCGCAGCTCGCCGAAGAGGATCTTCTCCGACAGCGAGTCCTCGATCTCACGCTGGATGGTGCGACGCAGCGGACGCGCACCCAGCACCGGGTCGTAGCCCTTCTTGGACAGCAGCTCCTTGGCGGACTGGGAGAGCTCGATGCCCATGTCCCGGTCCTTCAGGCGCTCGTCGACCTTGCCGATCATCAGGTCGACGATCTTGAGGATGTCGTCCTGGCTGAGCTGCGGGAAGACGACCACGTCGTCGACGCGGTTGAGGAACTCGGGCCGGAAGTGCTGCTTGAGCTCGTCCGAGACCTTGTTCTTCATGCGCTCGTAGTTGGACTTCGTGTCGCCCTGGGCCGCGAAGCCCAGGTTGAAGCCCTTGGAGATGTCCCGGGTGCCGAGGTTGGTCGTCATGATGATGACCGTGTTCTTGAAGTCCACGACCCGGCCCTGGGAGTCGGTCAGGCGACCGTCCTCCAGGATCTGCAGCAGCGAGTTGAAGATGTCCGGGTGGGCCTTCTCGACCTCGTCGAAGAGCACGACGGAGAACGGCTTGCGGCGGACCTTCTCGGTGAGCTGGCCGCCCTCCTCGTAGCCCACGTAGCCGGGGGGCGAACCGAAGAGCCGCGAGACCGTGTGCTTCTCGCTGAACTCCGACATGTCGAGGGAGATCAGCGCGTCCTCGTCGCCGAAGAGGAACTCGGCGAGCGCCTTGGACAGCTCGGTCTTACCGACACCGGAGGGGCCGGCGAAGATGAACGAGCCACCGGGACGCTTCGGGTCCTTCAGACCGGCACGCGTACGGCGGATCGCCTTCGACAGCGCCTTGACGGCGTCGACCTGGCCGATGACCCGCTTGTGGAGCTCGTCCTCCATGCGCAGCAGACGCGAGGACTCCTCCTCGGTCAGCTTGAAGACCGGGATGCCGGTGGCGGTCGCGAGGACCTCGGCGATCAGCTCGCCGTCGACCTCGGCGACGACGTCCATGTCGCCGGCCTTCCACTCCTTCTCCCGCTTGGCCTTGGCGGCCAGGAGCTGCTTCTCCTTGTCGCGCAGGGAGGCGGCCTTCTCGAAGTCCTGCGAGTCGATCGCGGACTCCTTGTCGCGGCGGACGCCGGCGATCTTCTCGTCGAACTCGCGCAGGTCCGGCGGCGCGGTCATCCGGCGGATGCGCATCCGGGAACCGGCCTCGTCGATCAGGTCGATCGCCTTGTCCGGCAGGAAGCGGTCCGAGATGTACCGGTCGGCCAGCGTGGCGGCCTGGACCAGCGCCTCGTCGGTGATCGAGACGCGGTGGTGGGCCTCGTACCGGTCACGGAGACCCTTGAGGATCTCGATCGTGTGCGGCAGGGACGGCTCCGCGACCTGGATGGGCTGGAAGCGGCGCTCGAGGGCCGCGTCCTTCTCCAGGTGCTTGCGGTACTCGTCCAGCGTGGTGGCACCGATGGTCTGCAGCTCACCGCGGGCCAGCATCGGCTTCAGGATGGAAGCCGCGTCGATGGCGCCCTCGGCGGCACCCGCACCGACCAGCGTGTGGAGCTCGTCGATGAACAGGATGATGTCGCCGCGGGTGCGGATCTCCTTGAGCACCTTCTTCAGGCGCTCCTCGAAGTCACCGCGGTAGCGGGAGCCGGCGACCAGCGCGCCGAGGTCCAGGGTGTAGAGGTGCTTGTCCTTGAGGGTCTCGGGCACCTCGCCCTTGACGATGGCCTGAGCGAGGCCCTCGACGACGGCGGTCTTGCCGACGCCGGGCTCACCGATCAGGACCGGGTTGTTCTTCGTACGGCGGGACAGCACCTGCATGACCCGCTCGATCTCCTTCTCGCGCCCGATGACCGGGTCGAGCTTGGACTCACGAGCGGCCTGGGTGAGGTTCCGGCCGAACTGGTCGAGGACCAGGGACGTGGAGGGGGTGCCCTCGGCAGGACCGCCGGCGGTGGCGGTCTCCTTGCCCTGGTAACCGGAGAGCAGCTGGATCACCTGCTGCCGCACGCGGTTCAGATCTGCGCCCAGCTTGACGAGGACCTGGGCGGCGACGCCCTCGCCCTCGCGGATCAGGCCGAGCAGGATGTGCTCCGTGCCGATGTAGTTGTGGCCCAGCTGAAGGGCCTCGCGGAGCGACAGCTCCAGGACCTTCTTGGCACGGGGGGTGAAGGGGATGTGGCCGGACGGGGCCTGCTGGCCCTGGCCGATGATCTCCTCCACCTGCTGGCGGACCGCCTCGAGCGAAATCCCGAGGCTCTCAAGGGCCTTGGCGGCGACACCTTCACCCTCGTGGATCAGGCCCAGGAGGATGTGCTCAGTGCCGATGTAGTTGTGGTTGAGCATCCGGGCTTCTTCCTGAGCCAGGACGACAACCCGCCGCGCGCGGTCGGTGAACCTCTCGAACATCGTTAATCGCTCCTCAGAGCGGTCAGGCAGTGGGGGGAACTTCCCCTCCCTGTCCTTCCGCAGCTTAGTCCCGCAAGCGGGGACCGCTCATTCCAACTGCCGACACCGTCCTTGGCCTCCTGACCCCGAACGCCGACATCTGCTCCAACCCGATGGTGCGAGACGATGTTCCCGCAGGCCAGGCAGATACCCCACTCGCCAGTACGCCGATGGCGAACGTGAGACGTCCTTTCCTGCGTGTCGCCCCCTCCCACTAGGGATGTCTTACCCGTGACGACCGGAAGTCCATGCCCGGCGCCCCCGTTCCCTCCGCTACGGGCGAACAACCTTGCGCCTCCCCGCACCCCCCTCGCGCCCCCATTTCGCCACTCTGTGCGTTTACAGCACCACCCAGCGTAACCCTCAGGCGCTTCCGGGTGTTGCACTTGGCATGTTCGGCGCCCCTCAGCCCGTGACCCCGTCCTCGACCCCGCTCGTCCCACTCCCCCGCCGGCCGCTCGGCCCGTCCGGCGGGAGCGGTCAGGTCCGGCGGTGGTACGAGAACGAACTGGGGTGGCCGACGGTGCCCGGGGATCCCCTGCGGCTGCCGGTGGGGGTGCGCTACGACGTCCTGGACGTCCCGGCGGAGGCGGGGCACGCGGCCCTGCGGCGCCTGGCGTCCGGCTCTCCCGTAGCGCTGCACGGCGGCCGGATGCTGCTCCTGGTGGCGACGGGCAGCGCGGAGGAGCTCCCCGGGCTGCTGGAGTGGCTGGACTGGGGGACCCTGTCGCTGGATCTGCTGGCGATCGGCGCGGGCGGCCTCATCGAGGCGCCGTCACCCCCGCTGCCTCAAGGGGAGGGGGCGCTGCCGCCGGCACGCGCATCGCGCACCGCGGCGCCCTGCGAGGCGGATGTACCGCCTGCTCCCCGGGGCCGGGTCGGTTCCCAGGGGGCCGCCGTGTGGCTGCGGCCCCCCGAGCCGGGATGCGAGGTCGAGGCCTCGCTGCCGACGCTGTCGGCGCTGGGGGGCGATGGGGACGCCCCCGATCTGGTGCGGCTGGTGAACACGGTGGCCACACAGTGCCACCGGGTCCGGCTGCGGCGCGCGTGCGCCCAGCCACCGGCCGTGCGTGCGCAGGGTCGGTAGGGCCGCTGTTCAGCCGTTGGCCTTCTCGTAAGCCTCGCGGATGGTCGCGGGAACACGGCCGCGGTCGTTGACCTCGTAACCGTTCTCCTTCGCCCAGGCGCGGATCGCCGCGGTGTCCTGGCTGCCGCTCGAAGCGGCGCGCGCCTTTCCGCGCCCGCCCGAAGCACGGCCTCCGGTACGCCGACCGCCCTTCACGTAAGGCTCGAGAAGGCCACGGAGCTTGTCCGCATTGGCAGTGGTGAGATCGATCTCGTACGTCTTGCCGTCCAGCGCGAACGTCACGGTCTCGTCCGCCTCGCCACCGTCGAGGTCGTCGACAAGAAGGACCTGAACCTTCTGTGCCACCGGATTTCCTTTCATCGATATCTTCAGGGCGGGTGTGCCGGCGTCCGCCGTATCGCCGTCCCCTGTTATATGCAGTACTGCAGTACGTCGGAAAGCAAACCGCTTTTGCCGGAAAAACACAAACCCCCGGCAGAGTCCGGCAGCCCGGCCCCGGTCCGGAAACGTACGCGTTTCGGACATAGGGAACCGGGGCAGGGTGGGCGCCGTGGAATATGCCTTGACGAACCGGCCTGACCCGCTAGCGGTCTACTGGCGCCCGGGGATCACAGATGCAGAAGCATCCGGCTGTTGCCCAAGGTGTTCGGTTTCACTCGTTCGAGTCCGAGGAACTCCGCGACACCCTCGTCATAGGAACGCAGGAGCTCCGCGTAGACATCCGTGTCGACGGGCGTCTCGCCGATCTCCACGAAGCCGTGCTTGGTGAAGAAGTCGACTTCGAAGGTCAGACAGAAAACACGGCGAACGCCGAGCCAGCGGGCGGTCTGCAGCAACTTCTCCAGCACCCGGTGTCCGACGCCCGCGCCCTTCAAGCCGGGCTTCACCGCGAGAGTGCGGACTTCCGCGAGGTCTTCCCACATCACGTGCAGCGCGCCGCAGCCGACGACCTCGGCGTTGTCGTCCCGTTCCGCGACCCAGAACTCCTGGATGTCCTCGTAAAGCGTCACCGTTGCTTTGTCGAGCAGGATGCGCCCGCGGACGTAGGCGTCAAGGAGGCCCCGTACGGCCGGGACGTCGCTGGTGCGGGCCCGTCGGACGGTGATGGCTTTTGCGGTGGCTTCGTCGCTCTTCGCGGACATGCCGGGACGCTATCGCCCGCCGTGGTCCCGAGCGGAGGCGGGGTTCTCCTCGGTCTGTTCCCCGGGTTCCGCTCGTTCGGCCGGTTCTGCGGATTCCGACGGTTCGGTCGGTTCCTGGGTTTCCGGGCCCTGGACGATGCGGACGGCATCGTTGAGAGACCGCCGCTGTTCCTCGCTCATCATGCCGAAGAAGGCGACGAGAGCGGCGGCGGGGTTGTCGCTCTGCGACCAGGCGTCGTTCATCAGGGCGGCCGCGTAGGCGGCGCGGGTGGAGACCGCCTCATATCGATAGGCACGGCCTTCCGCCTCGCGGCGCACCCAGCCCTTCTGATGGAGATTGTCCAAAACGGTCATCACGGTGGTGTACGCGATGGACCGCTCCTTCTGAAGATCTTCCAGGACTTCTCGAACGGTCACCGGGCGGTTCCACTTCCACACCCGCGACATGACCGCGTCTTCGAGTTCTCCCAATGGGCGAGGCACAGCTCAGAACAATAGTGGGAGATCCCGGTAATGGCGTGGCGGACGTGCGCGTGACCGGCGAACGGGAACAAAAAGGGCGTACGGCTCGTGAGTGCGGGCGCCGCGGGGTGCGGGTCCGCCGAGTCGTACGCCCTCGGAGGGGGTGGGGTCAGGCCTCGGCCTTCGGGGAGGTCGCGGCGGTCTGGCGGGCGCCCTCCACGCGCGCGAGGGCGGCGTCCACGGCCGCGTCCTCCTTGGCCTTGTTGGCGCCACCCTGTGTCTTCACGATCACCCGGATCACGCCGACGAAGAAGACGGCCATGACGGCCGGGGGCAGGAGCGCGGAGACGTAGTCCATGGATCCAGGGTAGCCACGTCAGCCGGCGGCGAGGTGCTGGGGGTTCGCGGGGGGTGGCGGGGCCGGCTTGCGGCGCGGGAAGACCTCGCCCGGGGTGGGGATCGGGCGGGAGGGCTTCGGGGTGTCCGGGCCGGGCGCGGGCGCCGGGGCGGGCTTGGGGGCCGGGGCCGGTGGCTTGCGGGTGGGCTTCTTCTCGGGCTGCTTCTCCGGGCCGCCGCCGGCGGACGCGGCCGCCGGGGCGCAGCGGCCTCCAGGGATGGCCAGGAGGCGGGTGCGGGAGCCGGGAACGGCGGCGACGGGGAGTTCGGCGGGGGTGAGGGTGGTGACCGCGCAGCGATCCAGCAGGGCCGCCGCGGTGGGGTTGCCGCGCAGGGCGCGGAGGGCGGCGAGGTCGTCGGGCAGGGGGCGGTAGCCGGCGCCCAGCGCCTCGTCCAGCAGCGCGAGGTAGCCGGCGGCGGTTCCGGGGAGGGCGGCGCGATACCGGCCCAGGTCGGCCACGAGGAAGGCGCGCAGCCTGGCCCCCTCCCGCAGTGCCTCGTCGAGTGACTCTGCGAGACGGAGACAGTCCTGGACGTCGTCGGCCGAGGCGGGGGTGGGGTCGAGGGCGAGGGCGAGAGCGCGGCGGAGCACACGCAGCTCCTCCACACCGAACGCCATGCCGCCGCGGGATCCGTATGGCGTGGGCATGCGGCGACGATACGCGCTAATCAGACAAATTGCGCATAGGGGATGGGTGTGGCGCGGGGGAACACTCGGGTGGGGGTTGGGGGGGGCGGCGGCGAGGGTGCCGGGCGTCTGTAGCCGGGGCGCCGGAGGTGGTGTGGCTGGGCTGCCCGGGGGTGGCGCGGCTCGGGTGCCGGGAATGGCCTCAGAGGCGGCGTAGCCGGGGCGCCGGTAGCGGCGCGGCTGGGGGCAGGCTGCTGGCCGACGGACGCCGGAGGCAGGGGCCCCGGGGGTGGGTGCCGGAAGTGGCGCGCGCAAAAGCCGGGAAGCGGCGCCGACGCCAGACGCCGGAAACCGCGCGGCCGGGGGGGCGCCGGAACGGCGCGGCTCCGGGGGAGGGGAGGCCGCGTGGCGGGGGGCAGGCCGCGTGGCCGGGGGGCGGCGGCGGCCGTGAGCGCCGGACGCGGCGTTGCTGGGGATGACCGGGGCGGGCGGGGCTGGGGACGGGGCGCGGGGCGCCTCGGCGGGTTGCGCCCCGTCCCCAGTCGCTCACGTGCGCGAGACGTTGCGCTCGTAGACCAGTCGCAGTCCGATCAGTGTCAGCCACGGCTCGTGTTCGTCGATCACCGACGACTCACCCAGGACCATCGGCGCGAGGCCGCCCGTGGCGATGACGGTGACGTCGTCCGGGTCCTGGGACAGCTCGCGGGCCATGCGGTTGACCACGCCGTCGACCTGGCCGGCGAAACCGTAGATGACACCCGACTGCATCGCCTCGACCGTGTTCTTGCCGATGACGCTGCGGGGCCGGGCCACCTCGATCTTGCGGAGCTGGGCGCCGCGGACGCCCAGGGCCTCCACGGAGATCTCGATGCCGGGTGAGATGACCCCGCCGACGTACTCCCCTCGCGCGCTGACCGCGTCGAACGTCGTCGCCGTGCCGAAGTCGACGACGATCGCGGGGCCGCCGTAGAGCTCGACCGCCGCGACCGCGTTGATGATGCGGTCGGCGCCGACCTCCTTGGGGTTGTCCATGAGGATCGGCACGCCCGTCTTAACGCCCGGTTCGACGAGGATCGCGGGCACGTCGCCGTAGTAGCGGCGCGTCACCTCGCGGAGCTCGTGCAGGACCGAGGGGACGGTGGCGCAGATGGCGATGCCGTCGATGCCGTCGCCCAGCTCGTCGCCGAGGAGCGGGTGCATGCCCATCAGGCCCTGGAGGAGGACCGCCAGTTCGTCCGCGGTGCGGCGCGCGTCCGTGGAGATGCGCCAGTGTTCGACGATCTCGTCGCCGTCGAACAGGCCGAGGACGGTGTGGGTGTTTCCTACGTCGATCGTCAGCAGCATGGCCCGTACCCGCCCCTACTCCGCCGGCCGCAGGTCCAGGCCGATGTCCAGGATCGGCGAGGAGTGGGTGAGGGCTCCGACGGCGAGGTAGTCGACGCCGGTGTCCGCGTACGCCTTGGCGTTGCCGAGGGTGAGGCGGCCCGAGGCCTCCAGGGCGGCGCGGCCCTGGACGATCCCGACGGCCTCGGCGCACTCGGCCGGCGTGAAGTTGTCCAGCAGGATCAGGTCGGCGCCGGCGTCCAGGACCTCCCGGAGCTGGTCCAGGGTGTCGACCTCGACCTCGATGGGCACGTCCGGGAAGCGTTCGCGGACCGCCTGGAAGGCCTCGGCGACGCCGCCCGCCGCGACCACGTGGTTGTCCTTGACCAGGGCCGCGTCCGAGAGGGACATGCGGTGGTTGACGCCGCCGCCGCAGCGGACCGCGTACTTCTCCAGGCCGCGCAGGCCGGGGGTCGTCTTGCGGGTGTCGCGGACCTTCGCCTTGGTCCCCTCGAGCGCGTCCGCCCACGCGCGCGTGGCCGTCGCGACGCCCGACAGGCGGCACAGGATGTTCAGCGCGCTGCGCTCGGCCGTGAGGAGGTCGCGGGTGCGGGTGGTGACGGAGAGGAGCTTCTGGCCCGCCTCGACACGGTCGCCGTCCTCCGCGTGGCGCTCGATCTCGAGCTCTTCCTCGCAGACCACCGAGATGACCGCCTCGGCGACCCGCAGGCCGGCCACGGTGCCCGCCTCGCGTGCGGTGAAGTCGGCCGTGGCCACCGCGTCCTCGGGGATGGTCGCCACCGTCGTCACATCGACGCCGTGGGCCAGGTCCTCCTGGAGGGCCACGTTGGCGATGTCCTCGACCTCGACGGGGTCGAGGCCGGCGTCGGCCAGGAGCTGGGCGAGTGCGGGGTCCAGGCCGCACTCCAGGTACGCCTCGTCGTCCGCGCCGCAGGCGCAGCCGTCTCCGCAGCCTCCGGAGGAGACGAGGGGAAGGTCGGGGGTGCTCACGTCGGTCACTGCTCCTGGGGGGCCTTGGGCGGGAGGGTCGTAGGGAAGTCTGTGGTGTCCGTGGTGTGCACGGCCAGCGTGCGGTCCGGATTCAGGGTCACGACGATGTGGCGGCGCCAGGCCGCGTCGTCGCGCTCGGGGCGGTCCTCGCGCCAGTGGCAGCCCCGGGTCTCCTCGCGCAGCAGGGCCGCGGCCACCAGGACGCGGGCCACGCACAGGAGGTTGGTGGCCTCCCAGGTGTCGACGCCGGCCTCGGCCGTCTTGCCGTGCTCGGCGAGGGCCTCCCGGGCGTCGGTGTGCAGGCGCTGGAGCTGGTCGGCGGCCTTGGTGAGGGACCCCGCCGAGCGCAGGACGCCCGCCCCGCCCGTCATGATCCGCTGGATCGTGAAGCGGGCCTCGGGGGCCTGCAGCGGGTGCTCGGGGATCTCGGGGTGCGCGACCGGCTGGGGCACGCGCGCGTGCAGGCCGTTCGCCGCGATGTCGCCCGCGATGCGCTCGGCGTAGACGAGGCCTTCGAGCAGGGAGTTGGACGCCAGCCGGTTGGCGCCGTGCACCCCGGTGCAGGCGACCTCGCCGCACGCGTACAGGCCGGGGACGGTCGTACGGCCGTGGGAGTCGGTGCGGACGCCGCCGGAGGCGTAGTGGGCGGCCGGGGCGACCGGGATGGGGTCGGTGACCGGGTCGATGCCGTGGGCGCGGCAGGCGGCCAGGATCGTCGGGAAACGGTGCTCCCACATCTGCGCGCCGAAGTGCCGGCCGTCGAGGTACACGTGCTCGGTGTCCTGCTCCAGCATGCGGCGCAGGATGCCCTTGGCGACGATGTCGCGGGGGGCGAGCTCGGCGAGTCCGTGCTGTCCGACCATGAAGCGCACGCCGTCGGCGTCGATCAGGTGGGCGCCCTCGCCGCGCACGGCCTCGGAGACCAGGGGCTGCTGGCCCTCCGCGTCCGGGCCGAGGAACAGCACGGTCGGGTGGAACTGGACGAACTCCAGGTCGCTGACCTCCGCGCCGGCCCGCAGCGCGAGCGCCACGCCGTCGCCCGTCGACACCGACGGGTTGGTGGTGGCGGAGAAGACCTGCCCCATGCCGCCGGTCGCGAGGACCACCGCGGGGGCGTGGACGGCGCCGACGCCGTCGTGCTGGCCCTCCCCCATGACGTGCAGGGTCACACCGGCGGTGCGGCCCTGCGCGTCCGTGAGGAGGTCCAGGACGAGCGCGTTCTCGACGGTGCGCATGCCCCGCGCGCGGACGGCCTCGACCAGGGCGCGGGAGATCTCGGCGCCGGTGGCGTCACCGCCGGCGTGGGCGATGCGGCGGCGGTGGTGGCCGCCCTCACGGGTGAGCTCCAGAGCTCCCTCGGAGGACTCGTCGAACCGGGCGCCGGTCTCGATGAGGCGGCGTACGGCGCCGGGGCCCTCGGTGACCAGGAGGCGGACCGCGTCCTCGTCGCACAGTCCGGCGCCCGCGACCAGGGTGTCGTCGAGGTGCTGCTCGGGGGTGTCGCCCTCGCCGAGGGCCGCGGCGATGCCGCCCTGGGCCCAGCGCGTGGAGCCGTCGTCGAGCCGGGCCTTGGTGACGACGACCGTCCGCAGGCCCGCGGCCTCGCAGCGCAGGGCGGCGGTCAGGCCGGCGACGCCGGAGCCCACGACGACCACGTCCGCGGCGATGGACCAGCCGGGGGCGGGCGCGTGCAGTCGTATGCCTGTGGTGGTCACGAGGCGGCTCCGAAGCGTGTGAAGGTGAGCGGGACGTTGTCGATCAGCCGGGTCGCCCCGACCCGGGCGGCGACGGCGAGGACCGCGTCGCCGGTGAAGTCGTCCCCGATCTCGGTGAAGTCGGACGGGTCGACCAGGGCGAGGTAGTCCAGCACGAGCGGCGGATCAAGGCGGGCGGCCTCGTCGAGGACCTGGCGGGCGGCCGCGCGGACGGCCGCCGGGCCGCCCGGGACGGCCGTTGCCACGGCGTGCGCGTCGGCCGCCGCGCGGGACTCCCCTATGGCGCTGAGCGCCTCGGCACGCGCGCGCGTGGCGGGCACTTCACGGGCCCGGGCGCGCAGTGCCTCCTGCGCGGCGTGCCGGTCCTGGCCCGCGAACAGGGCCCCGGACAGGGCGAGGGCGGTGCGCCGCTCGGCGGCCGACAGGTAGCGGTTGCGGCTGGACAGGGCGAGGCCGTCCTCCTCGCGGACGGTGGGCACGCCGACGATCTCCACGCCGAAGTTCAGGTCGCGCACCATGCGGCGGATCAGGGCGAGCTGCTGGGCGTCCTTCTGGCCGTACAGGGCGACGTCGGGGCGGGTCAGGTGCAGCAGCTTGGCGACGACGGTGAGCATGCCGTCGAAGTGGCCGGGGCGGGAGGAGCCCTCCAGGCGCTCGCCCATGGGGCCCGCGGTGATGCGGACCTGGGGCTCGCCGCCCGGGTAGACCTCGTCCACGGCCGGGGCGAACACGACGTCCGCGCCCGAGCGCTGCGCGAGGGCGAGGTCGGCGTCCAGGGTGCGCGGGTAGCGGTCGAGGTCCTCGCCCTGGCCGAACTGGAGCGGGTTGACGAAGACGGTGACGACGACCTCGCCGTCCGGCCCGGCGATGCCGCGCGCGGTGCGGATCAGCGTGGCGTGGCCCTCGTGCAGCGCCCCCATGGTCATCACCACGGCGCGCCGGCCGGTACGCGTGCGTGCGTGCAGTTCGCCCGCGGTGCGCAGCAGGGTGGTGGTCATCGGGCGTCCCCTTCGGTGCCGTCGGTCCCGTGGGCGAGTACCCCGAGGAGGTCCTCGGCGAGCTCCGGCTTCAGCAGGCCGTGGGCGAGGGCCCGGTCCGCGGTCGCGCGGGCCATCGCCAGGTAGCCGGCGACGGTCTGCGGGGCGTGCCGGCGCAGTTCGGTCACATGCGCCGCGACCGTGCCCGCGTCGCCGCGCGCGACCGGGCCGGTGAGGGCGGCGTCGCCGGAGCGCAGGGCGTTGTCCAGGGCCGCGCCGAGCAGCGGGCCGAGCATCCGGTCGGGGGCGGCGACGCCGGCCGCGCTCAGCAGCTCCATGGACTGGGCGACCAGCGTGACCAGGTGGTTGGCCCCGAGCGCGAGCGCCGCGTGGTAGAGCGGCCGGTTCTCCTCGGCGATCCACTCCGGCTCGCCGCCCATCTCGATGACGAGGGCCTCGGCGGCCAGGCGCAGCTCCTCGGGGGCGGTGACGCCGAAGGAGCAGCCGGCCAGCCGCTGGACGTCGACGGGCGTGCCCGTGAAGGTCATCGCGGGGTGCAGGGCGAGCGGCAGGGCGCCCGCGCGCAGGGCCGGGTCCAGGACCCGGGCGCCGTACCGCCCGGAGGTGTGGACGAGGAGCTGTCCGGGCCGGACGGATCCGGTGTCGGCGAGGCCGGTGACCAGGTCGGGCAGGGCGTCGTCGGGAACGGTCAGCAGGACCAGGTCGGACCGCTGGAGCACCTCGGCGGGCGGCATCACCGGTACGTCGGGAAGCAGTTGCCCGGCGCGGCGCCGGGAGGCCTCCGAGACGGCGGAGACGGCGACCGGGCGGTGCCCGGCGAGTTGCAGGGCTGCCGCCAGCGCGGGCCCCACGCGGCCGGCGCCGACGACGCCGACGGTGAGCCGCGCGGGGCGGTCCTTGGGGTCTGGCTGTGGGGTTGTGTTCACTCGACGGCGGCCTTCCCGTTCCAGTCCGCTCCGGGTACCGGACGATTTCTCGTCATGTTAACGCGATCGGTTCGAGGGGCGTTCGGTCGTCCACAGGCTTCGGTTGTCCACAGGCTGTGCACACCTGTACGGCGTTCCCGGAACGGCCGACGGAAATGCGGATGCCCGGCGGCACGCGCGCGAGGGAGGATCCGGGCATGACCGATACGGCGGAACACGGTGATCACGTGACGGACGAGGACCGGGGCGCACGGCTGCGGGAGCGGCGGCTGGCCGCCCACCGCACGGCCCGGCGCGTGTTCGCGCGCTTCGGCTTCCACCGCACCCTCCGCGAGCGGCTGGCGCTGCTGGAGGAGGCGGAGGGCGTGCACGACCTGGACGAGCTGTCCGACGTGTACGGCGACGGTGTCGTCGAGGCGCTGGAGACGAAGGTGGCGGGGCTGCTCGGCACCGAGGCCGCCGTGTTCTTCCCGACGGGCACGATGGCCCAGCAGGTGGCCCTGCGCTGCTGGGCGGGCCGCACCGGGAACCCGACGGTCGCCCTGCACGCGCTCAGCCATCCCGAGGTGCACGAGCGGAACGCGTTCAGGGAGGTCGGCGGCCTGCGCCCGGTGCGGCTGACCGGGGAGCCGCGGATGCCGACCGCCGCCGAGGTGCGCGACTTCGAGGAGCCGTTCGGGGCGCTGATGCTGGAACTGCCCCTCAGGGACGCCGGTTTCGTCCTGCCCACCTGGCAGGAGCTCACCGAGGTCGTGCAGGCCGCGCGGGAACGGGACGCGGTGGTGCACTTCGACGGGGCCCGCCTGTGGGAGTCCACCGTGCACTTCGGCCGGCCGCTGGAGGAGATCGCGGGCCTGGCCGACAGCGTCTACGTGTCGTTCTACAAGTCCCTGGAGGGCTTCGGCGGCGCGGCGCTCGCCGGCCCGAGGGAGCTCGTCGAGGAGGCGAGGACCTGGCGGCACCGGTACGGCGGGACGGTCTTCCAGCAGTTCCCCACGGCGCTGTCGGCGCTGGTCGGGCTGGAGCGGCAGCTGCCCCGGCTGCCGGAGTACGTGGCCCACGCGCGCGTGGTGGCCGCCGCCCTGCGCGAGGGGTTCGCGGCGGCCGGGGTGCCGTGGGCGCGCGTGCACCCGGAGGTGCCGCACACCCACGACTTCCAGGTGTGGCTGCCGTACGAGCCGGAGGTCCTCGCGGAGGCGGCGGTCCGCACGGCCGAGGAGACCGGGGTGGTCCTGTTCGCAGGCGCCTGGGACCGGGGCGGGCCCGGCCTGGCGCTCACGGAGGTGCATGTGCGGGCCGACGGGCTGGAGTGGACCGCCGAGGACGTGAAGGCGGCGGTGGCGGAGTTCACGGCCCGGCTGCCCGAGCAGGTCAGGTAGGGCGCCGCCACCACCGGCTCAGGGCGTCCCGGAGCCCGTGGCGGCCCGCGCGGGAGCGCCCTTCGCCGCGCCGCTCCCGTAGGGCCGGCCGGCCGTGCGTGCCCGGTGCGGGCGGGGCCGGCTCGCCGAGGGTCAGGGCGCGGTGGGTGTCGAGGAGGTGCTGCTGTGTGACGCTCATGGTGAATCGCCTCTGCGGGACGGGGTGATGGAGGTCCGAAGGCTCCGCGGCTGCCCCGGTGGTCCCACCGTGCGCCCGTGCCGGGGACGGCGTCGCGCCGATTGACGGGGGCCGTCAATCGGCGGGGCGTTGTCAGTGGGCGGGTGCACCATGAGGGCATGAGCGTGCACATCGACATCGCGGGGCTGCGGCCGCAGGAGGCCGCTGTCGTGCCCTCGCCCCTGGCGGAGCTGGGCATGGCGCTGCACGCGCTGTCCGAACCGGCGCACCACCCGGGTCTGCAGGGCTGGGTGACGGGCGTGACGGCCCGGCTCGACCCGCATCTGGCCGACCGGATGTGCGAGGCGGACTTCCTGTGGCGGACGACGTTCTCGGACCTGTTCCTGCCCTGGGCGGGCCTGCCGGACCGGCGCGCGCTCCCGGGCGCCACCCTCGCCGAGGAGCTGGACCAGCTCGACAAGCTGTCCGACGAGCAGTTCGTGGACGCGGCGCTGGAGTTCACCTGTGCCACGGGCTACGGCGAGCACGGGCCGACGCCCCTGTCCGACCCGGACACGCGCCGCCGGGCGCTGGACCTGGCCGCCGCGCGCGGACCGCGGCAGCTGCACTTCGGGGAGCGGCTGCTGGCCGACCCGCCCCGCATCCGGGCGTGGCTGCGGCAGTTCCTCCGGGACTGCGACGAGGCGTTCTTCGCGGAGGTCTGGGCCCGGCTGCGTCACCAGCTCGCGGCGGACGCCCGGCACAAGACGGACCTGCTGCGCCGCAAGGGCCTGGCGGAGGCGCTGGCCGCGGTGTCCCCGGCGATCACGCTCGACGAGGCAGCCGGGCGGATCACGGTCGACAAGCTGGGCGACGGCCGTACGGCCACGGGCGACGGCGGCCTGCTGCTCGTCCCCACCAGCCTGGGCTGGCCGCATCTGATGGTCCTGCACCGGCCCGGCTGGCAGCCGGTGCTGCACTACCCGGTCGGCTCCCCGGAGCTCGCCGCACCGCAGACCCTGGAGCAGCTGGCCATGCGGATGACCGCGCTGTCCCACCCGGTCCGGATGCGCATGTGCCGCCATCTGGCCCGCAGCGCGCACACCACCAGCGAGCTGGCGCAGGCGCACGGCATGACGGCCCCGGAGATATCCCGGCATCTGGCCGTGCTGAAGAAGGCGGGCCTGATCACCACCCGCCGCCGCGGGCGCTACGTCCTGCACCAGCTGGACGTGACGGTGGTGGCCCGGCTCGGCAGCGAGTTCCTGGAAGGGATCCTCAGGTAGCCCGGGAGGGGGGCCGGTACGCGGGATCAGCCGTGTCCGCCGGCCCGCGGGATCAGCCGTGTCCGCCGGTCCGCGGGATCAGTGTCCGCCGGTCCGCGGGATCAGTGTCCGCCGGTCCGCGGGATCAGCCGTGTCGGCCGGCCCGCACCAGCCCCGTCTCGTAGGCCAGCACCACGACCTGCACCCGGTCCCTGAGCCCGAGCTTGGTCAGGATGCGCCCGACGTGGGTCTTCACGGTCGCCTCCGACAGCACCAGCCGCGCCGCGATCTCGCCGTTGGACAGGCCCTGCGCGACCAGCACCATGACCTCGCGCTCGCGCTCGGTGAGCCGCTCCAGCTCCTTGTGCTGGGGCTGCTTGGTGCCCGGCAGCATCGGCGCGAAGCGGTCCAGGAGCCGCCGGGTGGTGGAGGGCGCCACGACCGCGTCACCGCTGTGCACGGCCCTGATGGCGGCCAGGAGATCGGCGGGCGGCACGTCCTTGAGCATGAAGCCAGAGGCGCCCGCCTTCAGCCCGGAGAAGGCGTACTCGTCGAGGTCGAAGGTGGTCAGGATGAGCACCTTGGGCGGGTCGGTGTCGGCGCAGATCCGGCGGGTCGTCTCCACCCCGTCGAGCTTGGGCATACGGACGTCCATCAGCACCACGTCGACCTCGGTCGTCCGCAGTTCCTGGAGGGCCTCGACGCCGTCGCCCGCCTCCGCCACGACCTCCATGTCCGGCTGGGCGGCGAGCACCATCCGGAACCCGGTGCGCAGCAGCACCTGGTCGTCGACGAGCATCACGCGGATCGTCATCGGGCCTCTTCCATAAGGGGGTCGTTACAGGTGTCAACCGGGGGCGTGCGCCGGTGTCAGTGCGCCGGTTTGAGCGGCAGCAGGGCACTGATGCGGAATCCTCCGCCCGGGCGCGGGCCGGCGTCCAGGGTGCCGCCGACCATACCGACCCGCTCGCGCATGCCGATCAGGCCGTGGCCCTGGCCGTCGAACCCGCCGTCCTCGTACAGCTCGTGCGGGGCGCCCTTGCCGTCGTCCTCGACGAGCAGGCCGAGTCCGTCGTCGAAGTAGACCAGTCGCACGCTCGCGCCCGCGTTGGCCCCGCCGTGTTTGCGGGTGTTGGTGAGCGCCTCCTGCACGATGCGGTAGGCGGTGAGTTCGACGCCGCTGGGCAGCGGGCGGGGCGTGCCCTCGACCTTGAAGTCGACGGGCAGTCCGGAGGTGCGGCACTGCTCGACGAGGTCCTCGATCTGCTGCACATCGGGCTGTGGCACGTACTCGCCGGCCTCCTGGTGCTCGCCGGTGCGCAGCACGCCGAGCAGGCGGCGCATCTCGGCGAGGGCCTGGCGGCCGGTGGAGGAGATGGTCTCCAGGGCCTTCTTCGCCTGGTCGGGCGCGGCGTCGAGGACGTAGGCGGCGCCGTCGGCCTGGACGACCATCACCGACACGTTGTGGGCGACGACGTCGTGCAGTTCGCGTGCGATCCGGGCGCGCTCGGCGGCGACGGCGACCTTGGACTGGGCCTCGCGCTCCTTCTCCAGGCGGGCGGCACGCTCCTCCAGCTGCGCAAAGTAGGCGCGGCGGGTGCGGATGGAGTCGCCGAGCACCCAGGCGAGGGCGAAGGGGACAGTCTGCAGGACCGCCAGGGCGATGTCGCCGGCCACCCCCGTCTGCTCGTTCGGCCAGCGCAGCTGCGCCAGGGGGGCCGCGCACAGGCCGGCCACCAGCGCGAAGCGGGAGGCCCAGCGGGCGCCTTCCGCGGCGACGGTGTAGACGATCGCCAGCATGGCGAAGTCGGCGGGCAGGACCGCGACGTCGGTGACCAGCTGCGCCACACCGACCGCCGCCGCGAGCAGCAGCATCTTCTCCGGCATGCGGCGGCGCAGCGCGACCACGAGGCTCAGCAGCAGCGTGATCGGAACGACCACGGTCCAGGGGCCGACCTGCTCGCCCGCCGCCCCGCCCACGACCGAAATCCCGAGGAGGACCACGGCCCAGAAGCCGTCGACCCACGTCGGGTGCCTGCGGAGGAAGTCATAGAGGCGCTGCACGTAACCCAGCGTAGGGAAGCGGGATAGGTGCAGGGGT
Source organism: Streptomyces tuirus (assembly GCF_014701095.1). Lineage (NCBI taxonomy): Bacteria > Bacillati > Actinomycetota > Actinomycetes > Kitasatosporales > Streptomycetaceae > Streptomyces > Streptomyces tuirus. The sequence continues at coordinate 4,218,131 of NZ_AP023439.1, read as the reverse complement.
CAACCGGAGGGCCGATCCGTACCGGGCGCGCGTACTCCGCAAGGTGGAGTTGCGTTCGTTGTGTCCGCTTAGCCTGGCCCGGTGACGTCAGGGACGAGGGACGAGTGGCAGGAGTGGCGCGGGTGGCGTGCGGCGGCGCAGGACGCCCTGTACGCGCCGGGGGGCTTCTACCGGCGCGCGGAGGGACCGGCCGGGCATTTCCGGACGTCCGTGCACGCCTCGCCCCTGTTCGCCCGTGCCGTGGCGCGGCTGCTGTGCCGGGTCGACGAGGCACTGGGGCGGCCCGCGGTGCTGGACTTCGTCGACATGGCGGCCGGGCGGGGCGAGCTGGCCGGCGGGGTGCTCGCCGCGCTGCCCCCGGACGTGGCGGCCCGCACGCGCGTGCGCGCCGTCGAGATCGCCGGGCGGCCCGCGGGGCTCGATCACCGGATCGAGTGGCTGGCCGAGCCGCCGCGGGGGACGACGGGGCTGCTGTTCGCCAACGAGTGGCTGGACAACGTGCCCCTGGAGGTCGCCGAGGTGGACGCCGCGGGCGTCCCGCGGCTGGTGCTGGTCCGGGAGGACGGGAGCGAGCGGCTCGGGGAGCCGGTGGACGGGGCGCGGGCGCGGTGGCTGGAGCGGTGGTGGCCGCTGCCCGGCGAGGAGGGACGGCGGGCCGAGATCGGCCTGCCCCGGGACGAGGCGTGGGCCGCGGTGGTCGCGACGCTCGGGCGTGGGCTCGCCGTCGCGGTGGACTATGCGCACACGGCGGACACCCGGCCCCCGTTCGGGACGCTGACCGGCTTTCGCGAGGGCCGCGAGACGACGGCGGTCCCGGACGGCTCCTGCGACATCACCGCGCATGTGGCCCTGGACGCGTGCGCGCTGCCCGGAGGGCGCGTGCTCCGCCAGCGCGAGGCACTGCGCACCCTGGGCGTGACCGGCGCACGCCCCCCGCTCACACTGGCCTCCACCGACCCCGCCGCCTACGTACGCGCCCTGGCGAGCGCCGGAGAGGCCGCCGAGCTCACCGCGACGGGCGGGCTCGGCGACTTCGGCTGGCTGGTGCAGCCCATCGGCGTCGAGGACCCCTTCGAAGCGCCGGAGGCTTGAGGGCTACTTGTCGATGTCCCCCACCACGAAGAACATCGACCCCAGGATCGCCACCATGTCCGCCACCAGCGTCCCCGGCAGCAGCTCCGTCAGCGCCTGGATGTTGTTGTACGACGCCGAGCGCAGCTTCAGCCGGTACGGGGTCTTCTCGCCCTTGCTGACGAGGTAGTAGCCGTTGATGCCGAGGGGATTCTCGGTCCACGCGTACGTGTGGCCCTCGGGCGCCTTGAGGACCTTCGGGAGCCGCTGGTTGACCGGCCCGGGCGGCAGCTCGGCGAGCCGGTCCAGGCAGGCGTCGGCCAGGTCGAGCGCGTTGTGGGTCTGCTCCAGGAGGCACTCGAAGCGGGCCAGGCAGTCGCCCTCCTGCCGGGTGACCACCTTCAGGACATCGGCCAGCTCGCCGTAGGCCAGGTACGGCTCGTCCCGGCGCAGGTCGAAGTCGACGCCCGAGGCACGCCCGATCGGCCCGCTGACCCCGTAGGCGTGCACGGCCTCGGCGGTGAGGGTGCCCACGCCCCGGGTGCGGCCGCGGAAGATCTCGTTGCCGAGCACCAGGTCGTCGAAGCGGTCCATCCGGGAGCGCACGTCGGCGACGGCCGTGCGCGCGCGGGTGGTCCACCCGGCCGGCAGGTCCTCCTTGAGGCCGCCGACCCGGTTGAACATGTAGTGCATCCGCCCGCCGGAGACCTCCTCCATCACGTGCTGGAGCTCCTCGCGCTCGGTGAAGGCGTAGAAGATCGGCGTGATCCCGCCGAGTTCCAGCGGGTACGAGCCGAGGAACATCAGGTGGTTGAGCACCCGGTTCAGCTCGGCGAGCAGCGTGCGCAGCCACACCGCGCGCTCGGGGACCTCCATGCCGAGCATCCGCTCCACGGCGAGGACCACGCCCAGCTCGTTGGAGAACGCCGACAGCCAGTCGTGGCGGTTGGCGAGCATGATGATCTGGCGGTAGTCGCGCGCCTCGAACAGCTTCTCCGCGCCGCGGTGCATATAGCCGATCACCGGCTCCGCGTGCTTGATGCGCTCGCCGTCCAGGACGAGCTTCAGCCGCAGCACACCGTGGGTGGACGGGTGCTGCGGCCCGATGTTGAGCACCATGTCGGTGCTCTCCGCGGCGCCGCCGATTCCGACCATGGTCTCCGTCGTAGGAGTCATGGACACAGTCTCCCCTACGTACGCTGGCCCCATGGAGACGGGGAGTCCGCAGAACACGGGGCCGGACGGGCCGCAGGGCACGATCGAGGACGCCGGGGACGAGCCGGTGTGGATCGCGCTGCCGCCCGGCCTGCTGAAGATGCGCCGGTTGCTGCTGGTCGTGTGGCTCGGGCTGGTCGCCCTGGCCGCCGGGCTGCTGCCGGGGCTGCTGGCCGGTCCCGCCTGGGCCGCCTTCGCGCTGCCGCCGCTGGCGCTGATGGTCTGGGGCTGGGTGATGACCGAGCGCAACTGGCGTTCCTGGCGCTATGCCGAGCGGGCCGACGACCTGCTGATCAGCCGGGGTGTGCTGTGGCGCGAGGAGACGGTCGTGCCGTACGGGCGGATGCAGCTGGTCGAGGTCACCTCCGGGCCCGTGGAGCGGCACTTCGGGCTGGCCAGCGTGCAGCTGCACACGGCCGCCGCAGCGACCGACGCGACGATCCCGGGCCTGGACCCGGCCGAGGCGGAACGACTGCGCGACCGGCTCACCGAGCTCGGCGAAGCCCGGTCGGCGGGGCTGTGACGGCGCCCGAGGCCGCCGAGGCCTCCGGGACCGCCGCCGAGGTCACCGAGCGGCGGCTGCACCCCGTCACCCCGCTGCGCCGCGCCTGGGCACCGGTCGCCGTGCTCATCGGCTGGGCCGTGCACGACCCCGACGGGGCACAGCGCCAGCTGACCCGGCTGACGACGACCACCCTGCTCATCGGCCTCGCCGTGCTCGTCCCGGCCGCCGCCCTCTACGGCTTCTGCTCCTGGTGGTTCACGCACTTCGCGGTGACCGACAGCGAACTGCGCATCCGTACCGGGCTCCTCTTCCGGCGCACCGCGCACATCCGGCTGGAGCGGATCCAGGCCATCGACATCACCCAGCCGCTGCTGGCCCGGGTCGCGGGCGTCTCCAAGCTCAAACTCGACGTCATAGGCACCGACAAGAAGGACGAGCTCGCCTTCCTCGGCGCCGACGAGGCACGGACGCTGCGGGCCGAACTGCTCGCCAGGGCGGCCGGTTTCGCCCCCGAGACCGCGCACGAGGTCGGCGAGGCCCCGTCCCGGCAGCTGCTGCGGGTGCCGCCCCGGGTGCTCGCCCTGTCGCTGGTGCTGACGGGCGCGACCTGGGGGTCGCTGGCCGCGGCGCTCGTCGTCCCGCCGGTGCTGTGGCTGCTCACCCACAGCCTGTGGACGGTCCTCGCGGTCGCCCTGCCGCTGCTGGGCGCGGCGGGCGCGAGCAGCGTCGGCCGGTTCATCGCCGAGTACGACTGGACGGTGGGCGAGTCGCCCGACGGGCTGCGCATCGACCACGGGCTGCTGGACCGGGCTCACGAGACGGTACCGCCCGGACGCGTCCAGAGCGTACGGCTCGTGGAACCGCTGCTGTGGCGGCGGCGCGGATGGGTGCGCGTCGAGCTGGACGTGGCCGGCTCGTCCAACTCCGTGCTGGTGCCGGTCGCTCCGCGCGAGATCGCCGAGGACGTCGTCGCCCGCGTGCTGCCCGGAGTGAGCGTGCCGGAGCCCGCGGCCCTGTCACCGGCGCCGCGCGGGGCCCGCTGGTGCGTGCCGCTGTGGTGGCGCGGCTACGGACTCGCCGTCACGGACGCGGTGTTCGCGTCCCGGTCCGGGCTGCTGCGGCGCAGCCTCGCGCTGGTGCCGCACGCCAAGGTGCAGAGCGTACGGATGACGCAGGGGCCGTGGGAGCGGGCCCGGGGCGTCGCCGACGTGTGCGTGGACACGGGCGCGAACAAGACGGTGCGGGCCCGGCTGCGGGACGCGGCCGAGGCGCGCGAGCTGCTGGCGGCACAGGCGGAGCGGTCCCGGACGGGGCGCAGGGACGCACGGCCGGACCGCTGGATGGCGTGACCCCCGACGCGCGGAGGGCCCCCGGCCGCAGCCGGGGGCCCTCCGTCGGAACACGCGTCCGAACGCGCCTCAGGACACCGCGCTGCGCAGCCCCTGTACGTCGATCTGCTCCGTCTCGTCGTGCGCCGTCAGGTCGATGACCTGGCCGATACCGCGCGACTCCTCGTCGACCGGCTTGTAGCGGGCCTCGGTCTCGGCCTTGTGCAGGGCGAGCGCCTCCTGGCCGACGACATCGGCGAGGTCCTCGTTCTGCACGGCCTCCAGCGCCGCCCGGGACGACCCGGCCTTCGTGCCGAAGAAGTCGAACCCGCCCCCGGCCGACGGACGCCGCACGGGCGCCTGCGGCGGGACGGCCACGGCGGTGGGCACGGTGAAGTGGCCGGAGAGCCGGCCTTTGGGATGCCCGGGCCGGTCCGTGACGTCGGCCCGCGCGGCTTCCGGGAGTTGCCCAGGGCCACCGGACTGCACGGGGGCGGCGTCCGACGCCGCCGGCTCGGCAGCCGCCTCGGGGGTGTCGACGGCCTGCGCGGAACGCTCGCCACCCGTCTCGGCCGTCGCCCGCTCGTGCCCGTCGGCCGCCTCGGAGCGCTCCTGCGCCCCGGTCCCGGCCTCGCCCTCCGGCGCCTGCTCCTGCTCCTGCTCCCGCTCCTCCGCCCGCTCCTGCTCCTGCTTCGGCTCCTGCGCGGCCTCCGCGTCCTCGCCGTTCGGGACGCCGTCGCCGTCGCCGTCGCCGCCACCGTCCGGGTCCGGCACCGTCTCGCCGTCGAACCGGGCGAGCGCGGCGGCGGCCCGCAGGAACAGCCGGGAACCCTCGGGCGAGAACACCGCGGGAACCTCGGCCCCCTCCTCGACGGTGAGGGCGTCGGCCGCCTCGTCCGGCTCCGGCGCGGCGTCCGCCGTGCCCGACGTACCCGCCGGAAGCGCGGCCCGCACCGGAGCCGTCGCCTCTATCTCGAGCACCCGGCGTTCCTCCAGGACGCTCGCGCGTTCGGTCTCCGACGTGGCGTACCGGCGCAGGAGCGCGGCGTGCTCGTTGCGCAGCCCGGCCAGTTCGGTGCGCTTGGCGCGCAGCCGCTGCTCCAGCTTTCCGCGCAGCTCGCGCGACTCCTCGAGGTCGGCCTCCAGTTCGGCGACCCGCTCCTCGAAGCGCCACTCGTCGCTCGCACGCGCGCGCGTGAGGTCGGCGACGCGCTTGCCCGCCTGGGCGTCCCAACGGCGCAGCACGACCGCCCCGATGACCGCCGTCGCCGCGGCGGCGGCGGCCAGGCCGCGGAGCACCAGCGGCTCCGTGAACACCCAGGGCCCCAGGGCGCAGACGAGGGAGACGCCTGCGATCGCCGACGGGGGGAGCATCCTGTGCAGGGGCGGGGAATGACGGTGACGTCCACGTGGCATGGCCAGAAACTTACCGCGCGTAGGCGAATCATGGTGACCCACCCCGCAAAAACAAAGCCACACCGAAACGTTCACACCACATCAGAACTCGGGAAGAAGCGGAATCGACCGCTCGTCCAATTCCCAAGATCATTTCAACGCCCGTCCAGCCGCCCGCTCATCCACTCCAGCGCCGCCGGAATCTCACGCCGCCACGTGTTGAAGTTGTGGCCGCCGCTTTCCAGGATGATCGACGAGATCCGCGTCCGCCCGTTGCCCTCCACCCGCTCGATGAACTCCAGCGTGTCCTTGTAGTTGCCCTCTCCCCGCTTGCTGCTGGTCACCAGCAGGGAGGTATCGGGAGCGGGCATGTGCGCGACGTACCACCGCAGATCGGCGCGATTGCGCAGCGCCTTGTCGCCCTGGAAGAGATCGCCCGTCGTCGCGTCGATCGGCGCCTTGTAGTACGCGGACAAGCCCGCCCCCGCCGCGTACACATCGGGATGGTGCAGGGCGATCTTCAACGCGCAGTAGCCACCCGTGGAGTTACCGATGATCCCCAGACCTCCCGGCTTTTCCGCCACCCTGTAGTGCGTGCGCAACGCGTCGGGGAGATCCTTCGCGAAGAACGACTCCGTCTGCGGCCCGCCCGGGATGTCGACGCACTCCGTGTCCCGGGGCGGCGCCACCGTCGGACGCAGCATCACCAGGATCATCGGCTCCGCCCGGCCCGCCCGCGCCAGCTCCAGTGCCGTACGCGGATAACGCAACTTCTCCACCAGCGCCGACGCCGTACCCGGATACCCCGTCAGCACCACCGCCGCCGGGAACCGGTGGGTGCGGTACCGCGACTGGAAGTACTCCGGCGGCAGATAGACGTACGCGCGCGTGGCGATGCGCGTCGTCCGGCCCACGATGCCGACCTGCTGCACCCGCCCGCCGGCCTGCGGCAGCGCACCGCCCGCCCCCGGCACCCGGCGCGAGCCGACCACCTCCAGCGGGCCACCGCCCGGCGTGTGGTCGACGACCACCCCCTGCTCCTTCTCCTGCCCGAACAGGTCGGCCCAGCTCGCGTAGAACCCGAAGGCCTGGTTGGCGGCCAGGCCCACCGCGGCGAACAGCGCCAGTTGGGTGGCCAGCAGCAGACCGACCCGCCCGCCCACGGCACGCCAACCGCGCCGGGCCAGCCGCGGCCAGACCCAGACGGTGCCGGCGAACAGCAGCACGGCGGACAACACCACCAGGAACAGCACCTTGTTGCTCGTCAGACCCATACGTCGGCTACCTGCTCGCGCTCTCCGTCCGGGCCCTCGCGTTCAACCCTTCGCAAGGGCTTGTCCCGGACTTTCCTCGGCCTTTGAAACGGCTTTGACGTGGGGAGTGAACCTCTTCCCCCGAGACACCGTCCTAGAGGGCGCAATGTCGCCGGATGCCCGAATCGGCACCGGATCCAAGGTCTCTCGCACAACTACGGGATGCGATGTCTGTCAGGACAGATGAGGAAATGTCGGGCGAGGTTCCGCGTCGCGGCAGCGGCACGGCCCGTCCGGGCCGGACGAGCCGGATACTGCGCGGGCCACGCCCCGAGGCCGTCCCCGTCCTCGTCGGCAGAGCCTGCGCCCTGGTGGGCGTCCTGGACATCGCCGCAGGCGTCTTCCCCCGCTTCCGGCACAGCAGGATGCACGCCATCGCCGAGGTCCTGCCCGGCGCACTCGGCCCCTTCGCGGCCGCCCTGTCCCTCAGCACCGGCGTGCTGCTGCTCCTCCTCGCCCACGGCCTCAAACGCGGCAAGCGCCGGGCCTGGCGAGCGGCGGTGGCACTCCTGCCCGCCGGCGCCGTCGCCCAGTTCACCTACCGGCACTCGCTCGTCGGCACGCTGATCTCCCTCGCCCTGCTGGCACCCCTGCTGCGCCACCGCGACCAGTTCAACGCCCTGCCCGACCCACGCAGCCGCTGGCGGGCCCTCGCCAACTTCGTCCTCATGAGCGCCGGTTCACTCCTGCTCGGCCTGATCGTCGTCAGCGTCCAGGGCGAGCACATCATCGGCGACCCCAGCCTCGCCGACCGCATCACCCACGTCATCTACGGCCTCTTCGGCTTCGAAGGCCCCGTCGACTACCAGGGCGACACCTCCTGGACCGTCGCCTTCTCCCTCGGCGCCCTCGGCCTGCTCACCGCCGTCACCACCGTCTACCTGGCCTTCCGCCCCGAACACCCCGCCGCACAGCTCACCGAGGAGGACGAGACCCGGCTGCGCGCCCTGCTGGACCAGCACGGACGCCGCGACTCCCTCGGCCACTTCGCCCTGCGCCGCGACAAGGCCGTCGTCTTCTCCCCCAGCGGCAAAGCGGCCGTGACCTACCGCGTCGTCTCCGGCGTGATGCTCGCCAGCGGCGACCCCATCGGCGACGTCGAGGCCTGGCCCGGCGCCATCGAACGCTTCATGGACGAGGCCAAGGCCCACTCCTGGACCCCCGCCGTCATGGGCTGCTCCGAGACCGGCGGCGAGGTGTGGACCCGCGAAACCGGGCTCGACGCCCTCGAACTGGGCGACGAGGCGGTGGTGGACGTCGCGGATTTCTCCCTCGCCGGCCGCGCGATGCGCAACGTGCGCCAGATGGTCAAGCGCATCGAGCGCGCCGGTTACGAAACCCGGGTACGACGAGTCCGTGACCTCGGCGAAGCCGAACTGGACCGCATCCGCCGGGCCGCCGACGACTGGCGCGGCACCGACACCGAACGCGGCTTCTCCATGGCCCTCGGCCGCGTCGGCGACCCCGCCGACGGCGACTGCCTCATCGCCACCGCCCACAAACAGGAAGAACACCCCGGCCCCCACGGCGACCTCAAGGCGATCCTGCACTTCGTGCCCTGGGGCACCGACGGCGTCTCCCTGGACCTGATGCGCCGCGACCGCACGGCCGACCCCGGCATGAACGAACTGCTCATCGTGGCCTCCCTCCAGGCCGCCCCCAGACTGGGCATCGCACGCGTCTCCCTCAACTTCGCCATGTTCCGCGCGGCCCTCGCCCGCGGCGAGAAAATCGGAGCCGGACCCGTGCTGCGCGCCTGGCGCGGACTGCTCGTCTTCCTCTCCCGCTGGTTCCAGATCGAGTCCCTCTACAAGTTCAACGCCAAGTTCCGGCCACGCTGGGAACCCCGCTTCGTCGTCTACCGCGCCTCCGCCGACCTGCCCCGCATCGGCTTCGCCGCCATGCAGGCCGAGGGCTTCGTCACCCTCGCCCTGCCCCTGCCGCGCCTCCTGCGCCGCCGACGCCCCACCACCCCCCGCCCCTGCGCCCACACCACCAGAGCCGAACCGAACGTCCGAGCGGCATGATCACGCCGTCGCACAGGGGCCGCCGCACGGGCCGCAACGCCTGACGGCCCCCACCGGGGCCTACGCTGAACATATGAGCAACCAGAGCGGACGCGGGCGCGTGGCGGGCCTACCGGAATGGGACCGCTGCGCGGTCATGGGAGTCGTGAACGTCACCCCCGACTCCTTCTCCGACGGCGGCCGCTTCTTCGACACCACCGCCGCCGTCAAACGCGGCCTCGACCTGGTCACCGAAGGCGCCGACCTCGTCGACGTGGGCGGCGAATCCACCCGCCCCGGCGCCACCCGCGTCGACGAGGACGAGGAACTGCGCCGCGTCGTCCCCGTCGTCCGCGGCCTGGCCTCCGAGGGCGTCACCGTCTCCGTCGACACCATGCGCGCCTCCGTCGCCGAACGGGCCCTCGCGGCCGGTGCCGCCCTCGTCAACGACGTCAGCGGCGGCCTCGCCGACCCCCGCATGATCCCGGCCGTCGCCGACACCGGCGCCCCCTTCGTCGTCATGCACTGGCGCGGCTTCCTCCAGGGCGGCAACGTCCGGGGCGAGTACACCGACGTCGTCACGGAAGTCGTCGACGAGCTGCACGCGCGCGTGGAGGCCGTCCTGGCGGGCGGCATCGCCCCCGAGCGCATCGTCGTCGACCCCGGCCTCGGCTTCTCCAAGAACGCCGGACACGACCTCGCCCTCCTCGCCGGCCTCGACCGGCTCCTCGCCCTCGGCCACCCGCTGCTCGTCGCCGCCAGCCGCAAGCGCTTCCTCGGCCGGGTCCTCGCCGGCCCCGACGGCCCCCCACCCCCCGCACGCGAACGTGACGCCGCCACCGCCGCCGTCTCCGCACTCGCCGCACACGCCGGCGCCTGGGCGGTCCGCGTCCACGAGGTACGCGCCACCGCCGACGCCGTCCGGGTCGCCCGCGCCATCGCGGCAGCGCGCGGCACGGGCACCGGCGCAGAAGGAGCCCGGTGAGCGCCCCGCACACCGACGTCGAACAGGTCGAGGCCGCCAACACCGCCTTCTACGAGGCACTGGAACAGGGCGACTTCGAGGAACTGGCGTCGCTCTGGCTGACCCCCGCCGACCTGGGCGTCGACGAGTCGTACCACGACCCGGCCGACACCGGCGTGGTCTCCTGCGTCCACCCCGGCTGGCCCGTCCTCACCGGCCGCGGCGAAGTCCTCCGGTCCTACGCGCTGATCATGGCGAACACCGACTACATCCAGTTCTTCCTGACCGACGTGCACGTCTCCGTCACCGGCGACACCGCCCTGGTCAACTGCACCGAGAACATCCTCAGCGGCGGCCCCGCCCCCGAAGGAGCCGGCGAGGAGCTCGGCCCGCTCGTCGGGCAGCTCGTGGTCGCCACCAATGTGTTCCGGCGCACGCCCCAGGGGTGGAAACTCTGGTCGCACCACGCTTCCCCCGTCCTCGCCGAAACCGACGAGGACGAACAGGACGACACCCCCGCCTGAGTGGGTAGGCGACAGGAAGTGGTTGGAATCACGGACGCCCGGGTAGGGGCGGCTACCAACCTGTGCACCGGCGGATTCCCCAGGGGAAACGCCGGATGAATCCTGCCGGGCCCGGCCACAGCCCCCACCCCGTGGCCCGGCCCCGCCCGTGCGCGCAGGTAGATTCGACCGAGGCCGGTGTGCCGACCGCACACGGCACCGACCGGCCCTGACCGACGATTGCAGGAGTGATTCGCGTGGATCGTGTCGCGCTGCGCGGCCTGAAGGCCCGCGGGCACCACGGCGTGTTCCCCAGGGAACGCGAAGAGGGCCAGACCTTCATCGTGGACATCGTCCTCGGCCTCGACACCCGACCGGCCGCGGCCGACGACGACCTGGCGAAGACCGTGCACTACGGCATCGTGGCGGAGGAGGTCGTGGCCGTCGTCCAGGGCGAGCCCGTCGACCTCATCGAGACGCTCGCCGAGCGCATCGCCCAGGTCTGTCTGAAGCACGAGGGAGTACAGGAGGTCGAGGTCTGCGTCCACAAACCGGACGCCCCGATCACCGTCCCCTTCGACGACGTGACCGTCACCATCACCCGGAGCCGAGCATGACCGCGCCCTTCATCAAGGGTCCCAGCGACCCGACCTCACAGCCGGTACCCGCCTCCGTCGTCGAGAAGGTCGACGCCGCCGACACCACCCTGTCCAACCCCAAATGGGCCGTGATCGCCCTCGGCTCCAACCTCGGCAACCGCCTGGAGACCCTCCAGGGAGCCGTCGACGCCCTCGGCGACACGCCCGGCCTGCGCATCAAGGGCGTCTCCCCCGTCTACGAGACCGAGCCCTGGGGCGTCGACCCCGGCAGCCAGCCCGCCTACTTCAACGCCGTCGTGGTCCTCAAGACCACCCTCCCGCCGTCCTCGCTCCTCGAGCGCGCCCACGCGGTCGAGGAAGCCTTCCACCGCGTCCGGGACGAACACTGGGGCCCACGCACCCTCGACGTCGACATCGTCTCCTACGCCGACGTCGTCTCCGACGACCCGCAGCTCACCCTCCCCCACCCCCGCGCCCACGAACGCGCCTTCGTCCTGGCCCCCTGGCACGACCTCGACCCCGAGGCGCAACTGCCCGGCCGCGGACCCGTCGCCGGCCTCCTGGACACCGTCACCCGCGACGGCGTGGCGCCCCGCCAGGACCTGGAACTCCGGCTGCCCGAGTAGCCGTTAAGGTCAAGACGGCCGCGAACCGGGCCGCGAACCGGGGGAACCGAAGGGACACCGTGAGAGAGCTGCGTATCAGGGTGCTGGCCGGCGTCTTCGTCGTGTCCGCCCTCCTGTCCTGGGCGGGCGCCCGCCTGTGGAACTCGGTCGGAACGCTCCCCAGCGTCCCCCTGGCCGCCCCCATCGTCCTCGCCGTGATCGCCGTGGTCCTGCTGGCCACGGCCCTCTCGATCCGCGCCCGCCTCAAGGCCCAGCGCGAGCGCCACCCCGAGGCCAAGGGCGTCGACCCCCTCATGGCGGCCCGCGCGGTCGTCTTCGGCCACGCCAGCGCCCTGGTCGCCGCCCTGGTCGCCGGCATGTACGGCGGCACCGGCGTCTTCCTCCTGGAATCCCTCGACATCCCCGCCCGCCGCGACCAGGCCATCTACGCCGGCCTCTCCGTCGTCGCGGGCATCGGCGTCATAGCGGCAGCGATCTTCCTGGAACGCGTCTGCAAACTCCCCGAAGACGACGAAAACGACGGCACGGGGGTCGCCCCGACGGTCTGACGCACCCGGGCTCACCAGACCTGCCGGGCGAGATGCCCGTTGACCAGGAAGCCGGGGTGGGGATCGAGGCGGTAGCTGTAGAGGGTGAAGGGTTTCGTGCCGGCGGCTCGGCGTAACCGGGCGTCGCGAACCTCGACCCATGTGGATTCGACGGGCTCCAGCGGGTGCCATTCGGCTGTGAAGGTTCCGCGAGCCGGCCATCGGTCTGCGATGACGAGCGCGGAGGCGGTCCCCTTCGGCCTGGGTGTGAACCTCGCTCCGATGATCAGGGCCAGCTCCTGCAAGAAGGGCACGTTGGCACTGACCACTGTGCGCCCGTCCCACTTCTTGTGACGGAAGCCGTCTCCTTCGACGTAACCGTCCAGAAAGCCCTCGAAGGTGCAGAGGTCGCGAAGAACCACTCGCGGGAACCTCTGCCGCATGTGATGAGCGTCGCCCCCCACGTACTGCCGCAGAGCGTCAGAGAGATACGACGACACCACTCGTACACGGAAACCCGGGACGTCCCGCCCGAGAAACCCGGAGGGCCGCGTCACCGGTTCGAGGCGCGCGGCCAGCCCGGTGGCCTCGGTGAGACACTCCGCGTACCGCATGGCGAAGGACTCGTCATTGACGACGAGAGACACGTAGTTCTTGCCGACTGTGCCGTCAGCACACGTGGCCCCGATGAAATAGCCGAACTCGTACCCGGCCACGATCGCCGGTCGCACACGGCACAACTTCCGGGCGGGTGTCCAGGCGATCATGGTGCCCGCGGCGTGAACTGCGGGAACCCAGCCCTCGGCCGTGTGCAGCTCCTGCTGCGGGGCGACGGTGAAGGTGACACGGTCGGTGACCACGTCAACGACCTCACGCGCCTTCACGGCCGAGATTCCGACGACGGTCGTCTGAACGGTTCGCGTGCCGTCCAGGCTCCACAGTTTCGATCCCACCTCGACGTTCCGGGCCTGACGCCCCCCGCCGACCACGCTCACCAGCTGCTTGCTCGGCAGCCCACATTCCACCGCGACCCCCCTGATCAGCGATTACCTCATTGATCAGGGACGGTATCGGGCACCACTGACAATCGGGTCAGCGCGCCAGTATCAGGCTCATCGCCTCGGACCGGGTCGTTGCATCCCGAAGCTGACCACGGACCGCCGATGTCGTGGTCTTGGCCCCCGGCTTGCGAATGCCGCGCACGGACATGCACATGTGCTCCGCCTCGATCACGACGATGGCGCCCCGCGCCTCGAGGATCTTCATCAGCGAGTCGGCGATCTGCGTGGTGAGTCGTTCCTGCACCTGCGGCCGCCGAGCGAACACCTCGACGAGACGGGCAAGCTTCGACAGACCGGTGATCTTGCCGGTCTCGGCCGGGATGTAACCCACATGCGCCACACCGTGGAACGGCAGCAAGTGATGTTCACAGAGGCTCACGATCTCGATGTCCTTGACCAGGACCATCTCGTCGTGCCCCAGGTCGAACGTCGTCGTCAGAACATCCTCGGGCTCCTGCCGCAGCCCTGCGAGCAACTCCCGATACGCCCGAGCCACCCGCGCCGGCGTCTCCCGGAGGCCCTCGCGGTCCGGGTCCTCGCCGACCGCTATCAGGAGTTCGCGTACGGCGTTCTCGGCGCGCTTCTCGTCGAACTCGCCGATATGGCCGGCGCCGTCCAGCGTCACGGGGTCGGTCATCTGATGCCTCGTTCCTGTGTCCTTCACGGTGCGGCCTGCTGAAATGGCGAAAAGCCGCGCCCCCCAGGCTAAAACCTGGGGGGCGCGGCATCCATTCCGGGGCGGTGGGCCGCCGGGAGAGCTCGGTCAGCTCTCGGGGCGGTCCTCCGGGGTCCGCTCGGGCGCCGCCGGGGCGGGGTCCGCCGCGGTGCTCTTGGCGGTGGAGATGGCCGGTGTCGCGCCGTTCGCGCCGTTCGTCAGGGCCAGCTCCTTGGGGGAGAGGACCGGCGGACGGGTGGACGGCGTGCGGCGGGAGGAGCCGGTCCAGGCGGGCCTGGGCGGGCGCTTGACGATGGGGGCGAAGATCTCGGCGATCTGCTCCTTGCCCAGCGTCTCCTTCTCCAGCAGCTGCAGCACGAGGTTGTCGAGGACGTCGCGGTTCTCGACCAGGATCTCCCAGGCCTCGTTGTGCGCGGTCTCGATGAGCTTCTTGACCTCTTCGTCCACGAGCGCGGCGACCTCTTCCGAGTAGTCGCGCTGGTGAGACATCTCACGGCCGAGGAAGGGCTCGGTGTTGTCGCCGCCGAACTTGATCGCGCCGAGACGCTCGGTCATGCCGTACTGCGTGACCATCGCGCGGGCCAGGCCCGTGGCCTTCTCGATGTCGTTGGCGGCACCCGTGGTCGGGTCGTGGAAGACGAGCTCCTCGGCCGCGCGGCCGCCCAGCATGTAGGCCAGCTGGTCCAGCATCTCGTTGCGCGTGGTCGAGTACTTGTCCTCGTCCGGCAGCACCATCGTGTAGCCGAGGGCGCGGCCTCTCGACAGGATCGTGATCTTGTGGACGGGGTCGGAGTTCGGGGAGGCCGCCGCGACCAGGGCGTGTCCGCCCTCGTGGTAGGCGGTGATCTTCTTCTCCTTGTCCGACATGATCCGGGTCCGCTTCTGCGGGCCGGCGACCACACGGTCGATCGCCTCGTCCAGCATGTGGTTGTCGATCAGCTTCTTGTCGCTGCGGGCCGTCAGCAGAGCGGCCTCGTTCAGGACGTTGGCCAGATCGGCACCCGTCATGCCGGGCGTACGGCGGGCCATGGCCGACAGGTCGACGTCGGGCGCGACCGGCTTGCCCTTCTGGTGAACCTTGAGGATCTCCAGACGGCCCTGCATGTCCGGGCGGTCGACGGCGATCTGCCGGTCGAAACGGCCGGGGCGCAGCAGCGCCGGGTCGAGGATGTCGGGCCGGTTCGTCGCGGCGATGAGGATCACGCCGCCCTTGACGTCGAAGCCGTCCATCTCGACGAGGAGCTGGTTGAGGGTCTGCTCGCGCTCGTCGTGACCGCCGCCGAGGCCGGCGCCGCGGTGGCGGCCGACCGCGTCGATCTCGTCGACGAAGACGATCGCCGGGGCGTTCGCCTTGGCCTGCTCGAACAGGTCACGGACTCGGGAGGCACCGACACCGACGAACATCTCGACGAAGTCGGAACCGGAGATCGAGTAGAAGGGGACGCCCGCCTCGCCCGCGACGGCGCGCGCGAGCAGGGTCTTGCCGGTGCCGGGAGGCCCGTAGAGCAGGACGCCCTTGGGGATCTTGGCGCCGACGGCCTGGAACTTGGCCGGCTCCTGGAGGAACTCCTTGATCTCGTGGAGCTCCTCGACGGCCTCGTCGGATCCGGCGACGTCGGAGAAGGTGGTCTTGGGGGTGTCCTTGGTGATGAGCTTGGCCTTGGACTTCCCGAAGTTCATGACGCGGGAGCCGCCGCCCTGCATCTGATTCATCAGGAACAGGAACACGACCACGATCAGCACGAAGGGCAGCAGGGAGAGCAGGATGCCGACGAACGGGTTCTGCTTGGACGGCGAAACGGTGTAGCCGTCCGGGATCTGCTTGTCCTGGTACTTGTTCTGCAGCGTGTTGGCGATGTCGACGCCCTGGTCGCCGATGTAGCTCGCCTGGATCTTCGAGCTGCCCTCGACCTTCACACCGTCTTTGAGCGTGGCCTTGATGGTCTGCTCGTCACCGGTGGTCAGCTTGGCCGACTCGATCTTGTTCTGGTTGATCGCCTGGACGACCTGGCCGGTGTCCACCGTCTTGTAGCCGCCGGACGAGCCGACGACCTGCATCAACACGACCACGGCAAGGACGGCCAGCACGATCCACATGACCGGCCCACGGAAGTATCGCTTCACGTCCATCCATACGGAGCGGTGCCGCCCCGTCCCTCCTGCCATAGTGAGTTTGATAAAGACTGTTCTTCGGACGGTACCCCAGCATTGTCACCTGAAGCCGCGTGGGACGGCTGGCGATCCGCCTACGCCTGCTCCAACGGCGGGAGGCCCGCTGGGGTTCCCGATCACCGTGACGGCACTGCGGCCGGGGGTTTCAGCCGCCGTACACGTGGGGCGCGAGCGTACCGACGAACGGGAGGTTGCGGTACTTCTCGGCGTAGTCGAGGCCGTAGCCCACGACGAATTCGTTGGGGATGTCGAAGCCGACCCATTCCACGTCGATGGCGACCTTCGCGGCCTCGGGCTTGCGCAGCAGGGTGCACACCTTGAGGGATGCGGGCTCGCGCGAGCCGAGGTTGGAGAGCAGCCAGGACAGGGTCAGGCCGGAGTCGATGATGTCTTCGACGATCAGGACGTGCCTGCCCTTGATGTCGGTGTCGAGGTCCTTGAGGATCCGCACCACACCGGAGGACTGGGTGCCCGCCCCGTACGAGGATACGGCCATCCAGTCCATGGTGACGGGGGTGGACAGCGCCCTGGCGAGGTCGGCCATGACCATCACCGCGCCCTTGAGGACTCCGACGATGAGCAGGTCCTTGCCCGCGTACTCCGCGTCGATCTTCGCTGCCAGATCGGCGAGCTTGGCGTCGATCTCTTCCTTGGTGATGAGTACCTTCTCGAGGTCGGCACCCATGTCTTTCGCGTCCACCCGCATCACTTTCGGTCGTCCCACCGGCCGATCGGCCCCTCCGCCAGGCTGCGGGGAGGGGTCGTGGTTCAGCCTTGCCGAATCACCAGTCTGCCACCCTGCCGCCGGGCCACGACTTTGCCGGGGAGGTTGATGGCTCCCTGACCGCGCCAGCCGGTGATCAGCCGGTCGACTTCCTCGATGTGGCGGGCGAAGAGTGATCCGGCGGGTGCGCCGGCCGCGATGGCGGCGCGGCGCAGGATGCGGCGGCGTACGGCGGGCGGCAGGGCGTAGAGCTTGGCGCATTCCAGGAGTCCGGCGGCGTCGCGGACGGTGGCCTCGGCCTGGCCCGCCCAGGAGTCGAGGGCGTCGGCGTCGTCGCGGGAGAGCTGGGCGGTGCGGGCGAGGGCTTCGACGACGCCTTTGCCGAGGGCCTTCTCCAGGGCGGGCAGGCCTTCGTGGCGCAGCCGGGAGCGGGTGTAGGCCGGGTCGGCGTTGTGGGGGTCGTCCCAGACGGGCAGGGACTGGACCATGCAGGCCTTGCGGGCGGTCTGCCGGTCGAGTTCCAGGAAGGGGCGCCGGTAGCGGCCGCCGGCCCCCGAGACCGCGGCCATGCCGGACAGGGAGCGGATGCCGGAGCCGCGGGCGAGGCCGAGCAGCACGGTTTCGGCCTGGTCGTCGCGGGTGTGGCCGAGCAGGACGGCGGCGGCGCCGTGGCGTTCGGCCGCGGTGTCGAGTGCGGCGTAGCGGGCGTCGCGGGCGGCGGCTTCCGGGCCGCCGGTGCGGCCGACGGTGACGGCGACGGAGTCGACGGGGTCGAGGCCGAGTTCGCGCAGGCGCTGGACGACTTCCGCGGCGCGGGCGTCGGAGCCGGACTGGAGGCCGTGGTCGACGGTGATGCCGCCGGCTCTGATGCCGAGTTTGCGGGATTCGAAGGCGAGGGCGGAGGCGAGGGCCATGGAGTCGGCGCCGCCGGAGCATGCCACGAGCACGAGCGGCGGGGGTGGGGGTACCTCCCTGCTCGGGCGCAGCCGGGAGCTTGGGGGAGGCTCGTGCGTGGGGGCGTGCGTCACCGCGGCGGGGGTGCGGTGGTGTTCGGTGAGGAGGTCGTGGAGGACGCGGCGGACCGCCAGGCGTATCGCCGCGACCGCAGGATGGGGACCCATGTCCGGTTCCCTTCATGAAGTTTTCGGGGGGTGAGCCCGCGTGTCGGTCACGCAGAGTGTGTAGATGGTGACAGAACCGGGCCGTTCCCCGAGCATTGCACGCCTACCCCTGCCTCACGGTCCCTCGGACGGGTGATTGGAGGGGCGTTCGCCTGCCGTGGGCCGGTTTCCTTTCACGACCTTCCCGCGATGTTCACTACTCGGCCCTGCGGTGCACCCGTGCGACCCAGTCCGCCGGTTTGGCGATCTCCGCCTTGGTGGGGAGGGTGTTGGGCGAGGTCCACACGCGGTTGAAGCCGTCCATGCCGGCCTCGTCGACGACGGCCCGGACGAAGCGTTCGCCGTCCCGGTACTGGCGGAGTTTGGCGTCCAGGCCGAGGAGTTTGCGCAGGGCGAGGTCGAGGCGGGAGGCGCCCTTGGCGCGGCGCTGCTGGAACTTCTCGCGGATCTCGCCGACGGAGGGCACGACGGACGGGCCGACGCCGTCCATGACGAAGTCGGCGTGGCCTTCCAGCAGGGACATGACGGCCGTGAGGCGGCCGAGGATCTCGCGTTGGGCGGGGGTCTGGACGATCTCGACGAGGGAGCGGCCGCCGTCGTCCTCCTCGGCCTCGGGGCGGCCTCCGGCGAGGGTCTGGGCGGCTTCCCGGACGCGTTCGAGGACGGTCATGGGGTCGACGTCGGTCTCTTGCAGGAACGACTGGATTTCACCCTCAAGGTGGTCGCGCAGCCAGGGCACGGCGGTGAACTGGGTGCGGTGGGTCTCCTCGTGCAGGCATACCCAGAGCCTGAAGTCGTGGGGGTCGACGTCGAGTTCGCGCTCGACATGGACGATGTTCGGGGCGACGAGCAGGAGCCGGCCGCCGCCGTTGCCGCCGCTGGGGAGTTCGCGGGTGGCGGGGGCGAAGGTCTCGTACTGGCCGAGGACGCGGGAGGACAGGAAGGAGAGCAGCATGCCCAGTTCGACGCCGGTGACCTTGCCGCCGACGGCGCTCATGACCGAGCCGCCCGGGGTGTTGCCGCGCCGTTCCTGCATCTTGTCGAGGAGGGGCCGGAGGAGTTCCCGGAACCCGGCGACGTTCGCCCGGATCCAGCCGGGGCGGTCGATGACCAGGACGGGGGTGTCGTGGCCCTCCTCGGTGCCCAGGCGGGTGAATCCGCGGACGTGTTCCTCCGAGGCCTTGGCATGCCGGCGCAGCTCCGCGACGACGGCGCGGGCCTCGTCGCGACTGACCTCGGGGCCCGGCCGTACGAGCCGGGTCGCGGTCGCGACCGCGAGGTTCCAGTCGACCATGCCGGTTGAAGCACCACCGATGCTCGTCATGCGTCAACCGTACGTGAGCGCTCGCCGCCGGGGCAGGGCGGCGAGGGCGGGGGGCCGGCTCCGGCCGGTTCGGGCGGGCGGGTGGGCGGGTCCGTCACCGGCAGCCGCATGCCGCCAGGGTGGTGGCGATCCGGTCCAGGGCCTTCTGGGTCGTGGTGGGGAGGATGCGGTCGGTGCCGTTGGCCATGAAGGCGAAGGCGAGCAGGCGGCCGTCCTGGTCGACGAGGGTGCCCGCGAGGGTGTGGACGCCGGAGAGGGTGCCGGTCTTGGCGCGGACGACGCCGGATGCTCCGTCCGTGTAGCGGCTGCTGAGGGTGCCGGTGAAGCCGGCGACGGGCAGGCCGGTGAGGGCCGGGCGGAGTTCGGGGTGGGCGGGGTCGGCGGCCTTGGCGAGCAGGGCGGTGAGGAGGTCGGGGGTGAGCCGGTCGGCGCGGTTGAGGCCGCTGCCGTCCTTGAAGGCGGCGCCCTTGACGGGGAGGCCGAGTTCACGCAGCTGGGCGCCGATGGCCTTGCCGGCGCCGGCGAAGTCGGCGCGGTCGCCGGTGGCGATCGCCGTCTGGCGGGCGAGGGCTTCGGCGATGTCGTTGTCGCTGTTGGTCAGCATGCGCTCGACGAGGGCGGAGAGCGGGGGCGAGGAGACCGTCGCGAGGGTCGTGGCGCGGGTGGTGGCCTTGGAGGGACCGGGGGCGGTGGTCTTGATGCCGTGGGACTTCAGGAAGTCCCCGAAGCGGCGGGCGGCGTCGGCCGCCGGGTCCGGCACGCGTTCGGCGGGGCCGCTCGTGGAGTCGTTGGTGCGGCCCTCGTCGGCCATCAGGGGGGTGACGCGGGCGAGGTTGCCGTCGACTCCGATCGGGTGGTTCTCGTCGCCCGCCCAGAGGGTCGTGTCGTAGGAGAGGGTGACCTCGCGGACGCCCTGGTCGGCGAGGGCCGCGGCCGTGCCGGCGGCGAGGGTGCGCAGGCTCGCGGAGCCCTGGGCCTTCTCGCGGGCCGTGAGGGTGGGGTCGCCGCCGCCGACCAGGACGACTTCCCTGGTGTCGGGTTCGAGGGCGGCGCGGGTGGTGAGGCGGTGGTCGGTGCCCAGGGCGGACAGGGCGGCGACGGCCGTGGCGACCTTGGTGGTGGAGGCGGGGGTGAGTCCGGTGCCGTTGCCGGAGCCGTACAGGCGCCTGCCGGTGGTCATGTCGATGACGGACGCGGCGGGCCGGGAGCCGAGGGCGGGGTCCTTCAGCAGCGGGTCGAGGGCGCCGGCGAGGGCCTTGCCGTCCGGGGCGGACTTCACGGTGCTGACGCCGCCGAGGCCGGTCAGCACGGGTCCGGCGCTGGGGGCGGGCCGGGGGCGGCCGGGGGCGCCGGGGGCGCTGCCGTGATCTGTGCCACCCGCGCGGCCCAGGGCCACTGCCCGGTCGCGCTCGGCCGTACGCTGACCGGAGGAGTCCCAGGGACCGGCGGCGGTCACCACACCGGCGGCGAGTGCGAGTCCGGCGGTGGCGGCACCCGCGGTGTACTGCCAGGTCTTGGGCAGCGCGACCTGCGGTTTCCCGGCTCGGGTGAGCCGCGCGACCTGTGGTTTCGTGGCTGCCGCGACCCGGGCCAGGCGTGGTCGTACGGCATCCGCGAGGCGCACCACGTGCGGTTTCGCGGCCCGCCAAGGCCTCAGCTCTGGCACGACCACCAGCCCCTTTCGCGATCACACACCTGCGTGAGGGACACTTAACCACCAGAACTATGTGTTGATCATGGAGGAGCCACCGGTGGAGTTCGACGTCACGATCGAGATTCCGAAGGGTTCGCGCAACAAGTACGAGGTGGACCACGAGACCGGTCGTATCCGCCTGGACCGGCGACTCTTCACCTCGACCGCCTACCCGACCGACTACGGCTTCGTCGAGAACACCCTCGGCGAGGACGGCGACCCGCTGGACGCGCTGGTCATCCTCGACGAGCCGACGTTCCCGGGCTGTCTGATCCGCTGCCGCGCGATCGGCATGTTCCGCATGACGGACGAGGCGGGCGGCGACGACAAGCTGCTGTGCGTGCCGTCGACGGACCCGCGTGTGGAGCACCTGCGGGACATCCACCACGTGTCGGAGTTCGACCGCCTGGAGATCCAGCACTTCTTCGAGGTGTACAAGGACCTGGAGCCCGGCAAGTCGGTCGAGGGTGCCGACTGGGTGGGCCGCACGGAGGCCGAGGCCGAGATCGAGCGGTCCTACAAGCGCTTCAAGGACCAGGGCGGTCACTGACCTCCTCTCCTGATGCTGACGGGCCGCACGCCTGCGTGTGCGGCCCGTTCGTCCGTCTGTGCGCATACTGAGGCTGTGGGGGGTACGAGGCCCACGTGTCGTACAGGGAGCGCCAGGCAGTGACGGACGCGGAGGACCGCAAGCCGACATCGGACGAGGCGAGGAGTGCGTTTCTGCCTCCGGCCGGGACCGGCGTCGACGGGGACATGTCGACGACGTCGGAGTTCGCGATCCCGGACGGGCTGGCTGTGCACAAGGCGGCCGGTGCGGAGTCCGAGACGACGTCCGAGTTCGCGGTGCCGCAGGGCCTGGACGTCCAGGCGGCGCCCGCGGCGGAGCAGGAGGGGTCGGCGTTCACCCCGCCGAGCACGTACAGCTCGAAGCACGCCCCGACGGCCTTCACGCCGCCGAGCGGGGTCCCCGTGGTCAGTCTGACCAAGGACGTGCCCTGGCAGGACCGGATGCGCACGATGCTGCGCATGCCGGTGGCGGAGCGGCCGGCGCCGGAGACGATCCAGCGGCACGGCGACGAGTCGGGGCCCGCGGTGCCGCGTGTGCTCGACCTGACGCTGCGTATCGGGGAGCTGCTGCTGGCGGGCGGCGAGGGCGCCGAGGACGTGGAGGCGGCCATGTTCGCCGTCTGCCGGTCCTACGGTCTCGACCGCTGCGAGCCGAACGTCACCTTCACTCTGCTGGCGGTCTCCTACCAGCCGTCCCTCGTCGACGACCCGGTCACGGCGTCGCGGACGGTGCGCCGGCGGGGCACCGACTACACGCGGCTGGCGGCCGTGTACCAGCTGGTGGACGACATCAGCGACCCCGAGACGGCGGTCTCGCTGGAGGAGGCCTACCGGCGGCTGGCGGAGATCCGCCGTAACCGGCACCCCTACCCCGGCTGGGCGCTGACCGGGGCGAGCGGGCTGCTGGCCGGTGCGGCCTCGGTGCTGGTGGGCGGTGATCTGATCGTGTTCGTCGCCGCGGCGCTGGGCGCGATGCTCGGTGACCGGCTGGCGTGGCTGTGCGCGGGGCGCGGGCTGCCGGAGTTCTACCAGTTCACGGTGGCCGCGATGCCGCCGGCCGCGATCGGGGTCGCGCTGACGCTGGGCCATGTGGATGTGAAGGCGTCCGCGGTGATCACCGGTGGGCTGTTCGCGCTGCTGCCGGGGCGGGCGCTGGTGGCGGGGGTGCAGGACGGGCTGACCGGTTTCTACATCACCGCGTCCGCGCGGCTGCTGGAGGTCATGTACTTCTTCGTCGGCATCGTCGCGGGTGTGCTGGTGGTGCTGTACTTCGGCGTGCAGCTGGGCGCGCGGCTCAATCCCGACCAGGCGCTCGGCGCCTCCGACGACCCGGTGATGATGATCGGGGCGTCGATGCTGCTGTCGCTGGCGTTCGCGGTGCTGCTCCAGCAGGACCGGTCCACCGTGATGTGGGTGACGCTGAACGGCGGGGTCGCGTGGGTCGTCTACGGCGCGATGCACTACGTGGGGGACATCTCGCCGGTGGCGTCCACGGCGGCGGCAGCGGGGCTGGTGGGGCTGTTCGGGCAGTTGCTGTCCCGGTACCGGTTCGCCTCCGCCCTGCCCTACACGACGGCGGCGATCGGGCCCCTGCTGCCCGGTTCCGCGACGTACTTCGGGCTGCTGGCGATCGCCCAGAACGAGGTGGACGCGGGGCTGGTGTCGCTGTCGAAGGCGGTGGCGCTCGCCATGGCCATCGCCATCGGGGTGAACCTCGGGTCGGAGATCTCCCGGATGTTCCTGCGCATCGGGTCCGCGGAGAAGCGGCGGGCCGCCAAGCGCACCAGGGGTTTCTAGCGCCGGGTGCCTACGGCGTCGGGGCGAGTGGCTCCGCCGGCGGCCGCGGGCCCGTGGGGGCTGTTCGCGCAGTTCCCCGCGCGCCCCCACGGGAAGGCCGGCTCAGTAGCCGTTGTTGTAGGGCCCCTGCCGCGTGCCGTACGGCTGCTGTGTCCCGTACGGCTGCTGGGTGCCACCGTGCGGCTGCTGTGTCCCGTACGGCTGCTGGGTGCCACCGTGCGGCTGCTGCGTGCCGTACGGCTGCTGCTGGCCGTAGCCCGGGGCCTGCGGGTACTGGTTGTAGTACTGCTGGTCGCTGTAGCCGTTCCGGTCGTTGTGCGGCTGCTGGTGGGGCGGCTGGTCGTCCGGGGTGATGCGGCGGAGCTGGGTCGTCGCGTCGTCCATGGCCTCGGGCTGCTGCCGCTGCGCGGGAGCCTCGGCCGCCGCGCGCTTCTTCTTCGAGCGGTCGCGCAGGTACTCGATGATGATCGGGACGACGGAGAGCAGGACGATCAGGATGAGGATCGACTCGACGTTCTTCTTGATGAAGCCGATCTGGCCGAGCCAGTAACCCGCGAGCGTGACGCCGGTGCCCCAGGCGACTCCACCGATGACGTTGTACGTGAGGAACGTGCGGTACTTCATGCGGCCGGCGCCCGCCACGATGGGGGCGAAGGTGCGCACGATGGGGACGAAGCGGGCCAGGACGATCGCCTTGGGGCCGTACTTCTCCATGAACTCGTGGGCCTTGTCCAGGTTCTCCTGCTTGAAGAGCTTGGAGTTGGGACGGCTGAAGAGCTTCGGGCCCAGGAACTTGCCGATCATGTAGCCCACTTGGTCGCCGATGACGGCGGCGAGCACGATCAGCGCGCAGACCAGCCACAGCGGCTGGGTGATGTAGGTGCCCTCGGCCACGAAGAGGCCGGCCGTGAACAGCAGGGAGTCACCCGGCAGGAACGCGAAGAGACCGGACTCCGCGAAGACGATGAGCAGGATTCCGGGCAGGCTGAACGTGGAGATCAGGTAGTCCGGGCTGAGCCACTCGGGGCCGAGCGCAAGCGTGGTCACGGGGATGTGGCTCCTGCTGCTGTGGGGACGGGCGGGCTGGCTGCCTCAAAGTATCAACGCAGCCGTCGTGGCCCAGGTTCCATGGGCGTACTCAGGATGCACTGTGCCCGGCCCCGGTCAAAGCTGTGAAGCATGGGCATCGACGAATACGGCGGCGGACAGGGCCCGGAGCCCGAGGTCCTGGTCGTCACCACGAACGACGTACCCGGCTACCACGTGCGGGAGGTGATCGGCGAGGTCTTCGGCCTGACCGTGCGCTCCCGCCATGTGGGGAGCCAGATCGGCGCCGGGCTGAAGTCGATGGTCGGCGGCGAGCTGCGCGGGCTCACCAAGACGCTCGTGCAGACCCGCAACCAGGCCATGGAGCGGCTCGTCGAACAGGCACGCGCGCGTGGCGCCAACGGGATTCTCGCGTTCCGCTTCGATGTGACGGAGGCGGCCGACGTGGGCACCGAGGTGTGCGCGTACGGCACGGCGGTGGTCCTGACCCGGGAGTGAGGCACTCCCGGGCCGGGGATCAGGAGGTGTGACGTGCCGCGTTCGCGGCGATCGCGTCCCTCAGGTGCTCGGCGAGGCCCGGGCGCAGCGCGTCGTAGAACGCCTTGAACCGCTCGTCGGAGACGTACATGTCGCCGAGGCAGCGGTGGATCTCGTAGGAGCATTCGTAGAACCACGTGCAGATGTGCTGCCGGTGCTCCTCCGCCAGGGTCATGGCCGCCTCGCCGGTGGGCGGCTCGTCCGCCGACATCAGGGCGCCGTAGCGCTCGCCCCAGTCGGCGGCCTCGGCCTGGATGCGCTTCCAGTCCTCCTTGGTGTAGCTCGCGGTGCGGCGCTGCGAGTCGGCGTACTCGTCGGTGTCGCCCCAGCGCTCCTCCACCTCTTGGGCGTACTGCTCCGGGTCGTTGTCCCCGAAGACCTCGAACCGCTCCTCGGGCGTGAGGTCGATTCCCATCGTGCGTGCCTCCATGGCGTGTTCCACGGCCGCCGCCATCTTCCGCAGCTTCTCGATCCGGGCGGTCAGCAGTTCGTGCTGGCGGCGCAGGTGTGCGCGGGGGTCTGCCTTTCCGGTGGCCTGATCGTCGAGCAGGGCGGCGACCTCCTCGAGGGGGAAGCCGAGCTCCCGGTAGAACAGGATCTGCTGCAGCCGGTCGAGGTCGGCGTCGCTGTAGCGCCGGTGGCCCGCGGGGCTGCGTTCGCTCGGGACGAGCAGGCCGATGTCGTCGTAGTGGTGCAGCGTGCGCACCGTGACACCGGCGAAGCCCGCGACCTGTCCCACCGAGTAGTTCACTTCCGCTCCCTTCTTCCGTGCTCCACGGTCGGGCCTCACGCCACGTGAGGTGCAAGCGTGTTTCCTGTTTGTACCGTTTGATCCGCTTATCGTGTGCCCGTGGTCCAGGACTCCGAAGACCAGGCATCCGCCGTCCGTCCGTCGACGCCCGCCCGCACCCTGCTGCCGTCGATCGTGCCCGCCGTCGCCGTGGGCGTGCTCAGCAGCCTGATCCTGGTGGGGGTGGAGGTCGCCGCCAAGCAGCTGGAGGACGTGCTCTGGCGGACCGTGCCGGACGCGCTCGGGGTCGGCCGGTACTCCGTGGCATGGATGTTCGTCGTCCTCATCGCGACCGGCATCGCGGTCGGGCTGGTGGTGTGGAAGGTGCCGGGGCACGCGGGCCCCGATCCCGCCACCATCGGCCTGGACGCCCCCGTCCTGCCGCCCGTGGTGCTGCCGGGGCTGCTGCTGGTGACCGCGCTGATGCTGGCCGGCGGGCCCAGCCTCGGCCCCGAGAACCCGATCATCACCGTGAACGTGGGCCTCGCGGTCTGGCTGGGCAGCCGGCTCATCCCCCGGGCACCGGGCCGGATCTGGCCGGCGCTGGCGGAAGCCGCCACCATCGGCGCGCTGTTCGGCACCCCGGTCGCCGCCGCCCTGGCGATCTCCGAACTGCTGGCCTCGCAGGAGACCCGCGGCAGGCTGTGGGACAACCTCTTCGCGCCGCTGACCGCCGCGGCCGCCGGCTCCCTGACCGTCTCCCTCCTCGACCACCCGACCTTCGACCTGGGCCTGCCGTCCTTCGGCCGGCCGGGGTGGTCCGACCTGCTGGCGTCCGTCGTGGTCGCCGCGGTGGGCGCGCTGCTCGCCATGTGCGCCGTGCGGGCCCTGCCGTACGCGCACAGCGCCTTCCAGCGGCTGCGGCACCCGATGCTGATGCTCCCGGCGGGCGGGGTCGTGCTCGGCTGCCTCGCGGCGGTGGGCGGGCATCTGACGCTGTTCAAGGGGCTCGACGAGATCGCCACGCTGGCCCACGACCCGGACGGCTGGTCGGCCGGGGAGTTCGCCGTCATGACGGTGGTGAAGCTGGCCGCGCTGGTCGTCGCCGCGTCCTGCGGTTTCCGCGGCGGGCGCATCTTCCCCGCCGTGTTCGCCGGCACCGCCCTAGGGCTGTGCGCGCACGCCCTGGTGTCCGGGGTGCATCCCTCGGTGGGCGTGTCCGCCGGTGTGCTCGGGGTGCTGCTGGCGATCACGCGGCAGGGCTGGATCAGCCTGTTCGTCGCCGCGGTGCTGGTCGCCGAGCCGGCGGTCATCGCCCTGCTCTGCATCGCCTCGCTGCCGGCCTGGCTGCTGGTGACGGGCCGGCCGCAGATGCAGCTGCGTGAGGACGGCACGCCGGTCCGCTGACGCCCTCTGCCGAAATCCCCCCTGCGGAACTCACCCCTGGAGGCACCCATGCCGCTCCACGAAGGTCCCCACCAGGCCGCCGAACGCCGCCTGTCCGTCAATCCCTTCTACGGACCCGCCAACCCGCTCGGCGACATGGCCGAGGCCCCGCCCACGCACCGTCTCCCGGACCAGCCCATGGCACCGACGACGGCCCACCAGCTGGTGCGCGACGAGCTGATGCTCGACGGCAACGCCCGGCTGAACCTCGCCACCTTCGTCACCACCTGGATGGAGCCCGAGGCCGGGATCCTGATGGCGGAGTGCCGCGACAAGAACATGATCGACAAGGACGAGTACCCGCGCACCGCCGAGCTGGAGCGGCGCTGCGTGGCGATGCTCGCGGACCTGTGGAACGCGCCCGACCCGGCGACCGCCGTGGGGTGTTCGACGACCGGGTCGAGCGAGGCGTGCATGCTCGCCGGGATGGCGCTGAAGCGGCGCTGGGCCCAGCGCAACGCCGACCGCTACCCCGGGGCGCGGCCCAACCTGGTGATGGGCGTGAACGTGCAGGTCTGCTGGGAGAAGTTCTGCAACTTCTGGGAGGTGGAGGCCCGGCTGGTCCCCATGGAGGGCGAACGGTTCCACCTGGATCCGCAGGCCGCCGCCGAGCTGTGCGACGAGAACACCATCGGGGTCGTCGGGATCCTGGGCTCCACCTTCGACGGGTCCTACGAGCCGATCGCGGACCTGTGCGCGGCGCTGGACGCGTTGCGGGAACGGACCGGGCTGGACGTCCCGGTGCACGTCGACGGGGCGTCCGGGGCCATGGTCGCGCCGTTCCTCGACGAGGACCTGGTGTGGGACTTCCGGCTGCCGAGGGTGGCGTCGATCAACACCTCGGGGCACAAGTACGGGCTGGTCTACCCGGGCGTCGGCTGGGCGCTGTGGCGGGACGCGGAGGCGCTGCCTGAGGAGCTGGTGTTCCGGGTGAACTACCTGGGCGGCGACATGCCGACGTTCGCGCTGAACTTCTCCCGGCCGGGCGCGCAGGTCGTGGCGCAGTACTACACGTTCCTGCGGCTGGGCCGGCAGGGCTACCGGGCCGTGCAGCAGGCCGCGCGCGACGTGGCGACGGAGCTGGCCGGGCGGGTCGAGGCGCTCGGCGACTTCCAGCTGCTGACCCGCGGTGACGAACTGCCGGTGTTCGCCTTCACGACCGCGCCGGACGTGAAGGCGTACGACGTCTTCGATGTCTCCCGGCGACTTCGCGAGAGCGGCTGGCTGGTGCCCGCGTACACCTTCCCGGCCAACCGGGAGGACCTGTCCGTGCTGCGGGTGGTGTGCCGCAACGGCTTCTCCAGCGACCTCGCGGAACTGCTCGCCCAGGACCTGGAACGTCTGCTCCCGGACCTGCGCCGGCAGCCGCGCCCCCTGACGGAGGACAGGAGCGCGGCGACGAGCTTCCACCACTAGCCGTATCGGCCTGAAGGGTTGTCGACGCGGCTGCTCCGCCGGGCCGGCGCAGACCGTCGGTGTCCCGCCCGCCCGGGCTAGCGGCTCAGCCGCGCGAACCTGCGTACCGCCAGCGGGAAGAACACCGCCAGCAGGGCCAGGGGCCACAGGACGGCCGGCCAGGTGTGGCCCGACTCCGTGCCGGGTACGCCGAGCAGCGCCCGGACGGCCGTGGCGGTGTGGGACATCGGGTTCCACTCGACGACCGTGCCCAGCCAGCCGGGCATCGAGCCGGGGACGGCCAGCGCGTTGGACAGGAAGCCGACCGGCCAGACCAGGATCTGCACGGCCTGGACCATCTCGGGCTTGCCCGCCACCAGGGCCAGATGGATGCCGATCCACAGCATGGCGAACCGGAACAGGAGCAGCAGGCCCATCGCCCCGAGGAGGGCCGCCGGGCCGCCGCCGGGACGCCAGCCGAGCGCGGCACCGACGCCGATGAGCACGACCAGGGCCAGCGCCGACTGGAGCATGTCGGCGGCCGAACGGCCCACCAGCACCGCACCGTTGGCCATGGGCATCGCGCGGAAGCGGTCGATCACGCCCTTGTTGAGGTCCTGTGTGACGGCGAGCATCGTGCCCTCCAGGCCGAAGGCCATGGTGAGCGCGAGCATGCCGGGGATCAGGTAGTCGCGGTACTCGCCGCTCACCCCCCGGCCGCCGCCGATCAGGTAGCCGAACATCAGCAGCAGCATCACCGGGAAGATCAGATTGATGGCGAGCTGGACGGGCTGCCGTCCCCAGCGGGCGAGTTCCCGGCGGGTCATGGTCCAGGAGTCGGTCAGGGCGTAGGCGGTCACGCGGCCTCCTTCACTCGGCGGTCGTCCCCGGTGAGGTGCAGGAACACCTCGTCCAGCGTCGGACGGCGCAGCGCGACGTCCTCCGCCTCGATCCCGGCCTCCTGAAGGGCCCGTACGACCCCGGAGAGCGCCTCCATGCGGTCGGTCACCGGCGCGCTCAGCAGGCGGCGGTCGGTGTCGACGCTGACGCCGGTGAGCGGCAACAGGGCGACGGCGGCCCCCAGTTGGCCGGCGTGCCGCAGGATCACGTCGATGCGGTCGCCGCCGGTCTCGGCCTTCAGCTCGTCCGCCGTGCCCTCGGCGATGACCCGGCCGGCGTCGACGACCGAGATGCGGTCGGCGAGCTGATCGGCCTCCTCCAGGTACTGCGTGGTCAGCAGGACCGTCGTACCGCCGCCGACCAGGGAGCGGACGGACGCCCACACCTCGGCGCGGCCGCGCGGGTCGAGGCCGGTGGTCGGCTCGTCCAGGAACAGCACCTCCGGCTCGGTGATCAGGGAGGCGGCCAGGTCCAGGCGGCGCCGCATGCCCCCGCTGTACTGCCGGACCGCCTTGCGGCCGGTGCCGGCCAGGTCGAAACGCTCCAGGAGTTCGTCCGCACGCGCGCGTGCCCCCCGCGCGCCCAGGTGGTGCAGCCGGCCGAACAGCTCCAGGTTCTGCCGGCCGCCGAGTTCCTCGTCGAGCGCGGCGTGCTGGCCGAGCAGGCCGATGCGCAGCCGCACGGCGTACGCCTCGCGCACCACGTCGTGTCCTGCCACCTCGACCCGGCCCGCGTCGGGCCGCAGCAGGGTGGACAGGACCCTCACCAGGGTGGTCTTGCCGGCGCCGTTCGGGCCGAGCACCCCGTGCACCGTGCCGCGCGCGACCGTGAGGTCGAGCCCGTCGAGCGCCTTCTTGTCGCCGTACGCCTTCTCCGCGCCTTCGACGGTGATCGCCGTGTCGGCCACTGAGTCTCCCTCGCTAGTCAAACTTGACTACAGGCTCAAACGTAAACCCGGCCGAGCTATTCGTCAAACTTGATTAGTGAGCGTCCCCGGGATGCCGCTCCCCCGTCGCGTACGGGTTCTCCTCGTCCTCGGCCAGAACACCGACGAACGGGTCGCCCTCGTCGGCGAAGGTGTAGGCGCCGCCCTCGATGCGCTCGATGAGACCGCGGGTCCACTCGGCCTCGGAGTCGGCCGTGTGGACCCACATGTTCATGATCTCGCCGATGTGCCCGAGCTGCCCCGGCCCCTCCTCGGGCACGTAGTGCTCCAGGACGGCGGCCCGCCACTGCTCGATCCGCAGGGTCCGCTCCTTCAGCAGCGCGACCGCCTCGGCCCGCGGCAGGTCGACGACGAAGCCGACGGCGGCCGTCTTCATGTCCCCGCGCTGGTCGTAGGTGACCAGCGCCTCGCGCAGCAGCCGGAAGTACTCCTCGGTGCCCTGCCCGGTGATCTCGTACTCCGTGCGCGGCGGGCCGCCCGCCGTGGACGGGGCGATCTCGTGCGCGTGCAGCAGCCCCTGCTTCGCCATCTGCTTCAGCGCGTGGTAGATCGAGCCGGGCTTGGCCGTGGACCACTCGTGCGCGCCCCAGTACTCCAGGTCGTTGCGCACCTGGTAGCCGTGGGCCCGCCCGTGCATACGGACCGCGCCGAGCACGAGGAGGCGGATCGTTGACATGCGGCCAAGGCTATGCCTCCGCCCCCGCCCACTACGCCTCGGCCACCGCCCGCTGCTCCTCGGCCACCAGCTCGAAGGCGGTCCTGCCGTCCAGGGACTCGCGGACGATGTCGGCGTGACCGGAGTGCCGGGCCGTCTCGCGGATGAGGTGCAGGCAGAGCCAGCGGTGCGAGACCCGGCCGTCCGGCGGGAACCAGGGCTGCGCCGGCAGCGCGAAGGTGTCGTCGAGGCTCGGCACCGAGCGGATGTACGCCTCCGTCTCGGCGGCGACCTTCTCCCAGTACGCCAGCTGCGATGCGACCGTCTCGCCCTCGACCAGCCGGAAGCACTCGTGCCAGTTGCTCTGGTCCCGCACGACGGCCGGCGGCTCGCCCTTGGCCAGGGAGATCCACATCTGCTCGACCTCGGCGACGTGCTTGACCAGCCCGGCGAGGGACAGCTCACTCGCACTCGGCCGCGACGAGGCCTGCTCGTCCGTCAGCCCGAGGACCGCCCGGCGGACACCGCCGCGCTGCTCGGCGATGAAGGACAGGAGCGCCCCGCGCTCATCGCCGTGTGCCTCCGCCGGAACGTGAGTGACCATGACCCGCCGCCTTTCGCCAGACCCGGGGGCCTCTCCCCCGACACCGGCAAAGCTACGGACCCTTGCGGCCAGGTTCTGTCCGCAAGGGCCCGGGGGCGCACAGGTTCCGCCGGATGACGAAGGCCTCGGAACCCTCCAACACCCTCTAGAACGGGAATCCGCTCCGGCCGTGCTGCACCGAGATCCACTTGGTCGTGGTGAACGAGTCCAGCATCGTGTCGCCGTTGAGCCGGCCGATGCCCGAGTGCTTCTCACCGCCGAAGGGGACGATCGGCTCGTCGTGGACGGTGCCGTCGTTCACGTGGAACATGCCCGTGTCGATCTGCTTGGCGAACGCCACACCCCGCTCGACGTTCCCGGTGTGCACGGCGCCGCTCAGGCCGTACGGGGTGTCGTTGACGAGGCGCACGGCCTCCTCCTCGCCGTCGAACGGGACCAGGAACGCGACCGGCCCGAAGACCTCCTGCCTGAGCAGCGCCGAGTCGGCGGGGACGTCCGTCAGCACGGACGGCTCGACGAGGTTGTCGGTCCGCCCGCCGCGCACCAGGGCGGTGGCGCCCTCGGCGAGTGCCTGCTCGACCACGCCGGAGAGGGCGTCCGCCTGCGAGGAGTTGATGACCGGGCCGATGACGGTCTCCGGGTCGCGCGGGTCGCCCGCCTTGAGGGTCTTGACCTTGGCGACGAACTTCTCGGTGAACTCGTCCGCGACCGACCGGTCCACGAGGATCCGGTTGGCGGCCATGCAGACCTGGCCCTGGTGGACGTACCGGCTGAAGACCGCCGCGTCGACGGCGTAGTCGATGTCGGCGTCGTCGAGGACCACCAGCGCGCTGTTGCCGCCCAGTTCGAGGACGGAGCGCTTGAACAGCCCGGCGCAGACGGTCGCCACGTGCCGGCCGACCGCGTCGGAACCGGTGAAGGAGATGACCTTGGGGACCGGGTGCTCGATGAAGGCGTCGCCGATCTCCGCGATGTCGGTGATGACGACGTTCAGCAGCCCGCCGGGCAGCCCCGCGTCCTCGAAGAGCTTCGCGACCAGGGAACCGCCCACGATCGGGGTGTTCTGGTGCGGCTTGAGCACCACGGCGTTGCCGAGCGCGAGCGCCGGGGCGACGGACTTGATCGACAGCAGGAACGGGAAGTTGAAGGGGCTGATCACGCCCACGACACCGACCGGCACCCGGTAGACGCGGTTCTCCTTGCCGTCCACCGGCGAGGGGAGGATCCGGCCCTCGGGGGCCAGTGACAGGTGGACCGCCTCGCGCAGGAACTCCTTGGCGAGGTGCAGCTCGAAGGCGGCCTTCAGGCGGGTGCCGCCGAGCTCGGCGATGATGGCCTCGGAGATCTCGGCCTCGCGCTCCTCGATCAGGCGCAGCGCCTTCTCGAAGACCGCCCGGCGGGCGTAGGGGTTGGTCGCGGCCCACTGCTTCTGGGCGCGGGCCGCCGCCCGGTACGCCTGATCGACCTCGTCGGCCGTGGCTATGGTGATCGACGCGAGCTTCTCGTCGTCGTACGGGTTGAAGTCGATGATGTCCCAGGAACCGGTACCCGGGCGCCACTCACCGTCGATGTACTGCTGTGCAAGGTCGGTGAAGCAGGACGACGACAATGTGATCCCTCGATCCCTAAGCAGACCCCTGATCGCGCCTTCACGATCTGATCACACGTCATCGTACTTGTCTCGCAGGCAAGTTGGAGGGGTACTTCAGGAGAGCTGGAGAAGCCCCCGCAGGAGGTCGCGGCTCTCCGAGGGGCCCGGGCTGTCACTCTGGAGCTCCTTGAGCGCCTTCTCGTACTGGGCGACGTCCTCGGCCTTGTCCAGGTAGAGCGCGCTGGTGAGCTGCTCCAGGTAGACGACGTCCGACAGGTCGGACTCCGGGAAGCTGAGGATCGTGAACGCGCCACTCTCGCCGGAGTGGCCGCCGAGGCTGAACGGCACCACCTGGAGGCGCACGTTGGGCCGCTCGGAGACCTCGATGAGGTGCTGGAGCTGGCCCCGCATCACCTCGCGGTCGCCGTACGGGCGGCGCAGGGCGGCCTCGTCCAGGATGATGTGGAAGTCGGGCGCGCGCTCGTCGACGAGGTACTTCTGCCGCTCCAGACGCAGCGCGACCCGGCGCTCGACGTCGGCCTCGCTCGCGCCCTGCATGCCCCGCCGGACCACCGCGTGGGCGTACGCCTCGGTCTGCAGCAGTCCGTGCACGAACTGCACCTCGTACGCCCGGATCAGCGAGGCCGCGCCCTCCAGGCCGACGTAGGTCGGGAACCAGCTGGGCAGCACGTCCGAGTAACTGTGCCACCATCCGGCGACGTTGGCCTCCTTCGCCAGCGACAGCAGGGAGGCGCGTTCCTGTTCGTCCGTGATGCCGTACAGGGTGAGCAGGTCCTCGACGTCTCTGGACTTGAAGCTCACCCGGCCCAGCTCCATGCGGCTGATCTTCGACTCGGAGGCGCGGATCGAATAGCCCGCCGCCTCGCGCGTGATGCCCCGCGCCTCACGCAGTCGCCTGAGTTGTGATCCGAGCAGCATGCGCCGCACCACCGATCCCGGCTCTCCCGCGCTCACGTTCGCCAGCCTCCCCAACGTCTTCAAGGGCCGCAGTCTGCCACTAAAGCACTTCGAGCAGTACTCGTCCGGTTACGGAAACGGAATCGAGACGGTCGACGCTCGCGCGCGGGAGCAAGAAGAAGGCAAGTGAACGGCCAAAGCCGGACACGAAGATGACGGAAAAATTGACCAACAAGCGGTACGGGACATCGCATTCCGGTCACGTGCACGTGCATCTGCCCTTGCATCTGCTGTACGCATCCGAAACCATGGTCCCGCACCACCGCTGCATCGCACCGACCGCGAATTCCCGGGAGTGCCTCGCATGGGGACGAATGGATCGACCATGCTCGAGCCGTTACGGCAGGGCCTTCCGCCGCTGGATCCCGCGGCCGTGTCCGACGCCGCCTCCTGCGCTCTGCCCGCTCGCTACGAAGCGGTGCGCGAGGCACGGAAGTTCACCCGCAGAACCCTGGACCAGTGGGACATGGGCGAGCGGTTCGACGACGTCTGCCTGGTGGTCTCGGAACTCGTCACCAACGCACTGCGGCACGGCCTCCCGGCCGGCAACGGATGCGCCGGCGGCCGTGAAGCCGCCGTGCGGCTGCACCTGATGCGGTGGACCGAGCGACTGGTGTGCGCGGTGCGCGACCCCAGTCATGACAGCCCGGTCGCCCGGGAGACCGGCGACTTCTCGGCCGAGTCGGGCCGCGGGCTGTTCCTCGTCGACTCCTTCAGCGACAGCTGGGGCTGGCATCCCCTCGCGGGCGCGCTCGACGGAAAGGTGGTCTGGGCGCTGTTCCGGCTGCCGCGGACCGGTTCACGGCCGGCCGGCGAATGAGAAACCGCGACGCTTCCTCGCGTCGCGGTTCTACGCGCGTCACCGCGCGTTGAGTGCCGATTGCCCTGTTTTCTCCGGGGCCCGGCGGATGGTCAGCCGCCCACCAGGTGGTCGAACTCGCCGTCCTTCACGCCCAGCAGCATCGCTTCGATCTCCGCACGGGTGTAGACCAGCGCGGGCCCGTCGGGGAAGCGCGAGTTGCGCACGGCCACGTCACCGCCCGGCAGCCGGGCGAACTCCACGCATGAGCCCTGCGAGTTGCTGTGCCGGCTCTTCTGCCAGGCCACACCGTGCAGCCCGGCGGCCGCCATACCGTTGTACACGTCGTGATCCACAGGTCGCTCCCCGGTGGTGCACTGGCTGGTGTGGCCATTGGTGCAGTGGTCAACTGACCCGGATCATAGCTCTGTTCATGTGCAGATGCATGGGCAGATGCACGTGCACGCGGGGTGGTCCCGCGGTTACAGCATGGACACCCGCTCGACCGAAGTTCTCGATTGTCTGACGGCCCGGCTCCGCCTGTCGTTCCCGTCGGCCTGCGAGGAAGTCGCCGGATTCGGGGAGGTTCGGTGGAGGCGGAACATCCGCTCGGCGGCGGTGCGGGGTGGCCGCGGCGGGGCCGTGCCGGAGAAGCGGGAGCTGAGGCGCGGGGCCGCGGGACGGCCGTTCGACCTGCCGACCGGCATCCGGAACACCGCTCCGGCCTGCGAGGACGGGGAGAAATGCGCCGGTCGCAGGAGGGATGGGTCGTCCTCTGTGCCGGTGCGGTGCTCCGACCATCGCCGGACACTCGCTCGGCGTCCGGCCCCGCACGACCCACGCGGCGCGTCTCCCGAACCGCCCCGGGCGGTAACCGCCGTCCGGCAGGCCCGACCTGCGTCCGGCCCGGTCCCGACGGCCCGTCGCGACCCTGCCGCGGCCGTCTGCCGGCCGTGGCCACCGGCCCCGTCACGTCACGTCATGAGCGGGAGGTTCCCCACCCGTCAAGCGTGGGGAACCTCACCCGATCCGGACCCGCTCAGCGGGTGGCGTACGGCAGCAGCGCCATCTCGCGTGCGTTCTTGATCGCCTTGGCCAGCTGCCGCTGCTGCTGGGACGAGACCCGGGTGACCCGGCGGCTGCGGATCTTGCCGCGGTCGGAGATGAACGTGCGCAGCAGCTCGGTGTCCTTGTAGTCGATGTACGTGATCCCGGCCCGGTCCAGGGGGTTGGGCCGGTCCTTGGCGGGCTTGCGGTCGGGCTTGCGCGGCATGGGGGGTCAGACCTCCAGGAGGGTGTCGAAGGCGTGCGGCAGCCGCTGCCAGGCGTCGGGCCCGGCGGCGTACTCGGCGTCGGTCAGCAGGCAGGACTCCAGCAACCGCTCCAGGCCGTCCCGGTCGAGGCCGGGCGAGGTGAAGACCAGGTGCTGGCAGCGGTCGCCGTGCTCGGCGTCCCAGTCCAGCGCGGCGGCGGCCCGGCGCACCGGCGGGACCATCTCCCAGGCCGCGTCCGGCAGGGAGGCCAGCCACGGGCCCGCGCTCTCCACGCACAGGGCGCCGCCCGCCGCGTCCCAGTGGAACAGCGTGTCGGGCTTGTCGGCGAGCCAGAAGCGGCCCCGGCTGCGGGCTGCCGCGCAGGTCAGGTCCTCCAGTGCGGCGTACAGCCGTTCCGGGTGGAAGGGGCGGCGCCGGTTCCAGACCAGGGTGGAGACGCCGTGCGCGTCGGCCTCGGCGGGCAGCAGGGCGCAGGCCGGGTGCTGGGCGGCGGCGGCCGCCTCGACGTCGAAGCCGGCCAGGGCGGCTTGGGCCAGCGGGGAGAGCGGGCGCAGACGCGGGGTCGGCACCGTCAGACCGTCGCCGACCGGGCCCGCGGGGGCTCCCCGGCCGATCGGGACCTGGCGGGCCGTCGGGTGCAGCTGCTTGAGCAGCTCGCGGTCCTCGTCGTCGGCCTCCGGGGAGTCGGCGCCCGAATCGGCGCCCGAATCGGCGATCGCGAGGACGGGGGCGTACTCCAGCTGGCGCGCGAAGGTGTCGGCGACGGTGCGCTGGTCGGTGGCGGCCGCGGCGAGACCGCCGTCGGCCAGGTCGTCGCCGTTGCCCAGGTACGGCAGGACCAGGGCCGGGTCGACGGCGGTGATCACGCCGGTGACGGTGAGCCCGCCCGCGGTGACGACCTCGGCCATGGCCTTGGGCTCGACCGAGTCCCACAGCTCGACGACGGCGAGCCGGGTGCCGCCGGCGTCCCGCAGCCGCTCCAGCTCCGGCACCAGGTCCTCGCGCAGGGCGCAGCACGCGCAGTCGTTGACCAGCGGCGCCTCCCCCGCGTCGAGGATGCCGGAGGCGTCCCTGATGGTCCGTACGACCGTGCCCGCGGCGGCCGTCGCCAGGTCGTGGTGGAGGACGACACTGCCGGGGACGTCGGCGAGCAGCCGGGCGACGGCCGCCCTGCGGGCGTCGGCGTGCAGCCCGCCGACGATCACGACGGGGAGGCCGGGAGGGACAGCCACGGGGTCAGCCATGGAATCAGCCCTTCTTTCCGTACCGGCGCTCGAAGCGCTCCACACGGCCGGCGGTGTCCAGCACGCGGGCCGTGCCGGTGTAGAAGGGGTGGCTCACGTCGGAGATCTCGACGTCGACGACCGGGTAGGTGGTGCCGTCCTCCCACTCGACGGTCTTCTCGCCCGCCGTGGCGGACAGGGTCGAGCGGGTGAGGAAGGCGTAGTTCGCGGCGCGGTCGCGGAAGACGACGGGGCCGTACTCCGGGTGGATTCCATGGCGCATGGTCAGCGCTCCTCTCGGAAGTCGACGTGGCGGCCGGCGACCGGGTCGAACTTGCGCAGGGTCATGCGGTCCGGGTCGTTGCGGCGGTTCTTGCGGGTCACGTAGGTGAAGCCGGTCCCGGCGGTGGACCGGAGCTTGATGACCGGACGGAGTTCGTTGCGTGCCATGCCGCTATGATACTGAAAACGACATCCATTTCCACTGGCTGAGCAGAGAGGTACGTCACCACCCATGTCCGCGCACTGCATGCTGACCGGCACCCGGCCGGGCTTCGGCAACCGCATCTCGCACTCCCACCGGCGCACGTCGCGCCGGTTCGACCCCAACATCCAGTCCAAGCGCTACTGGCTGCCGAGCGAGGGCCGGTACGTACGGCTCCGGCTCAGCGTCAGGGGGATCAAGACCGTCGACACGATCGGTATCGAGGCGGCCGTCGCCCGGATCCGCGCCCGGGGAGTGAGGGTCTGATGGCCAAGAAGAGCAAGATCGCGAAGAACGACAGGCGCCAGGAGGTCGTCGCGCGGTACGCCGCCCGGCGGGCCGAACTGAAGGAGATCATCCGGCGCCCCTCCTCGACGGAGGCCGAACGGCTCGCCGCGCAGGCGGAGCTGCGCAGGCAGCCGCGCGACGCGAGCGCCACGCGCGTACGCAACCGCGACGGCGTCGACGGCCGGCCGCGCGGCTACTTCCGGGCGTTCGGGCTGTCCCGGGTGAGTCTGCGGGAGCAGGCGCACGCGGGGTATCTGCCCGGGGTGCGCAAGTCGTCCTGGTGAGAGGCGGCCCCGGGGGCCCTTGACGGGCCCTGGTAGCTTGCTGCGATCGTTCCGGCCATGAGGCTGGCCGGGTGCCGTTCGGTCGGTCGGTCGTCGTCGGTCGGTCGGTCGGTCGGCTACAGCTTGGGGGCTTGCAGTGACTTCGGTGATCTTCTCGCGCCGCTCCGGCGCCGTGCGCGTCGCGGCGGCGGCCGCGGGGCTCGCGGGCGCGCTCGCGCTGAGCGCGTGCAGCAGCGACGGCGGTTCGGGCGACGATGCGGCCTCCGGCCCGGCCGCCCCGTCGGCCTCGGCGTCCGCCGGCACGGGCGGCGACTCCGGTCCGGGTTCCGGTTCCGGGGACTCGGCCGGCGGTGAACTGGCGGGCAGCTGGCTCGCTACGACCGACGGCAAGGCCGTGGCCCTGGTGATCACCGGCAAGCAGGCGGCACTGTTCGGCACCGGCGGGAGCGTGTGCAGCGGCACGGCGGACGAGGAGTCCGGGATGCGCATGATCCGCCTGAAGTGCACGGACGGCTCCAAGGACCGGGCGACCGGCATGGTCGACTCCGTGAACGCGAGCAGCCTGAAGGTCACGTGGGAGGGCGGTCTCGGCGCGGAGACCTACCGAAAGGCCGAGGGCGGCAAGCTCCCGACGGGACTGCCGACGGCGAGCCTCGGCTGACATCCGACGGCGGCCTCGGGTTACACCCGACGGCCCTCGGTTGACGCCCGACGGCGGCCTCGGTTGACACCCGACGGCCCTCGGCTGAACACCCGACGGGGTACGGACGGGCCGCGGATCGACTGGGGGCAGCGGGGACGGTCGGGTGCTCGGGACGTCACCGGGGGCTCAGTCAGGGGCTCGTCGGTGTTCGGGAGTCACCGGGGGCGCAGGGCCCGTTCGCATTCGGGAGTCACCTGGGCCCAGGGGCCCGTCCGCGTCCGGACAATCACCACGAGACCAGGAGCCCGCCCGCACCCGGCAAATCACCGCGAGCCCAGAGGCCCGCCCGCGGCCGGAGAAACACCGCGAGACCAGAGGCCCGTCCGCGGCCGGAGAATCACCCGAGCCCAGGGGCCCGGCCGCGGGCGGAGAATAGCCGGGGCTTCAGGGCCCGTCCGGCGTTCGGGGGAATCGATGGGGGTGCGTGCCTCCTCGGCAGGCGCGTGCGTGATGATCCAGGGGCCCGATGCCGCTTTCGTTCGACACGTCCAGAGGACCTCATGCGCACCTACCCCCTCACCCTGGCCACCGCCCTCGCCGCGACGGTCCTGCTGACCGGCTGCAGCGACGACACAGCCGGTGGCGACGACGTCAAGAACGCGGACCGGCCGAGCGACTCGGCCTGCGCGCTCGGTGACATGGGCGTGGAGGTCGGCGCCGCCGCCGCCCCGGCCGCCGGCGACACCGGCACCGTCACCGTGACGCTCACCAACAAGGGCGCGCAGTGCACGCTGAAGGGCTTCCCCGGCGTCGACCTGCAGGCCGACGACAAGACGACCTCCGTCTCCCCGGACGAGGGCGCGAAGGCCCAGTCGCTGACCCTCGGGAAGAGCGGAACCACGTCCTTCACGATCACCTACGTCCGGGCCGAGACGGGCTCCCCGGAGAGCCTCGCCGTGCGCAAGGCGTCCTTCACCCTGCCCGGCGACACCAGGACGCCGCACGAACTGACGTGGTCGTACGGCGCGGTCTCCTGGGCGGATGACCAGAAGCCGTCGGTGAGCGGCTTCGAGACGTCGGGCGACTGACGGCACCGACGGCAGGTCAGTGCAGCGGCGGCCGGTGCCGGACCTGGGCCCGGTCCGCCGCCTGCGCGCCCTCGGTCCAGCCGGCCGCGTCCCGCACCCCGCGCAGCCGGGTCGTGGTCGTCTCCGGGAACATCCGGTCCAGCCGCCCGGTGACGGCGACCTCGCGGGAGGCGAGCACCGGGAGCAGGTCGTCGGTCGCCTGGGTCTCGGCGGCCGCGGCCAGGCGGGTGCCGATGTGGTGGGCGTAGGCCGCGAGGAAGGACTGCCGGAACGTCTTGGTGCGCTTGCGGCCGCCCGCCCTCCCCCGAGCTCTCGGCTGCGCTCGAGCAGGGGGCGCCCCCAGCGCGGCCTCCGCCTTCGTCATCGCGGTCGTGGCCTGCACCAGGAGTGAGGTGTAGAGGAGTTCGACCGCCTCCAGGTCGGTTTCGAAGCCGACGACGGTCGAGAAGCCGAGGGGTTCGTTCCACACCGCCCGGCAGTGGTTGGCGCCGGCGACGGCGTCCAGCAGCACCGCCTTGGCCTGCTCGTACGGCGGTTCCACCCCGATCCGGCAGGCCCCGGGGGTGTCCGGGGAGGGCGCCCGCGCCGCGAGCAGCGCCTCGTCGACGCTGTGCCGGGCCATCAGCTCCTGCGCCTTGGCGCTGAGCGCCTCCGCCTCCTCCGGGAACCCGGTGGCCTCGGCCTTGGCGAGCAGGGCGCGGATGCGGGTGAGCATGCGGGACTCGGTCCGTGCCTCCCCGGGCGCCTCCTCCAGCGCCTCGAGGGCGGGCAGCCGCAGCAGCAGGCGGTACAGCTCCAGCACGGCGGTGGCGTACGAGAAGCGGTCGGTGCGGGGCGGGGTGTCGGCGGGGAGTTCCGCGAGCTGCGCGTTCCAGCGGCGGCCCCGGGGTCCGTCGCCGGGTGCCTGCGCGCGGATCAGCGCGGCCACGAGGAGTACGTGGACGTCGTCCAGCTCGCGCCGCACGATCCGTACGACGTCGGCGGGCTGCCAGCCGCGCCGCCAGGCCGCCGCGACGAACTCCTCCCCGCGCCGGTCGAGTTCGGCGTCCGCCGCCGGGTCGGAGGCGAGCAGGGACGCGCCGGTGTCGAGGGCGGTCTCGCCGGTCTCGTAGAGGGCAGCTTCGAACGCGCGGTCGACGGTGGTGGACGTACTCACGGGCCGATGGTGCCACGCCGCCCCACCCGACCTGACCTCGCCCGGCCCCCGACCTCACCGCGCCCGGCCCGGCACGGGCGCCCGTACGCCTCATGCCCGTACAACGGGACGTCCCGCCCGCCTCACGTCCCGCCCGTCTCACTCCCCGGAATTCGCTCGCCCCCGCGCGGCGCGGCTTCGAGCATGGTTCGCATGGTGGACATGTCTCTGTACGCGGCGTTCCTCGTCGCCGCCTTCGCGCTCTGCGTCACCCCCGGCCCCGACATGATGTTCATCGTGGCGATGGGCGGGCGGGGTGGGCCCGCCGCCGGGGTGATGGCCGCGTTCGGGGTGGCGTGCGCGATGCTCGTGCACTCGGTCGCGGCGGCCCTGGGCCTGTCGGCCCTGTTCACGGCGCTGCCGACGCTGTATCACGTGCTGCGCTGGGCGGGTGCCGCATATCTGCTCTACCTGGCGGTGAAGGCGTTCCGCGACCGGTCGGTGCCGGGAGAGGAGGAGACCGGGGCGGTGGGGCCGGGGATGCGACGGGCGTTCTGGCAGGGCGCGATCACCAATCTGCTGAACCCCAAGGTGATCCTCTTCAACGTGGCGTTCCTGCCGCAGTTCGTGGACCCCGCGCTCGGGCACGTTCAGGGCCAGTTGCTGCTGCTCGGCGTCACGCTCGTGGTGATGGGCTTCCTCTGGGACGGCAGCGTGGGTCTGGCCTCGGGGCGGCTGTCCCTGTTCCTGCGGCGCAGTGCGCGGGTGAACCGCTGGCTGAACATCGTCTCCGGGACGGTCTTCACCGGGCTCGCCCTGCGTCTGGTGGCGACCTCACCGAAGTAGCCGCGACCGAGTGTCAACTCGCGGTTGACACCCCTAGGGGCGCAACCTACGGTTGACACATGACGAACCCCGACCCGACGTCATCCATCCGTCTCGACGACCTCATCGCGGCCATCAAGAAGGTCCACGAGGAGCCGCTGGACCAGCTCCAGGACGCGGTGATCGCCGCGGACCACCTCGGCGACGTGGCCGACCACCTGATCGGCCACTTCGTCGACCAGGCCCGGCGCTCCGGCGCGTCCTGGACCGACATCGGCAAGTCCATGGGCGTCACCCGGCAGGCCGCCCAGAAGCGGTTCGTGCCGAAGGAGTCGGCCGACCTCGACCTCAGCCAGGGCTTCAGCCGCTACACCCTGCCCGCCCGGAACGTGGTCATGACCGCCCACAGCGAGGCCAGGACCGCGCGCAACGCCGAGGGCGTGCCCGAGCACCTCGTCCTCGGACTGCTGGCCGAGCCCGGGGGCCTCGCCGCCAAGGCCATCGTCGAACAGGGCGTGCCGCTCGACACGGTCCGTGAGGCGGCGACGGCGGCGCTCCCGCCCGCCGTCGACGAGGTCCCGGAGCTGGTGCCGTACGGCCAGGCCGCCAAGAAGGTGCTGGAGCTCACCTTCCGCGAGGCCCTGCGCCTGGGCCACAACTACATCGGCACCGAGCACATCCTGCTCGCGCTGCTGGAGCACGAGAACGGCGAGGGCGTCCTCAGCGGCCTCGGCATCGCCAAGGAGCAGACCGAGCGGTACGTCGCGGCGGCGCTGAAGAAGATCGTGCAGGCGCAGAAGGAGGTACTGGACGAGTCCTGACGTCGGGCCTGCACCGGCAGGGCGTTGTCAGACCCCCCTGGCACACTC
Source organism: Streptomyces tuirus (assembly GCF_014701095.1). Taxonomy (NCBI): domain Bacteria; kingdom Bacillati; phylum Actinomycetota; class Actinomycetes; order Kitasatosporales; family Streptomycetaceae; genus Streptomyces; species Streptomyces tuirus. The sequence continues at coordinate 4,175,200 of NZ_AP023439.1, read as the reverse complement.
GCAGCATGGCCGACCGGTGGGCACTCGCTCCGGCCGAGGACGGTGGCGTGGACGTCGCCCCCCTCGGTCCGGACGGGCTGCCCGCCGGCCCGGTGCGGCGGGAGACCGACCCCGCCGAGGCCGTCCGGAGCCGTCCCGGCGTCACGCGGTGGGTGTGGCGGTCCACCGCCGAGGTCTACCCGCGCCTGCTCGCCACGGGGGTGCGAGCCGAGCGGTGCTACGACATCGAGGCCGCCGAGACCCTCCTCCTCGGCCACGAGGGGCGGTACGGGGAACCGCGCTCGGCCGCGGCCGCCCTGGCCCGGCTGCGCGGCGGCCCCGTGCCGTCCGACCCACCACAGCGCTCCGCCGAACCGGGCTCCCAGTCCTCGCTGTTCGAGCCCCAGGGCGTCCATCTGCCGCTGCCGGACCTCCTCGCGGTCTACGCCGAGCAGCAACGGCGGCATGCGAGGGCCGAGCACCCCGACCGCATGCGGCTGCTGACGGCCGCCGAGTCGGCGGGCATGCTGGTGGCCGCCGAGCTGAACCGCACCGGGCTGCCCTGGAGCGCCGACGTGCACCGCGCGTTGCTGCAGGACCTGCTGGGCGAGCGGTACGCGGGCGGCGGCGAGCCGCGGCGCCTCGCCGAGCTGGCCGACGAGGTGTCCGCCGCGTTCGGCAGACGCGTCCGCCCGGACCTGCCCGCCGACGTGGTCAAGGCCTTCTCCCAGGCCGGCATCAAGGTCTCCTCGACCCGCCGCTGGGAGCTCCAGTCGGTCGACCACCCCGCCGTGGAACCCCTGATCGAGTACAAGAAGCTGTACCGCATCTGGGTCGCCCACGGCTGGTCCTGGCTCCAGGACTGGGTCCGCGAGGGCCGCTTCCGGCCGGAGTTCCTCGCGGGCGGGACCGTGACCGGGCGCTGGGTCACCAACGGCGGAGGCGGGCTCCAGATCCCCAAGGTGATCCGGCGGGCCGTCGTCGCCGACCCGGGCTGGCGGCTCGTCGTCGCCGACGCCGACCAGATGGAGCCGCGCGTCCTCGCGGCGATCTCCCGCGACCCCGGGCTGATGGAGGTGGCCGGCCGGGAAACCGACCTGTACCAGTCCGTCTCCGACCGCGCCTTCTCCGGCGACCGCTCCCAGGCCAAACTCGCCGTGCTCGGCGCGGTCTACGGCCAGACCTCCGGTGACGGCCTGAAGAACCTCGCCGCGCTTCGGCGTCGTTTCCCCAGGGCGGTGGCGTACGTCGACGACGCGGCCCGGGCCGGTGAGGAGGGCCGGCTCGTACGGACCTGGCTCGGCCGGACCTGCCCGCCGGCGGCCCGGGGGACGGACGACGCGAGCGAGGAGGCCGGCATCCCGACGGCCCCCGTGCCTTCCGGCTCCGGGGAGGACGACCAGTCGGACAGCGGGCAGTGGGTGCCCGGGTACGCGTCCACCAACGCCCGCGCCCGCGGCCGCTTCGCCCGCAACTTCGTCGTCCAGGGCAGCGCCGCCGACTGGGCGTTGCTCCTGCTCGCCGCGCTGCGCAAGACCTGCGCGGAGCTGGCGGCCGAGCTGGTCTTCTTCCAGCACGACGAGGTGATCGTGCACTGCCCCGAGGAGGAGACGGAGGCGGTCGTGGCGGCGATCCGCGAGGCGGCGGACCTGGCCGGCCGGCTGACCTTCGGGGACACCCCCGTGCGGTTCCCTTTCACGACGGCGGTGGTGGAGTGCTACGCGGACGCCAAGTGATCAGACGGGACGCGCGCAGACGCCGAGTGACCAGACGGGGCGCGCCCGCCCGCCAAGTGACCAGACGGAACCCGCACGCACGCACGCCAAGTGACCAGACCGGACTCGCACGCACTTCAATGATCAAACGGGACGCGCCAGGAGCTCACGCAGCTCCCTCACCACCGCCTCCCTGACCACCGCCTGGTCGTCCGTGCCCTCCAGGGCCGCCAGCGCGGAGCTCCACTCCTCGCGCGCCTCGCCGATGTGCCCGCGCTCGCGCAGCAGCAGCCCGTGCTGGTGACGGGCGAGAGCCCCGGTGTAGCGGTCGGCGCGGGCCTCCGCCCGGCCGAGCAGTTCGGCGCACTCGCGGGCGGCCCGCCCGGCGCGCCCCAGCAGCCGCAGGGCCCGGACCAGCCCGAGCCGGGTCCGGGACTCGCCGTGCCAGTCGCCGTGCTCGCCGAGAATGCGCAGGCTCTCCTCGAAGTGCGGCAGCGCGGCGGCCGGCTGACCGAGCCGCAGATGCGCGTGCCCGATGTTGCAGTGCGCGGAGTGCCGCACGATCACGGCGCCGATCTCCTCCCCGAGGGCGAGTGAACGCCGGTGCCGCTCGATGGCGGCCCGCGGGTCGGTGCGCTCGACGAGGTTGCCGAGGTGGCCGTGGGTGACGGCTTCACCGTACGGGTCGTCCAGCCGCCGTGCGTACTCCAGGCTACGCTCCAGCGCTTCGCCCGCCTCGGTGCGCCGGCCGAGCCCGTCCAGCAGCAGTCCGCGGTTGTCGAGGCAGCGACGGATGCAGGAAGGGTGGTCGAGCCGCCGCCAGATGGCGAGCGCGCTGTCGTTGAGAGCAAGGGCGTCGTTGTGCCGCCCGGTCAGGAGGTGCAGCCCGGCGAGGTCGACCAGTGCGTAGGCCTCGGCCGCCGCGTCACCGAGTCGCCGGGCCACCCGCAGGCCGGCCTGCCCGAGCACCTCCATCTCGGCGACCCGCCCCCGGCGATGTGCGTACGGGAAGATCAGCCGGACGAGCGTGCAGACCAAGCCCGCGCGCTGCTCCGAGGGGTCGTCCGCGTACCGCGCGGCCAGTGCGACGACGTTCTCCAGCTCCCCGTCCCCCCAGGCGAAGGCCTCTTCGGCACCGGCGAAGGAGGCGACGGTGTCGACGTGGGCCGCATGGCCGCCCGGCCGGCTCGGGGTGGGCCGGCGGCGGTTGTCCCGGTCGGGGCCGGGTTCCACGATCGCGGCGAGGACGCGCTCGGCGACGGCGGCGTACCAGTGCAGCGCGGTCTCGGCGGTACCGGCGGTGTCCTGCTCTCCGGCCCGCTCACGGGCGAAGTCGCGGACCAGGTCGTGCGGTGCGTAGCGGCCGAAGGTCGTCTCCTCCAGCAGGGCCACGTCGAGGAGGCGGTCCAGGGCGGCCTCGGTGCGCTGCTCGCCCGTGCCCGCGAGCCGGGCGAGCAGGGGGGCGCCGTACGTGGGCAGGTCGAGCGCGCCGATATGGCCCAGGGTGCGGGCCGCGTCCCGGTCGGCCTCGCGCTCGGAGGCGGCGAGCGCGTCGTGCGCGACGGCCAGGGAGCGGCGGACGCTCAGGTCGTCGTACTCCAGGTGGTGCAACCGGCTGTCCGCGGCGGCCAGTTGTCCGGCGAGGGCGTCGGGGGTCAGGGCCCGGCGGGCGGCGAGCCGCGCGGCGACGACCCGCAGGGCGAGCGGGAGCCGGCCGGTGAGTTCGACGAGGAGCCGGGCGGCGTCCGTGCCGTGCAGGCCGTCGCGTCGCGAAGCTGTGCGCAGGAGTTCGGCACTGTCGTCGTCCGACAGCGGGGCGAGCGGGAACCGGGCCGCACCGTCGAGGGCGGTCAACGGCGAACGGCTGGTGACGATCACCCCGCAGCCGGCACCGCCCGGCAGCAGCGGCCGTATCTGCGCGGCACTCGAGGCGCCGTCCAGCACCAGGAGCGTGCGGGTCGGCGCGAGCAGTGAACGCAGCAACGCGGCGGCGGCCTCCGGCTCTTCGGGGATCCGGCAGGGCTCGATGCCGAGGTCACGCAGCAGGGTGGTGAGGGCCTGGGCAGGGGTGAGGGGGGCCACGCCCGGGGTGGCACCGTGCAGGGCGAGGTGGAGCTGGCCATCGGGGAAACGTTTCGCCAGCTGATGGGCGACGTGCAGCGCGAGGGCACTCTTGCCGACACCGGCCATGCCGCTGATGACGGCGGTGGGATGGGGATCGGGTGCGGTGAGCGTGCGGTGCAGGGCGTCGCGTACGGCGGTACGGCCGATGAAATGGGGTGGAGGCGGCGGGAGTTGGGCGGGTGAGGGGTTCGGCCTGCCTGGTTTGCCCGAGCCGCCCTTCGAGTTCCTCGAACCCGTGGAGTCCCCCTTGGAGTCCCTCGAACCCGTGGAGTCCCCCTTGGGGTTCCCTTTGGAGTCCCCTTCGCCCGCGGCTCCCCGGAGTACCTCCACGTGTGCCTCCCGAACCCCGGGCCCGGGCTCGATGCCGAGGCGGCCGACGAGGCGGGTGCGCAGTTCGCGGTGGACGGCCAGGGCCTCGGCCTGGCGGCCGGTGCGGTGCAGGGTGAGCATCAGCTGCCGGTGGTACGCCTCCCGCAGCGGATATTCGCCGGTCAACGCCGCCAGCTCCGGCACCAGCTCGTGCAGCCGCGGGCCGCCCAGCGCCAACTCGGCGTCGTAGCGCCACTCCAGGAGCAGCAGCCGGGCCTCGCACAGCCGCTGCGCGAAGGCGTAACCGCCCACCTCGGGCGGCAGCCCGGCGAGCGGCGCGCCCCGCCACAGGGCGAGTGCGCCGGCGCACTCGCGCACGACCCGCCGCCAGTCCCGGCCGGTGTGCGCGGCCCGTGCCTCGGAGACGTGGGCGTCGAAGACATGGACGTCCAGCTCGCCCTCCTCGATCCGCAGCACATACCCGGGGGGCACGGTGCGCAGCCGCCCGGGATCGTCGAGCAGCCGTCGCAACCGGGTGATGTGGTTGTGCAGAGAGGCCTGGGCGGACACGGGCGGTTCACCGCCCCACAGCGCGTCCTTGAGCGACTCGACGGAGACGACCCGTCCGGCGTCGAGCAGCAACGCGGCCAGCAGCACACGGGACTTGGGGCTCGCGATGACCCGGGCACCGTCCCGGCCGCCCGCCCGACCGCCGTCCCGACCGCCGTCCCAGTCACCCGCCCGACCGCCGTCCCGACCGCCGTCCCAGTCACCCGCCCGACCGCCGTCCCAGTCGCCCGCCCGACCGCCGTCCCGACCGCCGTCCCAGTCACCCGCCCGACCGCCGTCCCAGTCGCCCGCCCGACCGCCGTTCCGACCACCCGCCCAGCCGCCCGCCCAGCCGCCCGCCCGGCCGTCGCCCTCCCCGGCGTCGTCGTCGAACAGCACTGGCGGCCCCAGCAACCCGAACCGCATGACCCCCGTGCCCCCCGCCGTGCCGAAAATCCACCCCCGGGCGGCGGGTTTCCGCCACCTCGACCTTCACCGGTTCCACCGGAACCTGCCGCTGCCCTGGCCATGCCCGACCTTGGTTCAGTGACTTCCGGCCAATCGGGAGAGGGCGCGACGGCGAACCGTTGGCCATATGTTAGCGATCGGTTGGCAAAGCCTGATGTGATCACTACATCGGATCCGGCCCGACGGTGCGCGCGTCTAGACGCGCAACTCGGGGGAGTGCCGCCGCCGCGGCCGGATCCGGGTCCCGGTCGGCGGAGGTGATCGACCGGGACCCACTCAATCTCTCCCGCAGGCCCGACCCATCGCTCCGCCCCGGCGCGGCCCTCGCAATCGCTCGCTCGCTCCGGCCCCCGCACGGCGTCAGATGACGGGCGGCCGCCCCAGCCGGGTGAGCCGCCACACCGTCCGCCAGCGCATCGGCCGCCGCTCCCCCGCCGACTCCCGCACGCCTTCCACGAATCCGCCGAACCACGCCCGCAGTCCGGCGCCCGACCGGTTCCGGGCGAGGGTGAGCAGCACCCACACGCCCAGGTGGACGGGGACGAGCGCGAGCGGCAGCCGGCGGCGGGCCAGCCAGACCCGGTTGCGGGCGTTCACCCGGAAGTAGATGGCGTGCCGGGCGGGTGAGGTCTTCGGATGCCGGAGCAGCAGCTCCGGGGCGTACAGGATCCGCCACCCGGCATCCACCGCACGCCATGCGAGATCGGTCTCCTCGTGCGCGAAGAAGAACTCGGCGGGCCAGTCGCCGACCTCGTCGAGCATCGCCATCCGCAGCGCGTGCCCGCCGCCGAGGAATCCGGTGACGTAACCGCCCCGCAGGGGGTCGGAGTTGCCGATCCGGGGCACGTGCCGCTGCTGCGTCTCACCGAGCTCGTCGGCGATGCGGAAGCCGACGATGCCGAGCCGCTCGTCGGCGGCGTACAGGTCTCGCACGCGGCGCAGCACATCGGGGTCGACGAGCAGACCGTCGTCGTCCAGATCCACGACGACGTCGATGTCACCGAACTCCCGCAGCCGTGCCAGGGCCGCGTTGCGCCCGCCGGGGCAGCCGAGGTTCTCGTCGAGTTCGACGGCGGTGACCTCGCCGGGCAGCGTGAGCCGCCGGGCGAAGTCGGGCAGCGGGCAGCCGTTGCCGACGATGACGATCCGCTCGGGCGGCACGTCCTGCTTGGCCACGGACTCCAGCAGGGCGTCGACCTCGTCGGGCCGGTTGCCCATCGTCACCACGGCGACGGCGATCCGGGGGACCCCCATGTCCTCACCTCATCCGGTCGGCAACTGACGGGTTGACGGGCGATGCTAGCCGTTCACGGCGGGGACGCCTTGAGTACGCCTGCCGGACGGCGGTTCTCCTACGCCGTTCAGCGCAGGCGGCACCCGACCGGAGCGGGCACAGGATGTCGGGTGCGGCAGGGCACGCGCTGCCTAGCGTGAAGGCACGAAAGGAAGGAGACCGGACGTGCTGGACCGGCTCAACCAGGCGATGGACCGGATCGAACGGGACCTCGCCGACACCGTGGACGTGGCGGACCTGGCGCGCACGGCATGCACCTCGGAGTACCACCTGCGCCGTATGTTCTCGGCCCTGTCAGGCATGCCACTGTCGGAGTACATCCGGCGCCGGCGGCTGACGGTCGCGGGGGCGGAGGTGCTGTCGGGCGACGCGACGCTGCTGGAGATCGCGGTCCGCTACGGCTACGGCTCGGGCGAGGCGTTCGCGCGGGCGTTCCGCACGATGCACGGCGTGGGCCCGGGCGAGGCCCGGCGCACCGGCGCCGTGCTCGTCTCCCAGCCCCGGTTGGCCTTCCGCCTCACCGTAGAAGGGAACAGCAGCATGCACTACCGCGTCGTGGACCGCCCGGCCTTCACCGTCACGGGCTTCAAGACCCGGATCCCCCTGATCCACTCCGGCCCGAACCAGGCGATCATCGACTTCGTCCGGGGCCTGGACAAAACCGCCGTGGAGGCCCTGGAGAAACTGTCCGACCAGGAGCCGCGGGGCGTCGTCGCGGTCTGTGACGACCTGGACCCGAGCCGCGCGGAGGGCACGGAACTCGACTACTACCAGGCCGTGATCACCTCGTCCCCCACCCCGGCGGGAGCCACCCCGGCGGGAGCCCCTGAGGGCATCACCGCCCTCCCGGTCCCCCCGGGCACCTGGGCGGTCTTCACCACCTCGGGCCCGGCCCCCCGGGCCATCCAGGAGCTGTGGCGCGACGTGTTCACCGAGTGGTTCCCGTCCAACCCCTACCGCAGCCGCCCAGGCCCGGAAATCCTCCGCACCCACCTGTCTTCCGACGGCACGGAGGCGGACGCGGAACTGTGGCTGCCGGTGGAGCGCGAGCCCACCCACTGACACCCGACCACACGCAAGAACCCCAGGTCGAAGTCCATCCGACCTGGGGTACCAGTGGAGCCGCCTTCGGGATTCGAACCCGAGACCTACGCATTACGAGTGCGTTGCTCTGGCCATCTGAGCTAAGGCGGCGCGCTGTCCGCACTATGGTGCGATCAGCAACGACGGTAAGTCTACACAGTTTCGAAGGGTGCTCCGCACCAGCCCCGGAGGGGGGTCTTCCGGGGCTGGGAGCAGGGCTATGAGCAGCGCTTTCCGTCCGTGGGCGGGGTGCCGCGGAGGAGGTAGGCGTTGATCGTCCGGTCGATGCAGGAGCTGCCGCGGCCGTAGGCCGTGTGGCCGTCACCCTCGTAGGTCAGCAGGCGCGCCGAGGAGAGCTGGCCGGCCAGGGCCTTCGCCCAGCGGTACGGCGTCGCGGGGTCGCGGGTCGTGCCGACCACGACGATGGGCGCGGCGCCCTTCGCCTCGATGCGGTGCGGCTCACCCGTGGCCTGCACCGGCCAGTACGCACAGTTCAGGGCCGCCCACGCGAGGCCCTTGCCGAAGACCGGCGACGCCTTCTCGAACTCGGGCAGGGCCCTGCTCACCTCGTCGGGGGTGTCGAAGGAGGCCGGCAGGTCCAGGCAGTTCACCGCCGCGTTGGCGAACATCAGGTTGCTGTAGGCGCCGTCGGCGTCCCGCTCGTAGTAGCCGTCGGACAGGACGAGGAGTCCGGAGCCGTCGTTCTCCTTGATCGCGGAGGTCAGCGCCTCGCGAAGTTGCTCCCAGGAGCCCTCGTCGTACATGGCCGCGATCACGCCGGTCGTGGCGAGCGACTCGGTGAGCCTGCGGCCGCCGGCGTCGCCGGTGCGGACGGGCCGCCTGTCCAGCTTCGCGAAGAACGCCTTGAGGTTCTCCCCGACCCGCTCGGGCGAGGCGCCCTTGCCGCCCAGCGGGCAGTCGGCCCGCCGTGCGCAGTCCTTCGCGAACGAGCGGAACGCCGTCTCGAAGCCCGCCGTCTGTTCGAGGTTCAGCCGCCGGGCGGGCAGCGACGGGTCCATCGCGCCGTCCAGCACCAGTCGCCCCGCCCGGTCCGGGAAGAGCCCGGCGTACGTCGCCCCGAGGAAGGTGCCGTAGGAGGCCCCGACGTAGTTCAGCTTCTTGTCGCCGAGGACCGCCCGCACGATGTCCATGTCCCGGGCCGCCTCCACGGTGGACACGTGGCGCAGCAGCCGGGGCGCGTCCGCTCCGCAGCCCTCGGCGAACGTCCGGTACGCCGCGACCAGCCCGTCCGTCTCCTTGCCGTCGTCGGGGGTGGCGTCCGTCTGTGTGTACGTGTCCATGTCCGGCCCGTCCAGACACTTGACGGGCTCACTGCGGGCCACGCCGCGCGGGTCGACCGCCACCATGTCGTAGCGGGCCCGCACCTCGGCCGGGTAGCCGATGCCCGCGTACGCCTGCACGTAGCCGATCGCCGAGCCGCCCGGCCCGCCCGGGTTCACGAGCAGCGAGCCCAGCCGCTTGCCGGGGCCGGTGGCCTTCTTGCGGGTGAGGGCCAGCCGGACGTCACCCGAGGACGGCGTGGCGTAGTCGAGCGGTGCCTTGAGGGTGGCGCACTCGAAGCCGGGGACACCGCATGCGCGCCACGCCGGCTTCTGCCCGTAGTACGACGTCAGCGCCGCGGGCGTGGCTTGCGGCAGCTCGACCAGCGCCGCCTCCGCCGCCGCCGAGGCGGCTGACGTCGTCGCGCTCCCGGAGGAACAGGCGGAGACGAGCAGCGCGGCCGTGGCGAGCAGGCCGGCAGCGGTTTTGGCCCGGCTTCGTGTCCTGCGGTGGAGACCACCGGAGCCGGAGGCGGAACGGGGGGTGCGCCGTGTGTACATCCAGCGAGCGTAACTCTGGGCGACGGAATGGGTGCCGTGCGTGCGCGTCGTGCCTCGTACGAGTTACGTCGTCAACGCGGAGCCGTCGCCCCGGAGCCGCCGGAGCCGCCCGAGCCCCGGAACCGCCGGAGCCGCAGCAGTCTGCCCGCGCGCTGCAGGGCCGCCCGTTTCCGCCCGTTTCCTCAGCCCGCTCTGAGCGCCATCGTCATCGCCTCCACCGCGAGCAGCGGCGCCACATTGCGGTCGAGGGCGTCACGGCAGGCGGCGATCGCCTCGATGCGGCGGAGCGTGGACTCCGGGGAGCTGCCGCGGGCGAGGCGCTCCAGGGCGTCCTCGGAGTCCGCGTTGGCGATGGCCACGCGCGAGCCGAGCTGGAGGGCGAGGACGTCGCGGTAGAAGGCCGTGAGGTCGGTCAGGGCGAGATCGAGGCTGTCACGCTGCGTGCGCGTTCTGCGGCGCTTCTGCTTGTCCTCCAGGTCCTTCATCACGCCCGCGGTGCCCCGGGGCATGCGGCCGCCCTGGGCGGCGCCGAGAGCGGCCTTCAGCTCCTCGGTCTCCTTGGAGTCCGTCTCCTCCGCGAGCTGCTTGGCGTCCTCGGCGGCCGCGTCGACCAGCTCCTGGGCCGCCTTGAGCGCGCCGCCGATCTCCTCGACGCGCAGCGGCAGCCTGAGCACGGCGGCGCGGCGTTCTCGCGCGGCCGGGTCGGTGGCCAGGCGGCGCGCCCTCTCGACGTGGCCCTGGGTCGCGCGGGCCGCGGCGGCGGCGACGTCCGGCTCGATGCCCTCGCGGCGGACGAGCATGTCGGCGATGGCGTCGACCCTCGGCGTGCTCAGGTTCAGGTGGCGGCAGCGGGAGCGGATGGTCGGCAGGACGTCCTCGATGGAGGGGGCGCACAGCAGCCAGACCGTGCGGGGGGCGGGCTCCTCCACTGCCTTGAGGACGGCGTTCGCCGACTTCTCGTTCAGCCGCTCGGCGTCCTCGACGAGGATGATCTGCCAGCGGCCGGTCGCCGGCGAGGTGAAGGACTTGCGGACGGTGTCGCGCATGTCCTCGGCGAGGATCTGACTGCCGACGGCGGCGACGGAGGTGACGTCGGCGTGCGTGCCGATCAGTGCCGTGTGGCAGCCGTCGCAGAAGCCGCAGCCCGGGGAGCCGCCGAGGGCGCGGTCGGGGCTGACGCACTGCAGCGCCGCCGCGAACGCGCGGGCCGCCTGGTTGCGCCCGGCGCCGGGCGGGCCCGTGAACAGCCACGCGTGCGTCATCTTCGACGCCTCGGGCGGCGCTGTGCCGGTGACGGCTGCGGTGACCAGGGCGTCGGCGTCCCGGGCGGCAGCGGCCAGCTGCTCGCTCACCCTTTCCTGCCCGACGAGGTCGTCCCACACGGTCATGGGTCACGCCGCCCTTCCGTCACGTCCGCGTTGCCAGATCCATTGTGGGGGCGACCACTGACAACGCCTGCCGCCCCACCCGATCTCGCATGCGTAGGAGGCGTCAGCGCCCCCGGCCACCCCTGCCGCGGCGGCCGCGTCCCTCGTCCGGCTCCTCGTCGTGCGGCCCGAGCAGCTCGTCCGCCAGCGAGGGCAGGTCGTCCAGCGGCGTCTCCTCGGCCCAGTCGGACCGGCGGCGGCGCGGCGCCCCGTCGGCGTCGACCTGGGGCATCTCCCGCGTACGGTCCTCGGTACCGGTACCGGTACCGTCGGGCCGGGCGGCCGGGGCGTCCTTGCGGAAGTACTCGGGCGGCACCCGGTCCGCCGGGTCGTCCCCGCGCACCGGCGGCAGGACGGCCGTCTCCTCGGCGTCCGCCGGCCGGACCGGGGGCAGCACCGCGGTCTCCTCGGCGTCGCCCGGCCGGACCGGAGGCAGTACCGCCGTCTCGTCGGCCGCACCGGAGGCGTCCCGGTTCGGCACCTGCGGCAGCACCTCGGTCTCGTCCCCGGCGCGAGGCGGAACCGGTGGCTTGGGCAGCTCGGCCGTCACGTCGGCCTCCGACCCGGCGTTGGCCCGGCCCGGACCCCGCTCTTCGTCCCGCACCGGGCGCAGCACCGTCGTGTCGTCCCCCGTACCGCCCGGTGTCACCACCGGCGTGGGCACGGTCGCCGCGTCCTGACCGGTCACGGAACCCGGGGCGCCCTTCGGAGCGGAACTCTTCGGAGCCGTGTTCTTCGGCCCGGCCTCGGCCGCAGCCGCTGCCGCCTCGGCGAGCCGGCGGGCCTCCTCGGCCCGCAGCAGCGCCGCCTCGGCCTTGCGCTGCTTCTCCAGCCGGAGCGCCTCGGCCTCGGCACGCAGTCGCGCCTCCTCCTCGGCCTGCTTGCGGCGCCGCTCCTCCTCCGCCTTGCGGCGGGCCTCCTCCTCGGCGCGCGCCTTCTCCTCCGCGAGGAGCCGGGCCCGCTCCTCCTCGGCCTTCCGCTGCGCTTCCTCGGCCCGTCGCCGGGCCTCCTCCGCCTGCCGTTCGGCCTCGCGGCGCTGCGCCTCCTCCAGCTCGCGGCGCTTGCGCTCCTCCTCCTCGGCGCGCAGCTTGGCGAGCTGCTCCTGGCGCTCGCGCTCCAGGCGCTCCTCCTCGGCCTTGCGGGCGGCCTCTTCCTCGGCCTTGCGGCGGGCTTCCTCCTCGGCCTTCTTCCGCGCCTCCTCCCGTGCCTTGACCTCGGCCTCGGACAGGGGCAGCACCTGGTCGAGCCGGTGCCGGATGACCGTCGTGACGGCCTCGGGCTCCTGGCCGGCGTCCACCACCAGGTACCGCCCGGCGTCGGCGGCGGCCAGGGTCAGGAAACCGGCCCGCACGCGCGCGTGGAACTCGGCGGGCTCCGACTCCAGCCGGTCCGGCGCCTCGGTGAACCGCTCGCGCGCGGTCTCCGGCGCGACGTCCAGCAGCACGGTCAGATGCGGCACGAGTCCGTTCGTCGCCCAGCGGTTGATCCGGGCGATCTCGGTCGGCGACAGGTCGCGGCCGGCACCCTGGTAGGCGACGGAGGAGTCGATGTACCGGTCGGAGATGACGACCGCGCCACGCTCCAGGGCGGGCCGTACGACGGTGTCGATGTGCTCGGCCCGGTCGGCCGCGTACAGCAGCGCCTCCGCGCGGTGCGACAGGCCCGCGCTCGACACGTCCAGCAGGATCGACCGCAGCCGCTTGCCCACCGGCGTCGCACCGGGCTCGCGCGTCAGCACGACCTCGTGGCCCTTGGCGCGGATCCACTCGGCGAGCGCCTCGGCCTGCGTGGACTTGCCGGCGCCGTCGCCGCCCTCCAGGGCGATGAAGAAGCCGGCGGCCGCGGCCCCCTGCTCCGGGTCGTCGCCGCCGAGCAGCGCGTCCTTCAGGTCCTGCCGCAGCGGCACACCGGAACGGTCGTCGACCTTGGCCAGCACCAGCGCGGCGACCGGCAGCAGCAGGGCACCGGCCAGCATCAGCGTGAAGGCCGCGCCGCCGTGCGCGAAGACGAACTTGCCGCTCTCCAGCCGGTGCGGCCCGATCGCCGCCGCGACCAGCGGGGCGATGAGCGCGCCGAGTGCCACGCTGACCCGGACGACCGCGTGCAGGTGCTCCGTCGTGCGGGGCCGCCGGTACTCCTCGGCCTCCTGGTCGAGGAGGGTGTGCCCGATGTTGGCGGACAGGCCCGCGCCGACGCCGGCCAGCGCGAGGATCAGCAGCACCGTGGTGACGTCCGGGATCAGCCCGGCGGCCAGCAGGGCGACACCGGTGAAGGCGATGGTCAGCGCGAGCAGCCGGCGGCGCGACAGCGCGGGCACCAGGGCGGGCGCCGTACGGATGCCGGCGACGACACCGCCGGTCAGCGCGGCCACGAACAGGCCGTAGAGCACCGGGCCGCCGCCCAGGTCCTTGGCGTGCAGCACGGCCACCGCGACGGCGGCCGACACCGCCGCGGCGACGGCGGCGCAGGCCAGGACCAGCAGCGGCATCGCGCCGGTGCGGCCCTTGTCGGAGCCGGTGCCGGTCCTCGGGCGGCGCAGTCCCTCGAGCGGCGACCGCGCGCGCGGCGTGCGCGTACCGGGCAGCTCCAGGAAGGTCAGCACGGACAGGGACGCGGCGAACAGCCCGGCGGCCACGTAGGAGGCGAGGGCCGCCTGGTGCTGGCCGAACCAGTCGATGCCGGCGCCCAGCACGTTGTTGAACAGGGACGCGACGACCAGCGCGACGGCGGCGAGGGGGATCGCCACGAAGCCGGTGCGCAGCGACAGCCGGCGCAGGGCGTCCATGTGGTCGGGTAGCGGACGGACCGTCGCCCCCTCGGGCGGCGGGGCGGGGAGCAGCGCGGGCGCGGCGCTCTCACGGCACACCGTCCAGAACCGCTCGGCGACTCCGGCCACGAAGGCCGTGACGAGGAGGACGGCCAGTGCGTTCTCCGGCGTCCAGTCGATCCACAGGGGCGCGACGATGAGCAGCGCGGCGCGCAGACCGTCGGCGCCCACCATGGTCCAGCGCCGGTCGAGCGGGCCGTCCTGCGAGGTGAGCGCGGTGAGCGGGCCGAGCAGGACGGCGCCGAACAGGAGGGTCGCGAGGATCCGCACCCCGAAAACGGTCGCCACTGCGAACGCCACGCCCCGGTAGCCGCCCCCGAAAGAGCCCTCGGCGACGGCCGCCTGAAGGGCCAGGACGACCAGCACGAGAAGGGCGAGGGTGTCCCCCACGCCACCCACGAGCTGTGCGCTCCACAACCGCTTCAGCTGCGGTCGTCGCAGCAGGGCGCGGACGGCACGCTCGCGGGAGTCCGCGACCAGGGCGTCGTCGGGGGCGGGCTGAGGGGCCGTTTGGTGGTCGGCTCGCGTCATGCGTTCAGCCTATCGGGAGCCACCGACACCTTGAGGGGCGCGGTCTGGCATGCGCACGCCCCGACACCGAAGTGTTGCCGGGGCGTTCGCTTTCCGAACCCTGGGCCAGGATCCGGACCGAATGGTCCGGATTCCGAACAGGGCCCGAACGACCTCAGCCCTCCGTGGACAACGACCTCAGTCCTCCGTGGACAACGGCCTCAGTCCTCCGTGGAACGGCCTCAGTCCTCCGTGGACTTGGTGGCGGTGGCCGTCTTGGCGGCCGTCTTCTTCGCGGTGGTGGTCTTCTTGGCCGTCGTCTTCTTCGCGGTGGTGGTCTTCTTCGCCGCGGTCTTCTTGGCCGTCGTCTTCTTCGCCGTCGTCGTCTTCTTGGCCGGTGCCTTCTTGACCGCCTTCTTCGCGGTCTTCTTCGCCGGCCCCTTGGCGCGCTTCTCGGCAAGCAGCTCGAAACCGCGCTCCGGGGTGATCTCCTCGACGCTGTCGCCGGAGCGCAGGGTCGCGTTGGTCTCCCCGTCGGTGACGTACGGGCCGAAGCGGCCGTCCTTGACCACGACCGGCTTCTCGCTGACCGGGTCGGTGCCCAGCTCCTTCAGCGGCGGCTTGGCCGCGGCCCGGCCACGCTGCTTGGGCTGGGCGTAGATCGCCAGCGCCTCCTCCAGCGTGATCGTGAAGAGCTGCTCCTCGGACTGGAGCGAGCGCGAGTCCGTGCCCTTCTTCAGGTACGGACCGTAGCGGCCGTTCTGCGCGGTGATCTCCTGGCCCTCGGGGTCGACGCCGACGACACGCGGCAGCGACATCAGCTTCAGGGCGTCGTCGAGGGTGACCGTGTCGAGGGACATGGTCTTGAACAGGGACGCCGTACGCGGCTTGACCGCGTTCTTGCCCGTCTTCGGGGTGCCCTCGGGGAGGATCTCCGTCACGTACGGGCCGTAGCGGCCGTCCTTGGCGACGATCGTGTGGCCGGTGGCCGGGTCCGTGCCCAGCTCGTAGTCGCCGCTCGGCTTGGCGAGCAGTTCCTCCGCGAGGTCGACGGTCAGCTCGTCGGGCGCCAGGTCGTCGGGGATGTCGGCGCGCTGGTGCTGCTCGGTGTCCTTCTCGCCGCGCTCGATGTACGGCCCGTAGCGGCCGACCCGCAGCACGATGTCGTTGCCCACCGGGAAGGACGACACCTCGCGCGCGTCGATCGCGCCCAGGTCCGTCACCAGCTCCTTGAGGCCGCCGAGGTGGTCCCCGTCGCCGTTGCCGGCATCGGCCGCGGCCCCGCTGACGGTGCCCTCGCCGAAGTAGAACCGCTTCAGCCACGGCACGGCCTGGGCCTCACCGCGGGCGATGCGGTCGAGGTCGTCCTCCATCTTGGCGGTGAAGTCGTAGTCGACGAGCCGCCCGAAGTGCTTCTCCAGGAGGTTGACCACGGCGAAGGACAGGAAGGACGGCACCAGGGCCGTGCCCTTCTTGAACACGTAGCCGCGGTCGAGGATCGTGCCGATGATCGACGCGTACGTCGACGGGCGGCCGATCTCCCGCTCTTCCAGCTCCTTGACCAGGGAGGCCTCGGTGTAGCGGGCCGGGGGCTTGGTGGCGTGCCCGTCGACCGTGATCTCCTGCGCGCTCAGGGCGTCGCCCTCGGAGACCTGGGGCAGCCGGCGCTCGCGGTCGTCCAGCTCGGCGTTCGGGTCGTCGGCACCCTCGACGTAGGCCTTGAGGAAGCCGTGGAAGGTGATCGTCTTGCCGGACGCGCTGAACTCGACGTCCCGGCCGTCGGCCGCCGTGCCGCCGATCTTCACCGTGACGCTGTTGCCGGTCGCGTCCTTCATCTGGGAGGCGACGGTCCGCTTCCAGATCAGCTCGTACAGCTTGAACTGGTCACCGGTCAGTCCGGTCTCGGCGGGAGTGCGGAAACGATCACCCGAGGGGCGGATCGCCTCGTGGGCCTCCTGCGCGTTCTTGACCTTCCCGGCGTACGTCCTCGGCTGCGGCGGCAGGTAGTCGGCGCCGTACAGCTGCGTGACCTGGGCGCGGGCGGCGGCGACCGCCGTGTCGCTCAGGGTCGTGGAGTCCGTACGCATGTAGGTGATGTAGCCGTTCTCGTACAGCTTCTGCGCGACCTGCATGGTGGCCTTCGCGCCGAAGCCGAGCTTGCGGCTGGCCTCCTGCTGCATCGTCGTCGTACGGAACGGGGCGTACGGCGAGCGGCGGTACGGCTTGGACTCGACCGAGCGGACGGCGAACCGCGTCTGCTCCAGGGCGGCGGCCAGGGCGCGGGCGTTCGCCTCGTCGAGGTGGAGGGTGTTCGCGCTCTTCAGTTGTCCGAGGGAGTCGAAGTCGCGGCCCTGTGCGACCCGCCTGCCGTCGACGGTCTGCAGGCGCGCGACCAGCGACGACGGGTCCGACGAGTCTCCGGCGCGGCCGGTCGCGAAGGTGCCCGTCAGGTCCCAGTACTCAGCCGAACGAAAGGCGATGCGCTCGCGTTCCCGCTCCACCACGAGCCGGGTGGCGACGGACTGGACGCGGCCCGCGGACAGCCGCGGCATGACCTTCTTCCACAGGACCGGCGAGACCTCGTAGCCGTAGAGGCGGTCGAGGATGCGGCGGGTCTCCTGGGCGTCGACGAGCTTCTGGTTGAGCTGGCGCGGGTTGGCGACGGCGGCCTGGATCGCGGCCTTGGTGATCTCGTGGAAGACCATCCGCTTGACCGGGACCTTGGGCTTGAGCACCTCCTGGAGATGCCAGGCGATGGCCTCGCCCTCGCGGTCCTCATCGGTGGCGAGGAAGAGTTCGTCGGACTCCTTCAGCAGGTCCTTGAGCTTCTTGACCTGTGCCTTCTTGTCGGCGTTGACCACATAGATCGGCTGGAAGTCGTGTTCGACGTCCACACCGAGGCGGCGGACCTCGCCGGTGTACTTCTCGGGCACCTCGGCGGCGCCGTTGGGAAGGTCGCGGATGTGCCCGACGCTCGCCTCGACGATGTAGCCGGGGCCGAGATAGCCCTTGATCGTCTTCGCCTTGGCAGGCGACTCGACGATGACGAGTCGGCGGCCGCCCTTCGCGGTCTCGCTGGTCGGGGACAACTTCGCTCTTCTCTCCGGTCGACGCTGGGGCCTCCCCGGAGTCGCTTACCGGGGCTGGGTACGTGGTGACGCTGCGGAGTGTGACGGTACATCCCGCCCCCGTGTCAAACGGGAAAAGCCCGCAACGGCCACTCGAACGGTAACCCGACTACCACCAATCCTGCCGCCCGGAGGATCGGGAGCAGGGCGGCCCCTGTGCGGAGCGCGAGCCCCCGGTTACCGGCAGGTGCGTCGCCGGAGCGGCCTCACAGGCGCGTGAAGCACCACGTTCCGAGGGCGAGCGCGAGCACCGAGACGACGCTCGCGAGGGTCGCCGATGCGACGGGCCTCACACCCAGGGCGACGGGCCGCTGCCGGCGCACGCAGGTCACGGTCCATGCCAGTAGGGCGCCTCCGAACAGGGAGAACACCGCTCCCGCGAAGATCGCCGGTTCGCTCTCCATGACCCGCCGTGCCCCTTTTCCTCTGTCCGCGCATCCCCAGCCACGGGAGGCTGACACGCGCGGGCGGCGGGCAGGCGAACCAGAGGTGAACGCGGGGGCGACACGGCGGTGGATCAAGGGCGTCGGTACCTCGTGCCCCGTTGCGGACGAGGGATTCAAATCGACTCGAATTTGTTGGCGAGCCTCCTTCACGACCTCGGGGGCCACTCTCGGCAGCCCCTTCAGTCCCCTCGTCCTCTCCGTCCCCTCCGCCCCCTCCGTCCCCTCAGCGGACCGGCTCCAGGAAGCCCTGCTCGACGAGCAGCCGGATCTGGGCCGGTGTGCGGTCGCGCAGCATGACCGGGTCCTCGCCGATCAGCTGGGCGATGGCGTCGAGGATGCGGCCCGCGCTCATCGTGCCGTCGCAGACGCCCGCGAATCCCGCGCCGACGGTGTCCACCCGGGTCGCCCGGCGCATGCCGCGGTTCTGGCGCAGCACGACGTGCTCGGGATCCTCCGCGCCGGGCAGCCCGACCTGCTCCTGCACGATCTCGGCGGCGAGCCGGAAGTGTCCTTCGAGCAGAGCGGCGTCGTCGTGGTCGCGCAGGTGGTCGAGCCGGTCGAAGTGGGCCCGGATCGTGTCGCCGAGCGGCTGCTCCACCGGGTGCGGCCACTCCTCCACCGTGAGCGAGGGCACGGCGGCGCTCGTCCTGCGCAGGGTGATCCAGCCGAAGCCGACGGCCTTCACCTTGCGCGCCTCGAACTCGTCGAGCCATGCGTCGTACCGCGCCTGGTACTCCGCCGTGTCGCCCTGGTGGTCGCCCGCGTCACGCAGCCACAGCTCGGCGTACTGATTGACGTCCTGCACCTCGCGCTGCACGATCCACGCGTCGCAGCCCCGGGGCACCCATGACCTGAGCCTGTCCTGCCAGTCCTCCCCTTCCACGTGCTGCCAGTTGGCGAGGAACTGCGCGAGCCCTCCCTCGTTCAGCCGCTCCCCTGCCTCCTGAACGAGCGTGCGGCACAGATCGTCCCCGCCCATCCCGCCGTCCCGGTAGGTGAGCCGGGCGCCGGGGGAAATGACGAAGGGCGGGTTGGACACGATCAGGTCGAAGGTCTCGTCGCCGCGGACCGGTTCGAAGAGGGAACCCTCGCGCCGTTCGACGGCCGAGGTGGCGGACAGCGCCAGCGTGAGGGCGGTGATGTGCAGGGCGCGCGGGTTGAGGTCGGTGGCCACCACGCGCGTGGCGTGCTGCGCCGCGTGCAGGGCCTGGATGCCGGAGCCCGTGCCGAGGTCGAGCGCCGCGGCGGCGGGCGTACGGACGGTGATGCCGGCGAGGGTCGTGGAGGCGCCGCCGACTCCGAGGACGACCCCTTCCTCACGCCGGCCGATCCCGCCGGCGCCGCCGACCGCGCAGCCGAGGTCCGACACGATGAACCAGTCCTCGCCGCCGGGCCCGCCGTAGGGCCGGACGTCCACGGTGGCGGCGAGTTCGCCGGCACCGGCCCGGGCCAGCCAGCCGCTCTCCAGACAGGCGTCCACGGGCAGGACCTCCGCCACGCGCGCCTGCGGCACGGGCTGCTGGAGCAGAAACAGCCGGACGAGCATCTCCAGCGGCGTGTCCCCGCGGGTGGCCCGCAGGGCGGGTACGGTCTCGCTCCGGGCCAGTGCCGCGTACGCGGGGGCGCCGAGCAGTTCGAGCAGTCCGTCGGCGGTGAAGGAGGCCGCGAGCAGGGCGTCACGGAGCCGGGCGGCGACATCGGGACGGTCGGAGGCGGGCAGCGGGGGCAGGGGTGACTGGCTGGCGTTACTCACGCCCCCCATTGTGGCCGCCGGTGCGGGTGCCGCACCTGCCCGTGAGGGGGACGGCACGCATTCTTGCCGCACGGCACACGTCCCCGCCGTACGGCACATCAGACCCTGACAGTCACCTACGACTCAGCAGACACCCGCAGTCGCCTACGACTCAGCAGGCACCGACGGCACCTACGCCTCAGTCGTCACACCCGCGTCACTGCGCCGCCCGCCGCCCGGAGCCTCAGCTCTGCGTGGTCCCGGCCGGCGCCGTGGCCGCCTTGCAGCTGGGCTGCTTGGCCATCGCCTGGCCGACCTCGCCCTCCTCCAGGTTCCTGAGGGCGTCGTTGCCGCTCTGGCTCAGCTTGTCCAGCTCGGTGGCGATGTCCTTCAGACCGTCGGCGAACTTGCCCTGGTCCTTGGTGTCCAGGTTGTCGACCTGCTTCTTCAGGGAGGCGTACGCGGCGGAGATCGCGTTGAGCTCCTTGACCGCGTCCTGCTGCTTCTTCTCGCCGTTCTCGACGTCCGGGGCCCCGGCCTTGTTCACGGCGGCCCCGATCGCCTTGTAGGCGTCGGACATGTCCTGGAAGGCCTTTGCATCGGTCTTCTGGACATCCTCGGGCGTGCTGTTGTCCGAGGTCTCCTTCTGGATCGCCGCATTGGCCGACTCGATCTTCTTGGCCTGCGGCTGTACGGCGTCACAGACCTGCTTGGCCCAGGAGTCGAGCTTGTCGTTGCTGTCGTCGCCGCCGCAGCCCGACAGCGCCAGTACCAGTACCGCACCGCCGGACAGTGCGGCCGCGAGCTTCTTGTTCACCGGTTTGGTCCCTTCCATGGCTCTCGGCCCCGGAACATACACGCCAGATGCACGACAACAGCACGTCGATCGTCTTTTAAGACCGTTTTGTAACCTTTTGCACCAAGCGAGAGAAGGCTCACGCGTGAGCGTGTACCCACACAGCGCGGGCGGGCGACACGCCAACGCGCGCCGCCCGCCCGCACCTTGGAACGGGGCTCTCGGACCTCCCTACGAAACCACCGCCGGATCGGCCGACTTGGGCGCCGATCCGGCGTTGTCCTCGTCACCCATCGCGATTCCGCGCCGCTTTGACACGTACACCGCCCCGGCGATCACCAGGAACGCGAGGACGGCGACCAGAATCCGCACCCCGATGCTCTTGTCCGGACCGTAGGAGAACTTGATCACCGCTGGCGCGATGAGCAGCGAGACCAGGTTCATGACCTTCAGCAGCGGGTTGATCGCGGGCCCCGCGGTGTCCTTGAAGGGGTCGCCGACCGTGTCGCCGATCACGGTCGCCGCGTGCGCCTCGCCGCCCTTGCCGCCGTGGTGGCCGTCCTCGACGAGCTTCTTGGCGTTGTCCCAGGCGCCACCGGAGTTGGCGAGGAACACCGCCATCAGCGTGCCCGCGCCGATCGCGCCCGCCAGGAACGCGCCGAGCGCTCCGACGCCCAGCGTGAACCCGATGAAGATGGGCGCCATCACGGCCAGCAGACCGGGCGTGGCGAGCTCGCGCAGGGCGTCCTTGGTGCAGATGTCGACGACCTTGCCGTACTCCGGCTTCTCGCTGTAGTCCATGATCCCGGGCTTCTCACGGAACTGCCGCCGCACCTCGTAGACCACGGAACCCGCCGACCGCGACACGGCGTTGATCGCCAGCCCCGAGAAGAGGAAGACGACCGCCGCGCCGGCGATGAGACCCACGAGGTTGTTGGGCTGCGAGATGTCCATCATCAGGCTCATCGGGGCGCCCTCCCCGCTGAGTTTCTCGCCCACGTCCCGCGCGCCGGTGAAGATCGCGTCGCGGTACGACCCGAACAGCGCCGCCGCCGCGAGCACGGCCGTGGCGATCGCGATGCCCTTGGTGATCGCCTTGGTGGTGTTGCCGACGGCGTCCAGGTTGGTGAGCACCTGCGCGCCCGCGCCCTCGACGTCACCGGACATCTCGGCGATGCCCTGCGCGTTGTCGGAGACGGGCCCGAAGGTGTCCATCGCGACGATCACACCGACCGTGGTGAGCAGGCCGGTGCCGGCCAGCGCCACCGCGAACAGCGCCAGCATGATCGACGTGCCGCCGAGCAGGAACGCCCCGTACACGCCGAGACCGATCAACAGGGCGGTGTAGACGGCGGATTCCAGACCGACCGAGATACCGGCGAGGACGACGGTGGCCGGGCCGGTGAGCGAGGTCTTGCCGATGTCCCTGACGGGCCGGCGGGTGGTCTCGGTGAAGTAGCCGGTCAGTTGCTGGATGAGCGCGGCGAGGACGATGCCGATGGCCACCGCGACGAGCGCGAGGATCCGCGGGTCGCCGTCCTTGCCCTGGATCGCGGCGTCGGTGACCCCGTCGAGCTCGGAGTACTTCCCCGGCAGGTAGACGAAGACGGCCACCGCCACCAGCACCAGCGAGATCACCGCGGAGATGAAGAATCCGCGGTTGATGGCGCTCATGCCGCTGCGGTCGGCGCGCCTGGGTGCCACCGCGAAGATGCCGATCATGGCGGTGACCACACCGATCGCCGGCACGAGCAGCGGGAAGCCGAGCCCGGCGTCGCCGAAGGCCGCCGAGCCGAGGATCAGCGCGGCGACCAGGGTCACGGCGTACGACTCGAAGAGGTCGGCCGCCATGCCCGCGCAGTCGCCGACGTTGTCGCCCACGTTGTCGGCGATGGTCGCGGCATTGCGCGGGTCGTCCTCCGGAATGCCCTGTTCGACCTTGCCGACCAGGTCGGCGCCGACGTCGGCGGCCTTGGTGAAGATGCCGCCGCCGACACGCATGAACATCGCGATCAGCGCGGCCCCGAGGCCGAAGCCCTCGAGCACCTTCGGCGCGTCGGCCGCGTACACCAGCACCACACAGGAGGCGCCGAGCAGGCCGAGGCCCACCGTGAACATGCCGACCACACCGCCCGTACGGAAAGCGATCTTCATCGCCTTGTGCGAGACCGCGGTCAGATCCTTTTCCGGCTCGCCTTGAGCCGGAGTGGCTTCACGCGCCGCCGCGGCGACACGCACATTGCTGCGTACGGCGAGCCACATACCGATATAGCCGGTGGCCGCCGAGAACGCCGCTCCGATCAGAAAGAACACCGACCGTCCGGCACGCTGACTCCAGTCGTCCGCGGGCAGCAGCATGAGCAGGAAGAACACGACCGCGGCGAATACGCCGAGCGTGCGCAGCTGACGGGCCAGATAGGCGTTCGCGCCTTCCTGGACCGCTGCCGCGATCTTCTTCATGCTGTCGGTGCCCTCGCCGGCCGCGAGTACCTGGCGCACCAGGACCCCCGCGAGCACCAGGGCCGCCAGTGCGACGACCGCGATGACCACGATGAGGACACGGTTGCCATCGGTGAGTACGGCGGCTGCGAGGTCGGTGGGATGGCCCGACTGTTGTGAGAGGGAAAGCCCCGCCATTCGTCCTCCTTGACGCTTGGGCTGAGCTCAAGATGTGGACGGGATTGTAGGTACCGGAACCTGATCAAAACAGAGCGCGATAAACGGAATTGGCCGTCCGAAGTAATGCCTTGAAAGCATTCCGAGGCTCCCGGAGGGCGCGCGAATGATCGTGAACGAATTCACGCGACGAACGGCACAGGACCTACTGTAAAGGCGGGCACTGACACCCGCACATGACGAAGGGCCCCACGGGTGGGGCCCTTCGTCAAGAGCGGCGTACGCGGTGGCGGGATCAGACCAGGATCGTCGGCGGCGGCGTGGTCGGCCATGTCATCTTGATCCGCCCGCCGTGCTCTCCCGCGCTGACCTCGACGTCGTCGACGAGTCCGCTGATGACCGCGAGGCCCATTTCGTCCTCGTCGGCCTCACCGTCGGCGTCGCCGGTTCCGGCTCCGGAGGCGCGCTCGCCGGGGACCGCGTGCGGGGCCTCGTCGCCGACCTCGATGGAGAACTGCTTCTCCTCCTCGATCAGGAGCACCTTCACCGGTGCCGAGATCCCGCCGGTCTGGTGCAGAGCGACGGCTCGGGTGCACGCCTCGCCGACGGCGAGCCTGACCTCGTCGAGGACGGCCTCGTCCACTCCGGCCCTGCGCGCCACCGCTGCCGCCACCAGCCGGGCGGTCCTGACATGCTCGGGCAGCGCGCTGAAGCGGAGCTCAACGGTGGCCATGCATCCCCCTCGCAATTGCGGGCGTGCTGTCGAGAGGCTCCGGGCCACCGAAAGCCCGGGCCCCCTCGGTCTTCACTTCTGCCGAACGACGGCCGGCCCGGGCGCACGGCCCGGGCCCGGTGTCAGTCGGTGGCCGCAACCGCTTCCTCGACCGAGGTGTGAATCGGGAACACCTTGGTGAGGCCGGTGATACGGAAGATCTTCAGGATGCGCTCCTGGTTGCAGACCAGGCGCAGGGAGCCCTCATGGGCACGCACGCGCTTCAGGCCTCCGAGCAGTACGCCGAGCCCGGTGGAGTCGAGGAAGTCCACGCCCTCCATGTCGACGACAAGGTGGAAATTGCCGTCGTTCACCAGCTCGACCAACTGCTCGCGCAGCTTGGGCGCGGTATATACGTCGATTTCGCCACCGACCCTGACGATCGTGCGATCGCCCATGGTTTCGGTCGACAGGGACAGGTCCACGGATCCTCCAGCACCTTGCTATCGAGCGGTCGCCCTAGGGGCATTCGGCTTCAGCCCCTGGACGCTTCGCCAGCCGCGATGGCATTCAATCACTTACCGGCAGGCGTGCACGACGCCTTGGCTCCATTGTCCGTCACGCCAGTGACACACTCGGTGCCGATGGCCAAGAATCACCGATCCGATCGAACCCCTACGGACCCCGCCTCCCGACCCGCGCCGGGCGCGGTCCTGGACCGGCTCGCGTCCGGCCCCAGCAGGGCCTCTCGCATTACTCATACGGAGCACTTGCCCCCGCGTGAGGGTCGGCATGCCGTCTGGCCGGACCGGATCCGCCCGGAGGTCGTCGCGGCGGTGCGAGCCGCGGGCATCGAGCATCCCTGGGCCCACCAGGCACGCGCGGCCGAGCACGCCCTGGACGGCGAGTCGGTTGTCGTCGCCACCGGCACTGCCTCCGGCAAGTCCCTGGCCTACCTCGTGCCGGTCTTCTCCACCCTTCTGGAGGGTTCGGAGGCCCCGAACGGCCGCGGCGCGACCACCCTCTACCTGGCTCCCACCAAGGCTCTCGCGGCGGACCAGTGCCGCTCGGTGAAGGAACTTTCACATCCGCTGGGCAATTCCGTGCGCGCAGCCGTGTACGACGGCGATACTCCGTTCGAGGAGCGCGAGTGGATCCGCCAGTACGGCAACTACGTGCTGACCAACCCGGACATGCTGCACCGCGGCATCCTGCCGTCCCACCCCCGCTGGTCCTCCTTCCTGAAGTCGCTGAAATACGTCGTCATCGACGAGTGCCACACCTACCGCGGCGTCTTCGGCTCGCACGTCGCTCAGGTGCTGCGCCGACTGCGCCGGCTGTGTGCCCGCTACGGCGCGTCGCCGGTGTTCCTGCTGGCCTCGGCCACCGCCGCCGAGCCCTCCGTGGCCGCCCGTCGCCTCACCGGCGTGCCGGTGCTGGAAGTGGCCGACGACGCCTCCCCCCGCGGTGAACTGGTGTTCGCCCTCTGGGAGCCGCCGCTGACCGACCTGCACGGCGAGAAGGGCGCCCCCGTCCGGCGTACCGCCACCGCGGAGGCCGCCGACCTGCTGACCGACCTCACCGTGCAGGGCGTGCGCTCGGTCGCCTTCGTCCGTTCCCGGCGCGGCGCCGAGCTGATCTCGGTCATTTCCCAGGAGCGCCTGGGCGAGGTCGACCGGTCGCTGGCCCGGCGTGTCGCGGCGTATCGGGGCGGCTATCTTCCCGAAGAACGCCGCGCTCTCGAACAAGCCCTCCATTCGGGTGAACTGCTGGGTCTCGCGGCGACGAACGCCCTCGAACTCGGCATCGACATCTCCGGCCTCGACGCGGTCGTCATCGCCGGCTACCCCGGCACGCGTGCGTCCCTGTGGCAGCAGGCGGGCCGCGCCGGACGGTCCGGCCAGGGGGCGCTGGCCGTCCTGGTCGCCCGCGACGACCCGCTGGACACCTTCCTCGTCCACCACCCCGAGGCCCTGTTCGACCAGCCCGTCGAATCGACCGTCCTCGACCCGGACAACCCCTACGTGCTGGCCCCGCACCTGTGCGCGGCCGCCGCGGAGCTGCCCCTGACGGACGAGGACCTCAGCCTGTTCGGCCCGGCCAGCGAGGGCCTCCTGCCCCAGCTGGAGGCCGCGAAGCTGCTGCGCCGCCGCACCCGGGCCTGGCACTGGACCCGCCGCGAGCGGGCCGCCGACCTGACGGACATCCGCGGTGAGGGCGGACGCCCGGTCCAGGTCGTCGAGACCGGCACGGGCCGGCTGCTCGGCACGGTCGACGCCGGAGCCGCGCACTCGACGGTGCACGAGGGGGCGGTCCACCTCCACCAGGGCCGCACGTACCTGGTGCGGTCGCTGGACCTGGAGGACTCCGTCGCCCTCGTGGAGGAGGCCGCCCCGCCGTACTCCACGGTCGCCCGTGACACCACGTCGATCTCCGTCCTGGAGACGGACGTCGAGATCCCGTGGGGCGACGGCCGCCTCTGCTACGGCTCCGTCGAGGTCACCAACCAGGTCGTCTCCTTCCTCCGCAGACGGCTCATCACCGGTGAGGTGCTCGGCGAGACCAAACTCGACCTCCCTCCCCGTACGCTGCGCACCCGCGCCGTGTGGTGGACCGTCACCGAGGACCAGCTGGACCGGGCCCGGATCAACCCGGAGATCCTCGGCGGCTCCCTGCACGCCGCCGAACACGCGTCGATCGGCCTGCTGCCCCTCTTCGCGACCTGCGACCGCTGGGACATCGGCGGCGTGTCGATCCCGCTCCACCCCGACACGCTGCTGCCCACCGTCTTCGTCTACGACGGCCATCCGGGCGGGGCGGGCTTCGCGGAGCGCGCCTTCCACACCGCCCGCACCTGGCTGACCGCCACCCGCCAGGCCATCGCCTCCTGCGAGTGCGACGCCGGCTGCCCGTCCTGCATCCAGTCCCCCAAGTGCGGCAACGGCAACGACCCGCTGCACAAGAGGGGCGCCGTACGGCTCCTCACGGTGCTGCTGGAGGGGGCTCCGCAGGAGAAGGAAGGCGACCCGGGGGATGAGGACGCTCCGGAGGAGAAGCCGGTGGAGAAGGAGGAGGCGGACGAGGCACCTGAGCGGCCAGACGGGGAACCGGCCGACTCGCCGGGGGCCCCGCCCTCGACCTGACCTCCGCCGTGAACAGCCCCCGTCCCGACGCCGCCGTCACCTCCGAGATCTCCCCGGCGACCTCGCACCGCACGAGCCGCACGCCCTGGGCCCGGGCCACCCGGCCGGCCCGGGCGCAGGCCGCCGAACCGCCGTCGGCCCAGTGGTCCGCCGCGGCGAGCGCCGCGAGATCCGCACCGCCCGCCGCCCGGTGCCGGATGACTACGGCCTGCCCGAGCGCCAGGACTACCCCGAACACCACACACAGAACGGCGATCGCTCCCACGCTCCACACGGTGGCGGACCCCTGGTCCGAACGGGCGCCCCGAACACCGGCACGCCCCCGGTCCAGTCTCACGTGCCCACCGCCTCCTCCACCGACGCCACGGCCTCCTCGCGCACGGTGAAGGGCAGACCGCGCAGCACCGGCGGCTCGGCCACGACGGTCACCCGTACGTGCTCCGCGCCCCGGCTGACGGTCACCTTCGCGCCGGGCGGCGCCGCCTCGCGGGTCAGTTCCACAACCGCGCCGGGCGAGTCCTGCCGGGCCGCCGCACGGGCGCCCGTCCGCGCCGCGTCCACACACTGGATCTGCGCGGCCACGACCAGCAGCCCCCACACCAGTGCCATCGCGAACATCACCAGCACGGGCAGCACCACGGCCGACTCCGCCGTGACGAACCCCCGGTCCCCGCCCAGCTCACATCCGCGCATTCAGGGCCCCCTTCACGATGTTCTGGAGTTCCGCGCTGACCGGGCCGCTCGTGACGACCTTGTAGAGCACCACCGCGAACGCCACGGCCGCGACGATTCCCATGGCGTACTCGGAGGTGACCATTCCCGCGTCCCTCCGCGCCGCCCGCCGCATCCCGCACACCAGGGCACGCAGCCGTGCCCGCACCGCCTGATACATCTCAACCCCCGTAAGAAAGAGTCCGAACTTCTACGTTTCTGCTGGTTGTCGCTCACTGCTTCCGGTCCGTCGCCGCCTCACCCACCACCCCCTCCGAGCACCCCGCCCGCGAGTCCGATCACCACGGGCAGTACGCCGACCGCGATGAACGCGGGCAGGAAGCACAGCCCCACCGGCGCGCTCACCATCACGCCCGCTCGCCGGCCCCTGGCCGTCGCGGCGCGGCCCCAGTCGGCCCTGGCCTCCGCGGCGAGCCGCGCGACCGGCACCGCAGCGGGCATCCCGGACACATCGGCCCGTTCGAGCAGCCGGGCCAGACCTCCGGCGCCCGGGACCGCACCCAACCTCCGCCAGGCCACGCCCGGTTCGCCGCCCAGCCGCACCTCCGCCGCACCCCGGGCGAGGGCGTCGCCGACAGGGCCGCCCAGGGCCTCACCCACCGCCTGCGCGGCGATCACCGGGCCGGCGCCCGCCGCGATGCAGGCCCCCAGCAGGTCGGCGGCGAGGGGGAGTTGCCGTGCCCCCTCGGGGAGGTCGGGAGCCCCCGGGTCCGCGCCGGACGTCTCCTGTCGCAGCCGCCACCGCCACACCCCCACCGCGCCGGCCAGTCCCACGGCGGCCCCAGCAAGGCCTCCGACCAGGGCCCATCCGGCGCACGCCACGCCCACCGGAGCCAGCCACGTCCGCGCGAGCCCCCGCACGGCCGGGCTCAGGGCCGGCGCCGTCGCTTCCCGTACGCCCGACAGCTCCGTCAGCCGCCGGCGCATCCTCCTGCGGCGCCGCATCTCCAGCAGCCACCGCACCAGCCATCCGCAGGCCAGCACGATCCCCACGGTCACCCCCAGCCTGTGGACGACTTCTCCGCTCATGCCGCCGTCTCCGCGCCTCGTACGATCCGCTGCACCCACCACAGCCCCGCGCCCTCCAGCGCCCCGCCGGCCGCCAGACAGCCCAGTCCCGCCCCGGTATGCAGCAGGACGTGGAGGGGATCGGCCCCGAGGGCGGTGCCGATGAGGAGCCCCAGGGCCGGCAATCCGGCGAGCATCACCGCCGTGGCCCGGGCGCCTGCCAACTGGGCCCGTAAGTCGGATCGTTGGTCCCGTTCCGCGCGCAGGGCCGCGGCGAGCCGGTCGAGCCCGGCCGCGAGCCCCGCACCCTGGTCCACGGCCACCCGCCAGCACGCGGCGAGTCCCTTCAGTCCCTCGGCGCCCGGTTGCCGCGCCGCCGTGGCGAGCGCGTCCGGCACGTCACCGCCGAACCGCGCCGCCGCAAGCACCGTCGCCTGCGCGTCCGCGAGCCCGCCGCAGTCCCGCGCGGCCCGCAGCAGCCCCTCACCCGGCTGGCGCCCGGCCCTCACCTCCCCGGCGAGCGCCCCGCACAGCGCGATCACCGCGTCGGCCCGGCGCTCCCGGTCCCGCCGCGCCTCGCCGGCCTGTCGGGCCCGCCGCAGCAACGGCACCCCGGCGGCCCCGAGGACGGCCGGCAGTACCGACGCCCCGAGCACCGCCAGCATCAGCCCGGCCACCGGCGACCACCACTCGGCCCGCAGCCGCCCACGTACACGCCGCAGCCCACCGCTCATCCGCCGCCACCCGGGCGGGCCGCTCCAGACAGCTGCCCCCTCCGCGAGCAGCAACCGCGCCCGCCGCGCCACCTCTTCACGCTCCCCCAGCAGCCAGACAGCCGCCCCCATGCACGCCAAGGCCGCACCCATCGACATCTCAGACACCGCCGTCACGACTCGCCTCCCCCATCACGTCCACACCCATCGACATCTCAGACACCCGCGCCATGCCCCGCCCCCTCCATCGCGACCTCACCCAGTCCACTCGCCTCACCCGGTCCACTCGCCTCACCTGGCCCCCTTGCCTCACCCGGTCCACTCGCCTCACCCGGTCCCCTCACCCCACCCAGCCCACTCGCCCCGCCCCGAAGCAGCCCCCGCAGCCGCTCCCACCCCCGCTCGCGCACGAACGCCTCCGGTCCCCACCGCAGTGCCGGCACCGTGCGCACGAGCCCCGACGGGTCTCTCTCCAGCACGTGCACCTCCGCGATCCGCCGTCGCCCCGCCCGGTCGCGCACCAGGTGCAGCACGACGGAGAGGGCGGCCGCCAACTGGCTGTGCAGCGCGGCCCGGTCGAGCCCGGCGGCCGTGCCGAGCGCTTCCAGCCGGGCCGGTACATCGGCGGCGGCGTTGGCGTGCACGGTGCCGCAGCCGCCCTCATGGCCGGTGTTCAACGCGGCCAGCAGATGCACCACTTCGGGCCCGCGCACCTCACCCACGACCAGCCGGTCGGGCCGCATCCGCAGCGCCTGGCGCACCAGGTCCTCGAGGGTGACCAGGCCCGCGCCCTCCTGGTTCGCGGGTCTGGTCTCCAGCCGCACGACATGGGGATGGTCGGGCCGCAGCTCCGCCGAGTCCTCGGCGAGGACGATCCGCTCATCCGGCCCCACGAGCCCGAGCAGGGCGCTCAGCAGCGTGGTCTTTCCGGTACCGGTACCGCCGCTGACCAGGAAGGACAGCCGAGCGTCGAGCAGGGCGCGCAGCATGCGGTCCCCGCCCGGCGGCACCGTGCCCGCCGTGACCAGCTCGCCGAGCGTGAAGGCTCGCGGCCGTACCACCCGCAGCGACAGGCAGGCGCAGCCCACCGCCACCGGCGGCAGCACGGCGTGCAGCCGGGTTCCGTCGGGCAGCCGGGCATCGGCCCAGGGGCGGGCGTCGTCCAGCCGTCGTCCGGCCACCGCGGCGAGGCGCTGGGCGAGCCGTCGCACGGCCGCCGCGTCCGCGAACCGCACCGACGTCAGCTCCAGTCCGCCACCCCGGTCCACCCAGACCCGGTCCGGGGCCGACACGAGCACGTCCGTCACCGACGGATCGGCGAGGAGCGGCTCCAGCGGTCCGCTGCCGACCAGCTCGGACCGCAACTGCGCCGCGGCACCCAGGACTTCGGCGTCCCCGAGGACCCGCCCCTGGTCCCGCAGGGCCTGCGCCACGCGCGCGGGTGTCGGCTCGGCCCCGCTCTCCGCCAGCCATCGCCGCACTCCGTCGAGCAGCGCCGCGCCTTCGAGCCCGGCCAGGGTGCTCATGCCGCACCCGCCTCGACGAGCGCCCGTTCCCAGAACCCCTTGCAGAACCGGGCGAGCGGCCCGCGCGGAGCGGCACCCGGTGGCGCCGTGCCCTTGTCCGGGCGCGACAGCCCCGGTTCGTCGGGCACTTCGCCGACCAGGGGCAGTCCGAGCAGCCGCGCGATCTCACGGTCGTCGAGCCCCGGTGGGTAGGGGCCGCGGACCGCCACCCGCAGATCCCGCAGGACCATGCCGACCGCGGAGGCCACCCGCCCCGCGGCCGCGACGGCCCGCAGCTCGGCGGGCACCACCAGCACGCCCACGTCCAGCTGGGTGAGCACCTCGGCGACGCCGTCGTCGATCCGGCGCGGCAGGTCGACCACGACCGTGCCGCCGCGGCGGCGGGCCGCCGCGAGCACCGCGCGCACCGCCTGCGGCGGGACCGCGATCCGGTCGCCGCGGTCCCAGCTGAGCACTCGCAGCGAGTGCAGTTCGGGCAGCGACTCCTCCAGGGCTCCCCCGCCGACCCGTCCGCGCGAGGAGGCGAACGCGGGCCAGCGCAGCCCTTCGGCCGTCTCACCTCCGAGGAGGACGTCGAGTCCCCCGCCCAGGGGATCGGCGTCCACGAGGAGCGTGCGCAGTCCCTCCCGCGCGGAGGTGACGGCGAGGGCGCACGCGAGCGTGGACGCTCCGGCCCCGCCCCGGCCGCCGATGACGCCCACTGTGAGGGCGGGCCTGCCGACACCCTCGGCCACATCGGCGATCCGGTCGACCAGCCACTGCTCGCCGTCGGGCAGCATCAGGACGTGCTCGGCGCCGATCTCGACGGCGCGCCGCCACACCCCGGAGTCGTCCTGGTCCCGGCCGACGAGCACGACACCCCTTCTGCGGACGGCCCCGCGCACCCGCCGCGCGGCGTCGTCGCCGACCAGGACGAGCGGCGCGGCCTCCCAGCTGCCTCTGCGCTCGGGCACCCCGTGGTGCACCTCGGGTGTGGCGCCCGCCGCCGCGCACAGGCGCAGCAGGTCGTCGAGGAGTTCGCCGTCCTCGGTGACGATCAGCGGTCCGCCCTGCCGCCCTCCGGCTGCGGGCGGCGGGTCGTGTGTGACGGTTCCGGCCACGCTTTCCATCCCCCTTCGCTGCATGACTCGCGCGGCCCCTGCGGCCCCGCGATTCCCAAACGTGGGAAGAACCGACAAGCGGCCTCCCTGTGAACGGCCGGCAGAAACCGGCCAAACGCCCCCGGGTGCTCGGAACGGGCCATGAACTCGCCGCGAGCGGGATGCGCTGGAATCACGGTGCAGCGATCCCGGAAATCGTGTGGATCTTGGTGGATAACTGTGGACGTTCCGGGGGTTGTGGATATCGCCGTCACCCATACCGGTGAGCGGCTCAGTCCCCCTGTGCGACTCCCACAGAGCAGTCCGGCGACTACCGACCGTGACAAGTCAGGTGCATGACAAGCGCTTCGCCACAGCCGTATCGAAGCGGCTTTCAAGCCGCGCGAAGGAGATGAAAACCCACCCGGACATGCGACGACCCCCGCCGGGGGGGAGAGCGGGGGTCGTCCCCACGGCCGACTCGGGGGGGGAGGAGTCGGGCCGGGTTAGCACGGTCGCGAACGATCCGTGACTTCCATGGTGTACCCGAGAGCCTTCTCAGGCAAACCCACGCGCCCCACCTTACGCCGAATGGGCTGCCCCTATGCTCTGGTGCGTGGAAAACCACTCGATGCCCCGCACAGCCGCCTTCTTTGACCTGGACAAGACGGTCATTGCGAAGTCGAGCACGCTCACGTTCAGCAAGTCGTTCTACCAAGGCGGTCTGATCAACCGCAGGGCCGTCTTGCGTACCGCCTATGCCCAGTTCGTCTTCCTGGCCGGGGGCGCGGACCACGACCAGATGGAGCGCATGCGCGCCTATCTGTCCGCCCTGTGCCGGGGCTGGAACGTGCAGCAGGTCAAGGAGATCGTCGCCGAGACGCTGCACGACCTGATCGACCCGATCATCTACGACGAGGCCGCCTCCCTCATCGAGGAGCACCACACCGCCGGCCGCGACGTCGTGATCGTGTCCACCTCGGGCGCCGAGGTGGTCGAGCCGATCGGCGAACTGCTGGGTGCGGACCGCGTGGTCGCCACCCGCATGGTCGTGGGCGACGACGGCTGCTTCACGGGCGAAGTGGAGTACTACGCGTACGGCCCGACCAAGGCCGAGGCCGTCAGGGAGCTGGCCGAGTCCGAGGGGTACGACCTCAGCCGCTGCTACGCCTACAGCGACTCGGCGACCGATGTGCCGATGCTGGAGTCCGTCGGCCATCCGCATGCCGTGAACCCGGACCGGGCGCTGCGCCGCGAGGCCCTCGCGCGCGAGTGGCCGATCCTGGACTTCCACCGCCCGGTCCGGCTCAAGCAGCGCATTCCCGCGTTCTCCGTCCCGCCGCGCCCGGCGCTCGTGGCGGTCGCGGCGATAGGCGCTGCGGCGGCCACCGCGGGACTCGTCTGGTACGCGAACAGACGCCGGGCCACGGTCGCTTGACCTGTGACGATGCCCGGTCCTATTTGAACCGAAAAGTAAAGAAGTGCGGCCTGGACTTCCGCTCGCTCCGGGGCAGGAGTACAAAGGACTCAACGGCCCGCGAGACCAAGGACATCCGAGAGGATCACCTTTTAACGCATTTGGCCCCACGGACCGAGCATGAACACCGGGCACCCACGCGACGTCGACCCGTCGAATACGGGCCAGCCACACCAGGTGACGGGCAAAGCCCCCGACCTGATGGGCATATATCGAGGACGCTTGGTAACCCGATGCTCATGCCAGCGGCGGTACGAGAACTCGTACCGCCGCATCATTTTTCCGGCCGTGTTTCCAGGCCCCGCCAGGTCACGCCGCTCTGCGACGGACCGCCCGCGATGTCATGCCGCCCCGCGCTGCAGCGCCTCACACACCGCCATCGACTCACGAGCACCCAGCTCGACGGCCCTGCCGCAGTGGGTGATCCAGGCGGCCACGCCCTCCGGGGTACCGGAGACGTACCCGCCGAGGGCCTCCAGGTAGGCCTCGCGCCCCAGCTCCGCATGGCCGACCTCGGCCGCGCAGACCGACTTCGGGTCCAAGCCGCTGCCGATGAGGACGATCCGCTCCGCCGTGCGTGCGACCAGGCCGTTGTGCGACGTGAAGGGACGCAGCGCCAGGAGTTCGCCGTGCACGACGGCGGCCGTCACCAGCGCCGGTGCGGAGCCGCCCGCGATGATCAGCTCGGCCAGTCCGTCCAGCCTGCCGTGCGTCTCGGTGGCGCTCGGCAGCGGCAGCCCGACGAGTGGCTCGTCGACCGGCTCGCCCTCCTTGCGGGGCCGTCCCACCTGGTCGGCCTTGTCCGCGGCCGCCACCAGGTGCAGCCGGGCCAGCACGCGCAGGGGCGACTGCCGCCAGATCGACAGCAGCTGGCCGGCCTCAGCGGTGAGTCGCAGGGCGGCACCCACGGTGCGGGCCTCGTCGTCGCCGCTGAAGTCGGTGCGTCGGCGCACCTCCTCCAGCGCCCAGTCCGCGCCGGACAGCGCGGCCGAGCCGCGGGCGCCGCGCAGCGCGGCCTCGGAGGTGATCGCGTTGCTGCGCCGCCGCATGACCCGGTGCCCGTAGACCCGGTCGACGGCCTTGCGGACGGACTCCACGGAATCGGCCACTCCGGGCAGCGCCCCCAGGGCCGCGAGGGGATCGGCGCTCGCGCCTGCTGTACTCATGAGTACGACCCTACGCACCCCGGGGCCCCGCTCCGCCGCGGAGTGGCCTTCTTCACGCCCACGAGCGCCCTGCCTACACGTCGCGCGAGCACCCTGCCTATACGTCGCGCGAGCACCCTGCCTATACGCTCGCGAACGCCCGGCCATCACTCGTGCGAGCGTCCGGCCATCACGCGCGCGTGCCTCCGGCCACGTCCGCCCGAAGGACTACCCCTTGCTCCCCTGAGCACCCGGGACGCCCTTGACCCCCGAAGCACCCGGAGCACCCTTGGCCGCCGGCGCTCCGGGCACGCCCTTGGCCGCCGGCGCTCCGGGCACGCCCTTGGCCGCCGGCGCTCCGGGCACGCCCTTGGGCGCCGGGGCGGGCCGGTCCGACAGGAAGGTCGCCCAGCCCGCTTTGGGCGCCTGGCCGACCTGCAGGGTGCGCAGCTTCTCCAGCGTCTTCGGGTCCTGGGCGTCCAGCCAGTCCACGAGCTGCCGGAACGAGACGCAGCGCACCTCCTCCTTGGTGCACACCGTCTCGATGACCTCCTCGACGGCCCGCATGTAGGTGCCGCCGTTCCAGGACTCGAAGTGGTTGCCGATGATCAGGGGCGCGCGGTTGCCGTTGTAGGCCCGTGAGAAGCCCTTGAGCAGGCCGTCGCGCATCTGGTCGCCCCAGAAGTCGTGCATGGCGGGGTTGCCCTGGGTCTTGGTGCCCGACTGGTTGACCATGAAGTTGTAGTCCATGGTGAGCTGCTCGAAGGAGTGGCCGGGGAACGGCACGAGCTGCATGGACACGTCCCACAGGCCCTGCTTCTTCTTCGGCCAGACCTGGTCGTTCACGCCGCTGGTGTCATAGCGGAAGCCCAGGTCACGGGCCGCTCTCATGAAGTTGCGCTGGCCCTCCAGGCACGGCGTGCGGGCGCCGATGAGCTCCTTGTCGTAGTCGAAGGGCAGAGGAGCCGCGCCCGTCAGGCCGGTGTTGGTCTTCCAGGTCTTCACGAAGTGCTTGGCCTGGGAGATCTCGTCCTTCCAGTCCTGGACGGACCACTCGCCGACGCCGCCACCGCTGCCGCAGAAGTGGCCGTTGAAGTGGGTGCCGATCTCGTTGCCCTCGAGCCAGGCCAGGCGCAGCTGCTTGGCGGTGGCGGCGATGCCGCGGCGGTCGTTGAAGCCGATGTCGGAGCGGCCCGGCGAGTGCTGCGGCGGCCGGTAGCGGTCCCGTTTCTCGTCCGGCAGCATGTACACGCCGCTCAGGAAGTACGTCATGGTCGCGTTGTTCCGCTTGGCGACCTTGCGGAAGTGGGAGAACAGCTTCTGGCTGTCCTCGCCCGCGCCGTCCCAGGAGAAGACGACGAACTGCGGGGGCTTCTGACCGGGTCGCAGCCGCTCGGGCCTGGGGAGGTGCGGCTGGGCGCCGGTGTAGGCGGTGGAGCCGTCTCCGATCAGGCGGACGGCGCTCTTCGGCGCCTGTGCCGGTGTCGCCTTCTGGGGTTCGGGGGCCTCTTGCCGGGGGGTGCCGGTCGCGCAACCGGCGAGCGATGCGGCGCAGACCGCGGCGATCACGGAACTCGCGGCGATCCTGTGGGTGGCGGCCATGTTCCGCCCACCTTCTTCCTTCTCTCGGGTGCGGACAGCGCCGCCAAATTCGCACGAGGTCGAGAAGGAATTAGTACGACAAGCCGATGAAATGGCCACTTCACTCTTCAGGGTGATCTATTCACCCATTTGCCCGTAAAGTCTATGCTCGTCCTTTACTCTGCATTACGATCCGTTTACCGAGTGTTGATTCATCCCGCCGATTTACGCCGTGACCGCCGCGACCGAACCCCGCCCTGAGCGGGACCCCCCAGTTACGCGACCGCGCAGCCCCGGAGGAGACGGGAACCCATGTCAGCCTGCGTCCCCACACGCGCCGCCGATCCGAACCGCACCGAACGCACCCATCCGCCCCACAGTCCGCCGCCGACCGGACCCCGCCGATTCAGGATCGCGGGTGCCGATGTGTCGGCCTCGATCGCGGTCTTCCTGATCGCCCTGCCCCTGTCCCTGGGCATCGCCCTCGCCACCGGCGCCCCTCTCCAGGCCGGCCTCGTCGCCGCCGCCGTGGGCGGGCTGGTCGCCGGGCGGCTCGGCGGCTCCCCGCTCCAGGTGAGCGGCCCGGCCGCCGGGCTCACCGTCGTCACCGCCGACCTCATCCAGCGCTACGGCTGGCGGACGACCTGCGCCATCACCGTCCTCGCCGGCCTCGCCCAACTCGGCCTCGGCTGCCTGCGCGTGGCCCGCGGCGCTCTCGCCGTCAGCCCCGCCATCGTGCACGGCATGCTCGCCGGGATCGGCGTCACCATCGCCGTCGCCCAGCTGCACATCGTGCTCGGCGGCACACCGCAGAGTTCCGTACCGGACAACCTCCGCGCGCTGCCCGCCCAGTTGGCACACATGCGCCCCGCGGCCGTATCGGTGAGCGTGCTGACCCTGGCGCTGCTGCTGCTCTGGCCGAGACTGCCCGGCCGGGCCGGACGCCTGCTGCGCAAGGTCCCGGCCGCGCTCGTCGCGGTCGCCGGAGCCACCGCCGCCGCCGCGCTCGCCGGGCTCCGCCTGCCCAAGGTCGACCTGCCGTCCTGGAGCAACCACGCCCTGGCCGGGCTCCCCGAGGGCCCCGTGCTCGGCCTGGTCGCCGCCGTGCTCACCACCACGCTGGTGTGCAGCGTGCAGTCGCTGCTCGGCGCGGTCGCCGTGGACAAGCTGGTGGCCGGCCGCCCCGGCCTGTCGCCCCGTGTCGGGCGCTCGAACCTCGACCGCGAACTGCTCGGACAGGGCGCCGCCAACATCGTCTCCGGCTCGCTCGGCGGACTGCCCATCGCCGGTGTCGCCGTGCGAAGTTCGGCGAATGTGCACGCGGGCGCGATCAGCCGGAACTCCACGATGCTGCACGGCGTTCTCGTAGTGATCGCCGCGCTGCTGATGGTCCCGATCCTGGAGCTCATCCCGCTCGCCTCGCTCGCCGCCCTGGTGATGGCCGTCGGCATCCAGATGGTGTCCCTGAACCACATCCGCACGGTGACCCGCCACCGGGAGGTCTGGGTCTACGCCGTCACCACCCTCGGCGTGGTCTCCCTCGGCGTCCTGGAGGGCGTGGCGCTCGGCATCGCCATGGCCGTCGGCGTCGCCCTGCACCGCCTCACCCGCACCCGCATCACGCACGACGAGAGGGAAGGAGTCCATCACGTCCACGTCAGAGGACAGTTGACGTTCCTCGCGGTGCCACGGCTCAGCCGGGCCCTGCATCTCGTGCCCCACGGCGCCGACACCGTCGTCGAGCTGGACGGGTCGTTCATGGACCACGCGGCGTACGAGACGTTGCAGGACTGGCAGAAGACGCACACCGCGCAGGGCGGCACCGTGGAGATCACCGGCCGGCATCCCGGCACCCGCATCTCCGAGCCCCAGGCCTCCGGCGACTGCCGCTGCCGGCCCTGGACACCCTGGCGCAACCACCAGTGCGACGGCCCCCAGTCCACACCCCCCGCCGAGAAGAACCCGGACGGGTCGGACCGCTCCCAGCCGGACCCGACGGGCACCGGCGGAGCCAGCGGGCACGAACTGGCGCGTGGCATCAGCGCGTTCCAGCGCAACACCGCACCGCTGGTGCGCAGCGAGCTGGCCCGGCTGGCGAGAGAGGGGCAGCGGCCGTCGCAGCTCTTCCTGACCTGCGCCGACTCACGGCTGGTCACATCGATGATCACCTCCAGTGGTCCGGGCGACCTGTTCGTCGTGCGCAACGTGGGCAACCTCGTCCCGCGCCCGGGCGAGGAGAGCGGTGACGACTCGGTGGCGGCGGCGATCGAGTACGCCGTGGACGTGCTCCGGGTGCGGTCCATCACGGTGTGCGGACACTCCGGATGCGGAGCCATGCAGGCCCTGTTCGACTCCGAGCCCGGTGGCGCCCGGACCCCGCTGAAGCGGTGGCTGCGGCACGGGCTGCCGAGCCTGGAGCGCATGGCCGAGGCCGGCCTGCCCCGGGACATGCTGGCGGGACGGTCCCCCGAGGACGCGGTCGAGCAGCTCTGCCTGACGAACGTGGTCCAGCAGCTGGAGCACCTGCGCGCCCACGACTCGGTGAGACGGGCACTCGACGAGGGCGCCCTGGAACTGCACGGGATGTACTTCCACGTGGGCGAGGCCGAGGCGTACCTGCTCACCGAGACGGAGACCGGCGGCGTCTTCGACCGCGTGCGGGAGCCGGATCTGTCGGCGTGAGCCGGTGCCCGGTGCGGTGCGTCCCGCCCTGCACCGGAAGAGGGTGTGCCCCCGATCGACAGCGGGAGCACACCCTGCGGCCCGCCGGACCGCGAGCAGGGTGACCCGCAGCACACACACTGAACTTTCCCTGGTCGGCGTCCGTGGGTACGGATGACCTCGGTTCCCGACAGCGCCGCCCAAAGGTCTAAACCAATCGGCGGTCGGCCCTTGTCATCGCACCCCCGGGTCTGATGAGCTGTGGCCTGGGACACAACGGACACCCTGGGAAAGGCAGATGCCGTGAGCAATGAAAGCCTGGCCAACCTCTTGAAGGAGGAGCGACGCTTCGCGCCCCCCGCCGACCTGGCCGCGAACGCCAACGTCACCGCGGAGGCGTATGAACAGGCCAAGGCTGACAGGCTCGGCTTCTGGGCCGAGCAGGCCCGCCGGCTGACCTGGGCCAAGGAGCCCACCGAGACGCTCGACTGGTCGAACCCGCCGTTCGCCAAGTGGTTCAAGGACGGCCGGCTCAACGTCGCCTACAACTGCGTCGACCGCCATGTGGAGGCCGGGCTCGGCGACCGCGTCGCCATCCACTTCGAGGGCGAGCCGGGCGACAGCCGCGCGATCACCTACGCCGAGCTCAAGGACGAGGTCTCCAAGGCCGCCAACGCCCTGCAGGAGCTGGGAGTCCAGGCGGGCGACCGGGTCGCCGTCTACATGCCGATGATCCCCGAGACGGCGATCGCGATGCTGGCCTGCGCCCGGATCGGCGCCGCCCACTCGGTCGTCTTCGGCGGCTTCTCCTCGGACGCGCTCGCCACCCGCATCCAGGACGCCGACGCGCGCGTGATCATCACCACCGACGGCGGCTACCGGCGCGGCAAGCCGTCCGCGCTCAAGCCGGCCGTGGACGAGGCCGTCGAGAAGGCGGGCATCGTCGAACACGTCCTCGTCGTGCGCCGCACGGGCCAGGAGGTCGCCTTCACCGAGGGCCGCGACGTGTGGTGGCACGACCTCGTGGGACGCCAGAGCGCGGAGCACACCCCGCAGGCGTTCGACGCCGAGCACCCGCTGTTCATCCTGTACACCTCGGGCACCACGGGTAAGCCGAAGGGCATCCTGCACACGTCCGGCGGCTACCTCACCCAGACCGCCTACACCCACCACGCCGTCTTCGACCTCAAGCCGGAGACCGACGTCTACTGGTGCACCGCCGACGTCGGCTGGGTCACCGGCCACTCCTACATCGTCTACGGGCCGCTGGCCAACGGCGCGACGCAGGTCATGTACGAGGGCACGCCCGACACCCCGCACCAGGGCCGCTTCTGGGAGATCGTGCAGAAGTACGGCGTGACCATCCTCTACACCGCGCCGACCGCGATCCGTACGTTCATGAAGTGGGGCGACGACATCCCCGCCAAGTTCGACCTGTCCAGCCTGCGGGTGCTGGGCTCGGTGGGCGAGCCGATCAACCCCGAGGCATGGGTCTGGTACCGCAAGAACATCGGCGCCGACCGCACCCCGGTCGTCGACACGTGGTGGCAGACCGAGACCGGCTCGATGATGATCACCCCGCTGCCGGGCGTGACCGCCACCAAGCCCGGCTCCGCGCAGACGCCGCTGCCCGGCATCTCCGCGACGGTCGTCGACGACGAGGCGAACGAGGTGCCGAACGGCGGTGGCGGCTACCTGGTGCTGACCGAGCCGTGGCCGTCGATGCTGCGCACCATCTGGGGCGACGACCAGCGCTTCATCGACACGTACTGGTCGCGCTTCGAGGGCAAGTACTTCGCCGGTGACGGCGCCAAGAAGGACGACGACGGTGACATCTGGCTGCTCGGCCGGGTCGACGACGTCATGCTCGTCTCCGGCCACAACATCTCCACCACCGAGGTGGAGTCCGCGCTCGTCTCCCACCCCTCGGTCGCCGAGGCGGCCGTGGTCGGTGCGGCGGACGAGACGACCGGGCAGGCGATCGTCGCGTTCGTGATCCTGCGCGGGACGGCCTCGGAGACCGAGGGCCTGGTCGCCGAGCTGCGCACCCATGTCGGCAACGCCCTCGGCCCCATCGCCAAGCCCAAGCGGATCCTGCCGGTGGCCGAGCTGCCGAAGACCCGCTCGGGCAAGATCATGCGCCGGCTGCTGCGGGACGTAGCCGAGAACCGCCAGCTGGGTGACGTCACCACGCTGACCGACTCCACGGTCATGGACCTCATCCAGACCAAGCTGCCCGCCGCGCCCAGCGAGGACTGATCGCGGCAGCGGCATGACGAATCCGGCGGAGGGCACCCGCTCACCGGGTGCCCTCCGCCGGCGTGCCCCCGCGGCGAGGGCCGCCGGATGCGCAGAGCCGTACGGTTACCTAAACTAAGCAAAACAAGTGCTCCATGGTGCGCCGGGAAGTCTGGTCGGCATGTGTTCCGTCCTGCCCACCGACCGGAGGTTCTCCTTGTGACCGCGCCCCGCTCCACCACCCGCCGCACGGTCCTCGGCCGGCTGTCACTGCCCGAGCGGACCTACGTGGCGGACGCGCTGCGCACGGAGACCGTCGGCGGGGTGCTGCTGCTCGCAGCCGCGGTCACCGCGCTGCTCTGGGCGAACATCCCCGTGCTGCACGACAGCTACGAGAGCGTCTCCCACTTCCACCTGGGCCCCGCCGCCCTCGGCCTCGACCTGTCCGTCGCGCACTGGGCCGCCGACGGACTGCTGGCGATCTTCTTCTTCGTCGCCGGGATCGAGCTCAAGCGCGAGCTGGTCGCGGGCGATCTGCGCGACCCCAAGGCCGCCGCGCTCCCGGTCGTCGCCGCCCTGTGCGGCATGGCCGTACCGGCACTCGTCTACACCGTCACCGCCCTGGCCGGCGGGGGCTCCCTGGACGGC
Source organism: Streptomyces tuirus (assembly GCF_014701095.1). Taxonomy (NCBI): domain Bacteria; kingdom Bacillati; phylum Actinomycetota; class Actinomycetes; order Kitasatosporales; family Streptomycetaceae; genus Streptomyces; species Streptomyces tuirus. Next base: position 4,133,693 of record NZ_AP023439.1, on the reverse strand, counting down.
TGGGCCGTGCCGACCGCCACCGACATCGCCTTCGCCCTCGCCGTGCTCGCCGTCATCGGCACCTCCCTGCCGAGCGCGCTGCGGGCCTTCCTGCTCACGCTCGCCGTCGTCGACGACCTCTTCGCGATCCTGATCATCGCGGTGTTCTTCACCGCCGACCTGAACTTCGCCGCGCTCGGCGGCGCCGTCGCCGGTCTGCTGCTCTTCTGGCTGCTGCTGCGGGGCGGCGTACGCGGCTGGTACGTGTACGTGCCGCTCGCCCTCGTCGTCTGGGCGCTGATGTACAACAGCGGCATCCACGCCACCATCGCGGGTGTCGCCATGGGCCTGATGCTGCGCTGCCACCGCCACGAGGGCGAGGACCACTCCCCCGGCGAGCGCATCGAACACCTCGTGCGGCCCTTGTCGGCAGGGCTGGCCGTCCCGCTGTTCGCGCTGTTCAGCGCGGGCGTCGCGGTGTCCGGCGGGGCACTCACCGACGTGTTCACCCAGCCGGAGACGCTCGGGGTCGTCCTCGGGCTGGTCGCCGGCAAGGCGCTCGGCATCTTCGGCGGCACGTGGCTGACGGCCCGATTCACCCGCGCCTCGCTCAGCGACGACCTCGCCTGGGCGGACGTGTTCGCGGTGGCGAGTCTCGCCGGCATCGGATTCACGGTCTCGCTGCTCATCGGCGAACTCGCCTTCGCCGGCGACGAGACGATGACGAACGAGGTCAAGGCCGCCGTCCTGCTGGGCTCCCTCATCGCCGCGACACTCGCGACCGTCCTGCTGAAGATCCGGAACGCCAAGTACCGCCGTCTGTGGGAGGAAGAGGAGCGCGACGAGGACGCCGACGGCGTCCCGGACGTCTACGAGGAGGATGATCCGGCGTACCACCTGCGCCTGGCCGCGCGCTACGAGGCCAAAGCCGCGGAACACCGCCGGATCGCCCAGGAGAAGGCAGCGGCGCGCCACGAGCTTGCCGAAGTACCGGGCGGGGCAGGCGAGGACCACGACGGTCCGGCATGATCTGACGAGACGGTACAAAAGACGGAGAGGGAGACACCGCGATGAGCGCACCCGACGGCAGCCCGGTCGGCGCCGAACGCAGCATCGGCCAGCTGTTCGCCTCGGCGACGGCTGAAATGTCGGCGCTGGTGCACGACGAGATCGCGCTGGCGAAGGCGCAGCTCAAGCAGGACGTGAAGCGCGGCGCGACCAGTGGCGGCGCCTTCTCGGCGGCCGGCGCGGTGCTGATCTTCTCCCTGCCGATGCTGAACTTCGCGCTGGCGTACGGCATCCGCACCTGGAGCGACTGGAACCTCGCGGTCTGCTTCCTGCTGTCCTTCGCGGCGAACGTGCTGGTCGCCGGGGTGCTCGCGCTGATCGGCGTGACCTTCGCGAAGAAGGCCAAGAAGAGCAAGGGCCCGCAGAAGGTCGCCGCCTCGATGAAGGAGACCGCGGTCGTGCTGCAGAAGGCCAAGCCGCACCCGCGGCCGGAGCTCCCGCAGGACCGGGTCCCCGAGGCCATCGAGGCTGTGGCACGCTCGTCCTCATGACGGACCCCGCCCCTGCCCCGGCACAACCGGCTTCGGCCGTACTCCTGGACGGCCCCTGGAGCCACCGCGACGTCGCCGCCAACGGCGCCCGCTTCCACATCGCCGAGCTGGGGGACGGGCCGCTGGTCCTGCTGCTGCACGGCTTCCCGCAGTTCTGGTGGACATGGCGGCACCAGCTGGTGGCGCTCGCCGACGCCGGCTTCCGGGCCGTCGCCATGGACCTGCGGGGCATCGGCGGCAGCGACCGCACACCGCGCGGCTACGACCCCGCCAACCTCGCGCTCGACGTCACCGGCGTCATCCGCTCCCTCGGCGAGCCCGACGCCGCGCTGGTCGGCCACGACCTCGGCGGATACCTCGCGTGGACGGCGGCCGCGATGCGCCCCAAGCTGGTGCGGCGGCTGGCGGTCTCCTCCATGCCGCACCCGCGGCGCTGGCGCTCGGCCATGCTGAGGGACGTCAAGCAGAGCCGCGCCGGTTCACACATCTGGGGGTTCCAGCGGCCCTGGATCCCGGAGCGGCAGCTCACCGCCGACGACGGGGCCCTCGTCGCGGAGCTGATCGAGGAGTGGTCCGGGCCGCGCCCGCCCGAGGACGAGGCGCTGGAGAACTACCGCCGCGCCATGTGCATCCCCTCCGCGGCGCACTGCGCGGTCGAGCCGTACCGCTGGATGGTGCGCTCCCTGGCCCGCCCGGACGGCATCCAGTTCAACCGGCGGATGAAGCGGCCCGTGCGCGTGCCGACCCTGCATCTGCACGGCTCGCTCGACCCCGTGATGCGCACGCGCAGCGCGGCCGGGTCCGGCGAGTACGTCGAAGCCCCCTACCGCTGGCGCCTGTTCGACGGACTCGGCCACTTCCCGCACGAGGAGGACCCAGTCGCGTTCTCCTCGGAACTCATCAACTGGCTGCGGGATCCCGAACCCGACCGGTGACCAACCGGCCCCGCCCCGTCACGGGCGCGTGAACAGTTGTCTGACGAACGGCCAATTGCCTGGCGCATAGGCCAATTGGACGCCCCGGGAGCGGTTATCGACCATGGGGCGGGGGCACACGTCGGGGTATGGGCTGGACGCACGACTACAGTGACGCAACCCGCAATCGCCGCTCGGCGGGCGGTGCGAACCCCCACCGGCGAAGCGGCGCACCGCAGATGGCGACCGCGGACCCCCGGGTCGGAATCCCGCGGATCCTCCGCCGCCGGGCCCGCTGGGTCTCCGTACGTCTGCGCCACACTCGCGACTGAGGCATCACTCGCGCGAGTGACACCCCGCCACCTGCGGCTCCAAGGCCGCCCGTAGACCTGCCGGGCGCTACAGCGCGCAGCTGTCGCTGCCCACCTGCCGGGTGGCGGTACGCCCCTTGGTGATGTCCTCCCGGATCTCGTCCACGGTCAGCGCGTATCCCGTCTCGGCGTCGTCGAGCGACTTGGCGAAGACGACGCCGTAGACCTTGCCGTCGGGGGTGAGCAGCGGGCCGCCGGAGTTGCCCTGGCGGACGGTCGCGAAGAGGGAGTAGACGTCGCGGCGGACCGTGCCGCGATGGTAGATGTCCGGGCCGTTGGCGGTGATGCGGCCGCGCACGCGGGCGGCCCGCACGTCGTACGCGCCGTTCTCCGGGAAGCCCGCGACGATCGCGTCGTCGCCGCTGTTCGCGTCCTTCTCGGTGAACCGCAGCACGGGCGCCTTGAGATCCGGCACGTCGAGGACGGCGATGTCGCGCCGCCAGTCGTAGAGCACGACCTTGGCGTCGTACTTCCTGCCCTCGCCGCCTATCTGCACGGTCGGCTCGTCGACTCCGCCCACCACGTGCGCGTTGGTCATCACGCGGCGGCCGGAGAAGACGAAGCCGGTGCCCTCCAGGACCTTGCCGCAGCTCGGGGCCGTGCCCATGACCTTGACGATGGAGCGCTGGGCGCGGTTCGCCACGGGGCTGTTCGCCAGCGCCGGGTCGGGCGGCTGGACGTCGGTGATCGGCTCGTTCGAGAAGGGGCTGAAGACCTGCGGGAAGCCGTTCTGCGCGAGGACGGAGGAGAAGTCCGCGAACCAGGTGGCGGCCTGGTCGGGCAGGGCTTGCGAGACGCCCAGCAGCACCTTGGAGTTGCGGACCTCCTTGCCGAGCGTCGGCAGTGTGGTGCCCGCGAGGGCCGAGCCGATCAGCCAGGCGACCAGGAGCATCGCCACGACGTTGACCAGCGCGCCGCCGGTGGCGTCGAGGGCCCGGGCCGGGGACCAGGTGATGTGCCGGCGCAGCTTGTTGCCGAGGTGGGTGGTGAGGGCCTGGCCGACAGAGGCGCAGACAATGACGACGACGACCGCGACGACGGCGGCGGTCGTGCTCACCTCCGCGTTGTCCGTCAGCGCGTCCCAGATGACGGGCAGCACGTAGACCGCGACGAGGCCACCGCCCAGGAAGCCGATCACCGACAGGATGCCGACGACGAACCCCTGGCGGTACCCCACGACCGCGAACCACACGGCGGCGACCAGCAACAAGATGTCCAGCACGTTCACGGAGGCCACCCTGTCATGCGCGCCAGTCGAGCGGGACCTGCTTCTCGCGGTCCCAGGGCCGCTCCCAGCCCGCGAAGTGCAGCAGCCGGTCGATGATTCCGGCCGTGAAACCCCAGACAAGGGCTGATTCCACCAGAAATGCCGGACCTCGGTGGCCGCTGGGGTGGACGGTGGTCGCTCGGTTGTCGGGATCCGTGAGATCCACCACGGGGACGGTGAAGACCCGGGCGGTCTCGTTCGGATCGACCACGCCGACCGGGCTCGGCTCGCGCCACCAGCCCAGCACGGGGGTGACGACGAAGCCGCTGACCGGGATGTAGAGGCGGGGCAGGACGCCGAAGAGCTGGACGCCGGACGGGTCGAGGCCGGTCTCTTCCTCCGCCTCGCGCAGGGCGGCCCGCAGCGGGCCGTCGCCGTACGGGTCGCCGTCCTCCGGGTCGAGGGCGCCGCCCGGGAAGGAGGGTTGGCCGGCGTGCGAGCGCAGGGAGCTCGCACGCTCCATGAGCAGCAGTTCCGGGCCGTGCGCCCCTTCACCGAACAGGACCAGCACGGCGGACTGCCGCCCCGCCCCGTCCTCCGGGGGCAGGAATCGGCTCAGCTGCCTCGGCCGGACGGTCTCCACGGCGTGCACCACCGGGTCCAGCCAGCCGGGCAGCCCGTCCTTGATCAGCGCCACCGGGCTGCCCTGTGTGTCGCTCGCACGCGTCATCGCCACCCCCGTCGTCCTGCCGCGTCCAACGCACGACAGGTCCGAGATCGTTCCGCGAACGCCTCGGATCCCCTGAACGGGCGGCGCGTGGGGCTCTTCGGACGGCGCGTGAGGTTCTTCTGATGGCGCGCGGGGCTCTTCGCGTCGCACGCCGGGCCGTTCGGGCGGCGCGTCGGATGCCGCGGGCGCCTCAGGCAGCTCATCCGGCCCCCAGCGGCGGCGCCGGTTTGCCGCCCGCGTCCAGGTACGCCTGCGGGGGCTTCAGGCGCTGGCCGGGCAAGCCGCCCTTCTCGTACTTGAGGAGCTTCTTCGCCTTCTCCGGGTCGGTCTCGCCCTCGCCGTAGGCCGGGCAGAGGTGGGCGATCGGGCAGGCGCCGCACGCGGGCTTGCGGGCGTGGCAGATGCGGCGGCCGTGCCAGATGACGTGGTGCGACAGATCCGTCCAGTCGCTCTTCGGGAAGAGCGCGCCGACCGCGGCCTCGATCTTGTCCGGGTCCGTCTCGTCGGTCCAGCGCCAGCGGCGCACCAGGCGCTGGAAGTGCGTGTCGACGGTGATGCCGGGGTGGCCGAAGGCGTTGCCGAGCACGACGAACGCGGTCTTGCGGCCGACGCCGGGCAGCTTGACCAAGTCCTCCAGCCGGCCGGGTACCTCGCCCCCGAAGTCCTCGACCAGTGCCTTCGACAGCCCGATGACCGACTTCGTCTTGGCCCGGAAGAAGCCGCACGGGCGGAGGATCTCCTCCACCTCCTCGGGGTTGGCGGCGGCCAGATCCTCCGGGGTCGGGTACTTGGCGAAGAGGGCGGGTGTCGTCTGGTTGACGCGCAGGTCGGTCGTCTGGGCGGACAGGACCGTGGCGACGAGCAATTGGAAGGGGTTCTCGAAGTCCAGCTCGGGGTGCGCGTACGGAAAGACGTCGGCGAGCTCGCGGTTGATCCGGCGGGCCCGGCGGACCAGAGCGGTGGGCGACTCGTCGCCCGGCGGGTGGACGACGGCCTTGGCGGGGGCGGTGCCCTTGATACGGGCGGTGGCCTTCTTGGGCGCGACCGCGACCTTCTTGGCGGCGGGCGCCTTCTTCACGGCGGCGCCCTTCGATGCCTTCGCGGCGACAGAGGCCTTGGACGCGGCCTTCTTCGGAGGCGCGGCCTTCTTCGCGGACGCGGCCTTCTTGGGGGGCGCGGCCTTCTTGGGGGGCGCGGCCTTCTTCGCGGACGCGGCCTTCTTCACGGAAGCCGCCTGCTTCGCGGCCGCGGCCTTCTTCACGGAAGCCGCCTGCTTCGCGGAGCCCGTCTCACCGGCGGACGCAGCCCTCTTCGCGGCGGCACCCTTCGCGGAAGCCGCCTTCTTCGCGGAAGCCGCCTTCTTCGCGGAAGCCGACTTCTTCACCGGTTCCGTCTTGTTCTCTTTCGCCGTTTTCCTACCGCCATCGGGGCCCTGTTCGCCCACGGCGGAATTGCGACGTACAACCACCCGCGCAGCCCCCTCGGCCTGTGCTCTCACCGGCGATTTGGACACCCGGCCAGCCTAAGGCCCGGCACGGACATCCGCCCCGGCCCCTGAAGATCGGCGCCCAATTGGACCCCTGCCGCGTACCCCGGGACACGTGTGCGGCATCCTTGTGACAGATCACACTGTTTGGACCGCCCGACAAAATGGGCACCACGGTCCCTCGGTACACGGGGGAGCAAGATCCCCTGAGCAGGTCGAATAGGAGAGAACTCGTGGACGACGTTCTGCGGCGCAATCCGCTCTTCGCGGCGCTCGATGACGAGCAGGCCGCGGAGCTCCGCGCCTCCATGAGTGAGGTGACCCTCGCCCGCGGTGACTCGCTGTTCCATGAGGGCGACCCCGGTGACCGCCTGTACGTGGTCACGGAGGGCAAGGTGAAGCTCCACCGCACGTCCCCCGACGGCCGCGAGAACATGCTGGCCGTGGTCGGCCCCGGCGAGCTCATCGGTGAGCTGTCGCTGTTCGACCCGGGCCCGCGCACCGCGACCGCCACGGCACTGACCGAGGTCAAGCTGCTCGGCCTCGGCCACGGCGACCTCCAGCCCTGGCTGAACGCCCGCCCGGAGGTGGCGACGGCACTTCTGCGCGCCGTCGCGCGCCGGCTGCGCAAGACCAACGACGCGATGTCCGACCTCGTCTTCTCGGACGTCCCGGGCCGTGTCGCCCGCGCCCTGCTCGACCTGTCGCGCCGGTTCGGCGTGCAGTCCGAGGAGGGCATCCACGTGGTGCACGACCTCACGCAGGAGGAGCTGGCCCAACTCGTCGGCGCGTCCCGCGAGACGGTCAACAAGGCCCTCGCGGACTTCGCCCAGCGCGGCTGGCTGCGCCTGGAGGCCCGCGCGGTGATCCTCCTGGACGTGGAGCGCCTCGCGAAGCGCTCGCGCTGACGCGCACACCCTCCCGTACGTCATCGGGCCCCCTCTCCTCACGAGACGGGGCCCGACGTCGTATCCGCGAGGCCGCGCACGGTCAGATGAGCCCGTGCTCCTCCAGGTAGTCCAGCTGGGCCCGTACGGACAGTTCCGCCGCCGGCCACAGGGAGCGGTCCACGTCGGCGTAGACGTGGGCGACGACCAGTGGAGGGGTGCGGTAGCCGTCCTCGACGGCCGTCTCGACCTGGGCGAGGCGGGTGGCGCGGTGGGCGAGGTAGTACTCGACGGCGCCCTGGGCGTCGTCGAGGACCGGGCCGTGGCCCGGCAGGACGGTGCGGACGCCGTCGTCGACCGTGAGGGAGCGCAGGCGGCGCAGGGAGTCCAGGTAGTCGCCGAGACGGCCGTCGGGGTGGGCCACGACCGTCGTGCCGCGGCCCAGGATCGTGTCGCCGGTGAGGACCGCCCGGTCGGCAGGGAGGTGGAAGGAGAGGGAGTCGGCGGTGTGGCCGGGGGTCGGCACGACGCGCAGTTCCAGTCCCCCGGTCGTGATCACCTCTCCGGCGGCCAGGCCCTCGTCGCCCAGCCGCAGTGCCGGGTCGAGGGCACGCACGCGTGTGCCGGTCAGCTCGGCGAAGCGGGCGGCGCCCTCCGCGTGGTCGGGGTGGCCGTGGGTCAGCAGGGTGAGGGCGACGCGTTTGCCGGCCTGTTCGGCCGTGGCGAGAACCCGGCGCAGGTGCTCGTCGTCCAGCGGCCCCGGGTCGATCACCACGGCCAGGTCCGAGTCGGGCTCGGAGACGATCCAGGTGTTCGTGCCGTCCAGGGTCATCGCCGACGCGTTGGGGGCCAGGACGTTGACGGCCCGCGCGGTGGCGGGCCCCGAGAGGACCCCTCCGCGGGGCTGGCCGGGAAGGGCGCTTGCGTCCGTCATGCGGTGGCTCCACCGGTCGGGATGTGCTTGGTGAACTCGTCGTGGCCCGGCCAGGAGAGCACGAGCTCGCCGTCGACCAGGCGGGCGGTGGCCAGGACGGGCGTGAGGTCGCGCCCCGGGGCGGCGTCGAGCGCCCCGGCGGCCGACTCGTACGCCGCCAGCTGGCGCAGGGTCGCGATCGTGGGCGGCATCATCAGCAGCTCGCCCTTGTCGTACCCGGCCGCCGCCTCGCGCGGGGCGATCCACACCGTGCGGTCCGCCTCCGTGGAGGCGTTGCGGGTGCGCTGTCCCTCGGGGAGCGCGGCCACGAAGAACCAGGTGTCGTAGCGGCGGGCCTCGAACTCCGGGGTGATCCAACGGGCCCAGGCGCCCAGCAGGTCCGAGCGCAGGACCAGTCCCCGCCGGTCCAGGAACTCCGCGAAGGACAGGTCCCGGGCGACCAGGGCGGCCCGGTCGGTCTCCCAGTCGGCTCCCGTGGTGTCACCGACGACCGAGTCGGCCGACGGTCCGGCGAGCAGCACACCCGCCTCCTCGTACGTCTCGCGCACGGCCGCGCAGACGATCGCCTGGGCCGCCGTCTCGTCGACACCGAGCCGATCGGCCCACCACGCGCGCGTGGGGCCCGCCCAGCGGACCTGGTGGTCGTCATCGCGCGGGTCGACGCCGCCGCCCGGGTACGCGTACGCGCCTCCGGCGAAGGCCATGGAGGCGCGTCTGCGCAGCATGTGGACGGCCGGGCCGCTGCCGGTGTCCTTCAGGAGCATGACGGTGGCCGCACGCCTGGGGGCCACCGGGGTGAGGGTGCCGGCCGCGAGTGCGCGGATGCGGTCCGGCCACTCCGGGGGGTACCACTGACCGTTCGCCATGGGCGCGAGGCTATCCCGTGACGGGCGGATGTTCGAGAGGCCCCGGGGGACGGAATCCGCAGCTGGGGCCATCGAAGAGGACGCGGGCGGGTGCGCGGCGTGGTGTTACGCGAGTTCCACCTGGATCTCGACCTCGACCGGTGCGTCCAGCGGAAGCACCGCGACGCCCACGGCGCTGCGCGCGTGCACGCCCTTGTCGCCGAGGACCTCGCCGAGCAGCTCGCTCGCGCCGTTCAGCACCGCGGGCTGGCCCGTGAAGTCCGAGGCGGAGGCGACGAAGCCGACGACCTTCACCACGCGCGCGATGCGGTCCAGGTCACCGGCGACGGACTTCACGGCGGCCAGGGCGTTCAGCGCACACGTGCGTGCCAGCTCCTTGGCCTCCTCCGGGGTCACCTCCGCACCGACCTTGCCGGTGACCGGAAGCTTGCCGTCCACCATCGGGAGCTGCCCGGCGGTGTAGACGTACGGTCCGGACTGCACGGCCGGCTGGTAGGCGGCGAGCGGCGGGACCACCGCGGGCAGGGACAGGCCGAGCTCGGCCAGTTTCGCCTCGACGGCGCCCACTACTGCTTCTCCCGCTTCAGGTAGGCCACGAGCTGCTCGGGGTTGTTCGGCCCGGGCACGACCTGGACGAGCTCCCAGCCGTCCTCGCCCCAGGTGTCCAGAATCTGCTTCGTGGCGTGGACGAGCAGCGGCACAGTCGAGTATTCCCACTTGGTCATGCGGCCGACTCTAGCCCCTGGCGGGCGGGGGCCACGCGGCCCACCACCGCACCGGTTGTCCACAGCCTCCCGCGTAGCTCGGGCACGGACTGGTTAGGCTCGAATACGTGAGCAGGCTCCAGGTCGTCAGCGGCAAGGGCGGTACCGGCAAGACCACGGTGGCCGCGGCCCTAGCGCTGGCCCTGGCCACGGAGGGGAAGCGGACGCTTCTCGTCGAGGTCGAGGGCCGTCAGGGCATCGCGCAGCTCTTCGAAACGGAGGCGCTGCCTTATGAGGAACGGAAAATCGCGGTAGCACCCGGGGGCGGGGAGGTGTACGCCCTCGCCATCGACCCCGAACTGGCCCTTCTGGACTACCTCCAGATGTTCTACAAGCTGGGCAGCGCCGGACGGGCCCTGAAGAAGCTCGGCGCGATCGACTTCGCCACCACCATCGCGCCCGGCCTGAGGGACGTCCTCCTGACCGGCAAGGCGTGCGAGGCGGTGCGCCGCAAGGAGCGCAGCGGGCGGTTCGCGTACGACTACGTCGTCATGGACGCCCCGCCGACCGGGCGGATCACCCGCTTCCTGAACGTGAACGACGAGGTCGCGGGCCTCGCCAAGATCGGCCCGATACACAATCAGGCGCAGGCCGTGATGCGGGTGCTGAAGTCGCCGGAGACGGCCGTGCACCTGGTGACGCTGCTGGAGGAGATGCCCGTCCAGGAGACCGTGGACGGCATCGCCGAGCTGCGTTCGGCCCGGCTGCCGGTGGGGCGGATCATCGTGAACATGGTCCGGCCGGAGGTGTTGGACGAGACGGACCTGGAACTCGTACGGACGGTCCCGCGTTCCACTGTCGCGAGGTCCCTGTCGTCCGCGGGGCTCGGCGGGGCGCGGCGCGGCGGGCACGCCGAGCGGCTGGTGGCCCCGCTCCTCACGCAGGCCGAGGAGTACGCCGAGCGGTACACGCTGGAGCACGAGCAGCGGGCGGTGCTGGCCGAACTGGCCCTGCCGCTGCACGAACTGCCGCTGTTCGCCGAGGGCATGGACCTGGCGGGGCTGTACGAGCTGGCCCGTGAGCTGCGCGAGCAGGGCGTGTCATGAGCCGGTACGGAGCGGCGCGTGTCACGAACCGGCACGGACAGCAGACGCGAGCAGCACGCGTCACGAGCCAGGACGGGCACGGCATGCGAGCAGGGCGTGTCACCAGCCGCGGCAGACACGGCACGCAAGCAGCGCGCGTCACCAGCCGCGGCAGACAGGCAAGGCCCGTCATGAGTCGGAAGCAGGGGATGTCATGAGTCGCTCGGACCCGGCCCACACCCACGACCCGGCCCGCCCGCGTCTCGCCCCCGCGCGCCTGCTCGACATCGACCCGCTGCTGGAGGACCCGAAGACCCGGATCGTGGTCTGCTGCGGGTCGGGCGGGGTCGGCAAGACCACCACCGCGGCGGCCCTGGGCCTGCGCGCGGCCGAGCGGGGCCGCAAGGTGGTCGTCCTGACCATCGACCCGGCCCGCCGGCTGGCCCAGTCCATGGGCATCGACTCCCTCGACAACACCCCGCGCCGGGTGAAGGGCATCGACGACTCCGCGGGCGGCGAGCTGCACGCGATGATGCTCGACATGAAGCGCACCTTCGACGAGATCGTCGAGGCGCACGCGGACGGCGAGCGGGCGGCCGCCATCCTGGGCAACCCCTTCTACCAGTCGCTCTCGGCGGGCTTCGCGGGCACGCAGGAGTACATGGCGATGGAGAAGCTCGGGCAGCTCCGCGCCCGGGACGAGTGGGACCTGATCGTCGTCGACACCCCGCCGTCCCGTTCGGCGCTGGACTTCCTGGACGCGCCCAAGCGGCTCGGCTCGTTCCTGGACGGCAGGCTGATCCGGCTGCTGACGGCACCGGCGAAGCTGGGCGGCCGCGCCGGGATGAAGTTCCTGAACGTCGGGATGTCGATGATGACCGGCACCCTCGGCAAGCTGCTCGGCGGTCAGCTCCTCAAGGACGTCCAGACGTTCGTGTCCGCGATGGACACCACCTTCGGCGGCTTCCGCACGCGCGCCGACGCGACGTACAAGCTGCTCCAGGCGCCGGGCACGGCGTTCCTCGTGGTGGCGGCCCCGGAGCGGGACGCGCTGCGTGAGGCCGCGTACTTCGTGGAGCGGCTGGCCGCGGAGGACATGCCGCTCGCCGGTCTGGTGCTCAACCGGGTGCACGGCAGCGGCGCCGACCGGCTGTCGGCCGAGCGGGCGCTCGCCGCCGCGGAAAATCTTGAAGAGCCCCGCATTGTGGATCAGGAGGGCGGGAAAGCAAGTCTTCGTAACTCCCCCGACGCACCCGACAGTTCAGACTCTCCCACGTCCGGAACACCAGCTCCGACTCCGGCATCGGCTCCCGAGGGTGGCTCCCCCACCGAAGGCGCCGGGCATGCCGAGGACATCGAGCACGCTGCGGTCACCGAGGACCCCGAGCGGTCCGTCGACCAGCTCACCGCGGGCCTGCTGAGGCTGCACGCCGATCGCATGCAGCTGCTCTCCCGTGAGCAGCGCACGCGTGACCGCTTCACCGCGCTCCACCCGGAGGTGGCCGTGACGGAAGTGGCCGCGCTCCCCGGCGACGTGCACGACCTCGCGGGACTGCGCGACATCGGCGACCGCCTCGCGGCGGGCGAGCGCGAGCTGCCCGACCCTGCCGACGAGCCGGAGTCACCTGAGGCGAGTGCCTGAGGCGCGCCTGCCCGAGGAGCGTGCCCAAGGGGCGTGCCCGGAGGACGGCCCGGCGAGAGCGAAGAACCCGTAGGTGACGGCGAAGGGCCCGGGGAGGGCCCTCAGACCTGACCTGGGAAACTCCCCGGAGGGAGGGACTCCTCAGCTCACCGCCGCGTAGTTCTCGTAGATCTCGTCGTCGTCGAGGGGCAGGACACCGCACCCCCGCTCGTACTCCGTGCGCGCCGTCTCCAGCAGCCGGCGCCAGGAGGTCACCGTGGGACGCCTGCGCAGCAGTGCGCGGCGCTCCCGCTCCGTCATGCCTCCCCACACACCGAACTCGACGCGGTTGTCGAGCGCGTCGGCCAGGCACTCCGTGCGCACCGGGCATCCGGTGCACACCGCCTTGGCCCTGTTCTGCGCTGCTCCTTGAACGAACAGTTCGTCCGGATCGGTAGTGCGGCAGGCCGCCTGCGCACTCCAGTCGACTACCCAGCCCATACCGGCGCCGTCCTCTCCCGAATCGAGGCTCCCCCACGGCGGCAGCGGCATATTCACCGCCGCCAGTTGAGGACGTTACGGAAGGTGGGCACAGCGCAACACCCCCAGCGGGCCCAATCTTGAATGGCCCGAACGGACTATGGGTAAGCGGCAGATCACCCGGGGGAGTGAGCTGGTGACATACGTAACTCTCCCGGCAAAACGGGACAGTTCAGTTGCGTCACACCGGACGCCGTATGACACACAAGGCGGATTCGGACACGCCCCCAACAAAAAAGTTGGAGAACACCCAGAACGATTCGGGGTCGCCGGACGTATTGATACGTGACCTCGCTGCTGTGACAGTTGAGAGCAGCTTAGGCCAAGGCCTATACGCCTGTCCGGCGAATGAGAACGTAGGCTGCCCTCATGCCAAAGAAGCGCTCGGGCGGTGGTCTGTCTCCCACGCAGCAGGCCGCCAAGTTCCTCGGTGTCAGTGTCCTCGCGGGAGCCGTGCTGGCCGGCATCGCGCTCCCCGCGGTGGGCGCGCTGGGGCTGGCGGCCAAGGGATCGGTCGAGAGCTTCGACGAGCTCCCGGCCAACATGAAGACCCCGCCGCTGAGTCAGCGCACCACGATCCTCGACGCCGACGGCGGCCAGATCGCCACGGTCTACTCGCGCGACCGCACGGTGGTCCCCCTCAAGGACATCTCGCCGTACATGCAGAAGGCGATCGTCGCGATCGAGGACTCGCGCTTCTACCAGCACGGCGCGGTCGACCTGAAGGGCGTCCTGCGCGCCCTCAACAAGAACGCGCAGACCGGCGGGGTCTCCGAGGGCGCCTCCACGCTGACACAGCAGTACGTGAAGAACGTCTTCGTCGAGGAGGCGGGCAACGACCCGACGAAGGTCGCGCAGGCCACCCAGCAGACCATCGGCCGCAAGATCCGCGAGCTCAAGTACGCGATCCAGGTCGAGGAGGAGCTGGGCAAGAAGAAGATCCTCGAGAACTACCTGAACATCACCTTCTTCGGCCAGCAGGCCTACGGTGTCGAGGCCGCCGCCCAGCGCTACTTCTCCGAGTCCGCCGAGGACCTCAGCCTGGAGCAGGCGGCCCTGCTCGCCGGCATCGTCCAGTCGCCGAGCCGCTACGACCCGGTCAACGACGAGGCGGAGGCCACCAAGCGCCGCAACACCGTGCTGCAGCGCATGGCGGCCACCGGCGACATCTCCCGGGCGCAGGCCGCCGACGCGATGAAGGCACCGCTCGGCCTGAAGGTCAGCAAGCCCAAGAACGGCTGCATCACGGCGGTCAAGGGCGCGGGCTTCTTCTGCGACTTCGTGCGCGAGGTGTTCCTGACCGACCCGGTCTTCGGCAAGACCAAGGAGCAGCGCGCGAAGATCTGGAACCAGGGCGGCCTCACCATCCGCACGACCATGGACCCGCAGTCCCAGAACGCGGCGCAGCGGTCCATCAAGGACCACGTCTACAAGAGCGACGAGGTGGCCACCGCCGCCTCCATCGTCCAGCCCGGCACCGGCAAGATCCTCGCCATGGGCCAGTCGCGTCCGTACGGCTTCAAGAAGAACGAGACGCAGATCAACCTCTCCGTCGACCAGTCGATGGGCGGCGGCATGGGCTACCAGCCCGGTTCGACGTTCAAGCCGATCGTGGCCGCCGCGGCCCTCGAGGACGGCATGCCGGCGAACAAGGTGTACCCGTCGCCGTACCGGATGGCGTACCCGAGCCCGGTCTCGGCCTGCGACGGCAAGCGGTGGGTGAACGACCCCAACAGCCCCGCGAAGCTCCAGAACGAGAACTCCTCCGAGGTCGGCCCGTACGACATGCGGGAGGCAACCGCCAAGTCGGTCAACACCTACTACGTGCAGATGATCAGCGACATCGGCATCTGCCCGGTGACGACGATGGCCAAGAAGATGGGCGTCGTGCGGGCCGACGGCGACAAGATGCCGCAGGTGCCCTCCATCGCCCTCGGCACCCAGGAGATGTCCCCGCTGACCATGGCGAACGCGTACGCGACCTTCGCCTCGCGCGGCATGTACTGCACGCCGATCGCCATCGAGTCGGTCAACCGGCGGATCGGCGACAAGACCACGTCGCTGGAGGTCCCGAAGTCGACCTGCTCGCGCGCGATGTCGGAGAACACCGCCGACACGATCAACGCGCTGCTGAAGGGCGTCGTCGAGGACGGCACGGGTAAGAAGGCCGGCCTCGGCAGCCGCCCCAGTGCCGGTAAGACCGGTACGACGGACGAGCGCTACGCGGCCTGGTTCGTGGGCTACACGCCGAACATGGCCGGCGCGGTCTGGGTCGGCGACCCCGCGCACAAGCGCAAGATGGTCGGCATCACCATCGGCGGCCGGCCGTACGGCAAGGTCTTCGGTGGCGAGGTCCCCGGCCCGATCTGGGGCGACATGATGTCCGGCGCGCTGGAGGGCAAGCCCGTCGAAAACTTCAACTCCGTCCACATCCCCGACAGCAAGCCCCGGGACCGCGGTGACGGCGACGGGGACGGCGGCCGGGACGACGGGGGCAACGGCGACGACGGCGACGGCGGCTTCATCGGCGGCCTGGTCGGCGGCAACAACGGCGGAGGCGGCGACGAGCCCACGCCCTCGTTCTCCATCCCGGAGGGCTTCATCCGGGGGCAGGGCAACGGCGGGGGGAACGGGAACGGCGGCCGGTTCGGCTGAGCCGGCGGCGTGACCTGACTGACCTGACGCGTCGAAACGGCCCCCTCTCACCCGGCGTGGGTGGGAAGGGGCCGTCTTCGTCCTCATCCGCGTGGCTGGGGGCCGTCTTCGTCCTCATCCGCGTGGCTGGGGGCCGTCTTCGTCCTCATCCGCGTGGCTGGGGGCCGTCTTCGTTCTCACCCGCGTGGTGGGAGAGGGCCGTCTTTCTCACCCGCATGGGCGGGAGGAGGCCGTCTTTCTCACCCGCGTGGGTGGGAGGGGGCCGTCGTCGTTTCGACTGGACGGTCAGCCGGCCAGCAGCTTCTTCACCGCGGCGGCGACGCGGCCGCCCTCGGCCTGCCCGGCCACCTTCGGGTTCACGATCTTCATGACCGCACCCATGGCCCGCGGCCCCTCCGCACCGGCAGCCTTCGCCTCCTCGACGGCCTGGGCGACGATCTCCTGAAGCTGCTCGTCCGACAGCTGCTGCGGCAGGTACGTGGCGAGGACCTCGCCCTCCGCCTTCTCCCGCTCGGCCTGCTCGGGGCGACCACCCTGCGCGAAGGCGTCGGCCGCCTCACGCCGCTTCTTCGCCTCCCGGGCGATCACCTTCTGCACCTCGTCGTCGGAGAGCTCGCGCTTCTCCTTGCCCGCGACCTCCTCCTTGGTGATCGCGGCGAGCGTCAGCCGGAGCGTCGAGGAGCGCAGCTCGTCGCGCTCCTTGATCGCAACGTTGAGGTCTTCCTGCAGCTTCGACTTGAGCGTGGTCATGAGGTCGATTGTCGCAGGTGCGGGAGCAGCGGCGCCCCTCGATTTGCGGGGCGGCCGTCTAATGCCCGGCGCGGTCAGGGGATTTCGGGGCACCGCCCGGGCACGGACGACGGCCCGGGTCTGACACGATGGTCGTATGCGCGCGCGATATGGAGTAACCCTGGGAATCGCGGCGGCTGGCGCCGCCGGACTGCTGTACTCGGCGGGCTTCGAGGCCCGCTCCTTCCGCCTCCGCCGGGTCACCGTCCCGGTCCTGCCCCCGGGAATGCGTCCCCTGCGTGTACTGCAGGTCTCCGACATCCACATGGTCGGCGGCCAGCGCAAGAAGCAGCGCTGGCTGCGGTCCCTGGCGGGCCTGCGCCCCGACTTCGTGATCAACACGGGCGACAACCTCTCCGACCCGGAGGGCGTCCCGGAGGTCCTGGACGCGCTCGGCCCCCTGATGGAATTCCCCGGCGCGTACGTCTTCGGCTCCAACGACTACTACGGCCCCAAGCTGCGCAACCCCGCCCTCTACCTCCTCGAGAAGGCCCAGGGCCGCCACGGGCTCAACGGCAACGCGCCGGCCGAGGGCGTCGTGCACAACCCGTGGGAGGACCTGCGGGACGGTTTCGACGCGGCGGGCTGGCTCAACCTCACCAACACGCGCGGCGAGCTCAAGCTCGAGGGCGGCTCGGTGGAGCTCACGGGCCTGGACGACCCGCACATCAAGCGGGACCGCTACGCGCAGGTGGCCGGCGGCCCGTCCCAGTCGGCGGACTTCTCCATGGGCGTCGTACACGCCCCGTACCTGCGCACCCTGGACGCCTTCACGGCCGACGCCTACCCCCTGATCCTTGCCGGCCACACCCACGGCGGCCAGCTGTGCATCCCCTTCTACGGCGCCCTGGTCACCAACTGCGACCTGGACACGGACCGGGTGAAGGGCCTGTCCACGCACACGGCGGAAGGCAACACGTCGTACCTCCACGTGTCGGCGGGCTGCGGCACGAACCGCTACACCCCGGTACGGTTCGCGTGCCCGCCGGAGGCGACGTTGCTTACGTTGGTGGGGCGCGAGGGTTCGGGGAGGTAGGGGGAAGGGGCGGCCGACCTGGGTGAGGCGGCCCGGGTGAGGCGGCCCGCGGGAGAGGTCCAGGCAGACCGGCCCGGGTGAGACGGCCCAGGTGAGACGTCCATGGGCGGAGCGGCCCGGGTGCGTAACCCGCACAGCCCCGCCCACATCGCCCCCTATGTCCGTTTCTGTCAGCGTGGGGGCATGACCGCCCCGATACCCCGGGACATCCCGGACCTCCCAGCGATACCGTCCCCGCCGGCGCTGAAGCCCGCCCCTGTGCCGGCCACGGCCGTCGTCACCCCGGTCCGCCGCCCCGCGGCCGCGGCCTTCCGCCTGCTCATCGCCCTCGCGGCGACCGCGGGTGTCACTGTCGAACTGCTCCTCGGCGACCCGTCCCGGGTCCTGAGCTCCTTCGCGATCCAGAGCAACTTGCTGCTGGCGCTGGTCATGGCACTCTCGGCGCGCCGCGCATGGACAGCGAGCCGGCCCCTGCCGGGTGCCGTACTGGGCGCGACGCTGCTCTACGTCGTCATCGCGGCCCTGGTGCACCACCTGCTCCTGGCGAACGCGGCGAGCCCGTTCTCCCTCACCGGCGAGGGCGCCACCCCGACGGACCGGCAGGCCCTCACCCACGCGGCGCTGAACACGGTGACCCCGATCATGGCGGCACTGGAGTGGCTCCTGCTCACGTCCCCCGGCCGCATGCATCTCCGCGATGCCAGCACCTGGCTGCTCTACCCCATGGCCTACCTGGCCTTCTGCCTCACCCGGGGAGAGCTGCTCCTCCCGGGGACCCCCGACCGCTACCTCTACCCTTTCCTGGACGTCGGCCAGGACGGCTTCAAGCGCGTTCTCGGCAACGCCCTCCTCCTGGGCCTCTCCTTCTACGCCCTGGCCGTGCTCCTCGTGGGCCTCGACCACGCCCGCCCGAACCCCATCCGCCACCGCGGCAAAACCGGATTTCGTCTCTAGCCACCGGTGGGCTAAAGTAAACGTCGTCGCCGCGACAGCAGCGACATCGGGGTGTAGCGCAGCTTGGCAGCGCGCTTCGTTCGGGACGAAGAGGTCGTGGGTTCAAATCCCGCCACCCCGACAGCCGTAATAGCAGGTCAGGCCCGGTACTGAGAGATCAGCACCGGGCCTGCTTTGTGTTGTGGCCCTGTGTGGGAGCTATTTGGGAGCCAACTGGGTGTGATCTTCGAGATCGGTTCCCAGGTTGGCTCCAGAGGAGTGGCATTCCTCCTCCTCCTAGCCCCGAGCTCGCCGCCACGGCTCGCGCGCTCAGGAACCGGGGCTTGGTGACCATGCTCAGGAAGAAGGGGCCCAGCCAGACCCGCCACGGTGCCACCCACGCGAACAGCCTCCACACTCGCGCGGTACGCCCAGTGCTCGTCGGCAAGGACGCGGTCGGCCTGGAGACGGAACTCCACCGGCAGTTCGCCTCCCGGCGGGTCAACCAGGTCAACAGCCGCAAGGAGTTCTTCTATGCCACCCTGGCGGAGGTGCGGGACGCGCTTCAACGGTTCGCAGGACAACATCTGATCGAGTTCACCGAAGAGCCCCAGGCACTGGAATGGCGGGCCGGGCGGCACGTGGGCGAAGCCGGTGCGCCTGCCGCGCGCGCAGGAGGAGTTGTGGCCCCGACAGCATGATGTGCGGCAAAGCGTCACTACGATCACCGTCATGGACTGGCTGGAGCGTGCCGCGAAGCTGAGGCAGTGGAGCCGAGACGGGGTGCGGGCGCCGCACAAGCCGTTGCTGCTGCTGTACGCGCTGGGCCGTTTTCAGGCGGATGCCGCGGACGAGTTGCCGTACAGCGCGGTGGAGTCGGATCTGAAGCAACTGCTGGTGGAGTACGGTCCGCCGCGCGCGACCACGCCCGCCTATCCCTTCCACCATCTGGTCAGCGACGGAGTGTGGGAAGTGCGGACCGAGCACGGCGCCAGCAGCCCGGGCACCGGGGTGCGGGAGCTCCGGGCCAGCCGAGCCACTGGGCGGCTGGCCCCGGACCTTCAGGTGGCGCTGCGGCGGGAACCGTCCCTTCTCGGCCGCATGGCGAGGGTGCTGCTGGATCTGCACTTTCCGGCGTCGCTGCACCAAGACCTATGCGACGCGGTGGGCCTGGAACTGGAACTGGCGGAGACCGATGCCCTGGCAACACCCGGGCGACGGCTTCGAAACCGACGGATGCGGGAGATGGTCCTGACCGCGTACGAGTACCAGTGCGCCTTCTGCGGCTACGACGGGATGATCGCCACGGCGCCCGTCGGGCTGGAGGCCGCACACGTGCGCTGGTGGGCGTTCGACGGCCCGGACGACGTCGACAACGGACTGTGCCTGTGCTCGCTGCACCACAAACTCTTCGACAAGGGCGTCCTCGGCATAGGCGACGGCCACCGCATCCTGGTCTCTCGGCAATTCATCGGCCGCAGCCCGACTGCCCGCGAGCAGGTCACCGCGCTCGCCGGCCGTCCGCTCATAGGCCCTCAACCCGGCACCCCGCCCATCGCGGCAGCCCACCGCTCCTGGCACACCAGC